>CAZPYP010000079.1:0-10821 GCA_964590845.1 uncultured Nitrospira sp.
CATTGCGCGGGGCTGCCTGGATGGAGACCGCTCTATGAACGGTTGCCGGGAGTCATGCCGGCCGCCGCCTCCGACGGGGTGAGGCCGGCGGTGCTGAGGTTGATCAGAGATGAACCGCTCGTGTACGAGCCTCAGTCGCGAAGCTTGTATAGCGATCTTGGGTTCATCGTACTCGGTATTATGGTCGAGCAGCTTGGAGGCTGTTCACTCGATCGGTGGTTTCAGTCCCGCGTGGCTCAACCACTCGGCGCTTCGCCGCTGCTGTTCCTGCCCCACGAGCCGCCAGATACGCAATCGACTATCGATCGGAGCCGCATTGCACCCACGGAATGGCACGAGAGCAAACACCGGTATCTCTGCGGCGAGGTCCATGACGACAATGCGTCGGCCATGGGGGGAGTAGCCGGGCATGCGGGCTTGTTCGGGACGGCGGAAGCCGTGTTGGCCATTTCGAACGCATGGCTGAGGGCGTGGCATGACGAACCGTCACCCCTAAATCGAGATCTCGTCAGGTTGTTCACGCGTCGTGAAGAGCGGATTCCGGGGTCTAGCTGGGCCTTGGGATGGGACACGCCAACGGAGCCCTCGTCGTCCGGCGCGCACTTTTCACCGGAGTCGTTCGGACATCTGGGGTACACAGGAACGTCGCTCTGGATCGATCCGCAACGCAGGGTGGAAGTGGTTCTGCTGTCGAACCGTGTGCATCCCAGCCGGAGGAATGAACGGATTCGAGAGTTCAGACCGGTCATTCACGATCTGATTATGCGGGTATATGGGCTGGATCGTGAATGGGTTTAGGCAGGGTCCGTATAGTCGATCCACGTCTCTTTCTCGGCCAGGTACTTCGTTCCCTTGAAATTGGCCCGCGTCCGCAGTTTCGTGAAGCCGAGCGGGTGAAGTTTCTGCACCAGTTCGGCGACAGCAGCGGAAATCGTCGGCTGGGACGGGCCTTCCACGGTCAAGGCTTCGTACATGACCTTTGCCGCATAGCCCGACGGAGTTTTGTTGACGAGAATCGCTCGATTGAAATAGCGCGCGCTAGGGTCCACGCCTTCAAGTTGGTGCTTTTCTACCAGCCCCTCTTTCTTGAAGAGAGAAGAAAGAGAACTCATACCGCCTCCAGAAACTAGATCGGAGCCAAGCCGCGCCAGTATAGGGAGGTTCCGACCGGACTGCAAGCCGTTGACAACCCGCAGGTCCCCTCCTATCATTCCCACCTCATTTCGCCTCGGAGGCTCTTCCGACCGGCATGAATATTCCGAACAGCCTGACCCTCCTCCGTATCCTGTTGATTCCGGTCTACATCGGCCTGCTCGTGTACGAATTATTCGACCAGGCACTGATGGTATTGCTGGCGGCTGGAATTACGGACGCCTTGGACGGCACTATCGCGCGCGCGGCCAACCAGAAAACCCGTCTGGGAGCCTTCCTGGATCCCTTGGCCGACAAACTCCTGCTCACGTCCGGCTTCCTTACCCTGTCGATCACCCACGTGATTCCATCCTGGGTGACGATCGTCGTCGTGAGCCGGGACGCGATGTTGCTGCTTGGAACGGCGGTGGCAGAGCTCACCGAGTTTTCCATCGACATCACGCCGACCTTTCTCGGCAAAGGCACGACCTTCCTGCAACTTTCTTACGTACTTGCCGTCATCTTCTTGAGTTCCCGCCACATCGACCTCGCGCACCTCGATCCATTGTTGTTCGGCACGGTGGCATTTACGGTAATGTCGGGGTTTCACTACCTCTACCGAGGCTACCGGCGAACAAATACCGCCAATGGGTAGCCAAGGGTAGCCATTGGCTGCGCCGATTTGGCATTTGTTTGACAGGGTTTCCGGTCGTTTGTAGACTCGCCTGGTAACGCAATCCAAAGCCGTTCGAGCCGCTGTCGCTCACATCTAGCTGGAGATCTGTATGGCGACCTTTGCATACGTCGGGCGCTCACGATCGGGTGCCGTGAAGAAGGGGGAGTTGTCCGCCAAGAGCCGGGACGAGGCGGTCGAACAACTTCGTAAGCAAAGCATCGTCGTCACCAGCCTGGATGAAAAGGTAGGGAAAGGCGGATTCAGCATCAGTCTCGGGTCCGGGCTCACCGATAAGGATCTGGTCGTGTTCACGAGACAGTTCGGAACAATGATCAACGCGGGGCTCCCTCTGGTCCAGTGTCTGGAAATCCTCTCGACGCAATCCGAAAACAAAGTGCTACGCGAATCCGTCGGCGATGTGAAAGGGGCGGTCGAGGCGGGCTCCACCTTTTCCGATGCCCTCAAGAAACATCCGAAAGTGTTTGACGATCTGTACGTGAACATGGTGCATGCCGGTGAAGTCGGCGGCTTGCTGGATACCATTCTGACCCGGCTGGCCAAACACATCGAAAAAGCCATGAAACTAAAGGGGCAGATCAAGTCCGCCATGATCTATCCCGCCGCGATTCTCGGTGTGGCGTTCGTCGTGATCTGCGTGCTCATGATCTGGGTCATTCCCATTTTCGCGAAGATGTTCGACGAGTTGTCGAACGGCAAGATGGGGCTTCCAGGGCCCACCCAGATTGTCATCGATGTCAGCAATGCCTTCCAGTCTTATTGGTGGGTGGGAATGTTGGCTGCAGGTGGTGTCGTGTTTGGAGTGAAGAAGTACTACGCCACGCCCAAAGGGAGAATGGCCATCGACAAGTTCCTTTTGAAGACGCCGGTCTTCGGCGACCTCATTCGCAAAGCCTCGGTCGCGAAATTCACGAGGACGTTGGGGACACTCCTTTCAAGCGGCGTTCCTCTTCTCGACGGGTTGTCCATTTGCGCCAAGACGTCAGGCAACAAAGTGATCGAAGAGACGTTGCTGAATGCGCGGGTCAGCATCAGCGGCGGCAAGACGATCGCGGACCCGCTGGCGTCCAGTCAGGTATTCCCCAAGATGGTGACGCACATGATCGCCGTCGGGGAATCGACGGGAGCGCTGGACGCCATGCTGGGAAAGATTGCGGACTTCTATGAGGATGAGGTCGATCAAGCGGTTGCCTCGCTGACGTCTTTGCTCGAGCCGATGATGATGGTGTTCTTGGGAGTGGTCATCGGCTTCATCGTGATCGCCATGTACTTGCCGATCTTCAAAATGGCGTCGGCCATCGGATAGTCGGTATCGTGAGACTCCGGCGGCAGGCAACATGATGTTCGCCTGCCGCCAAAGTCGACCGGTCTCCGCGTATCGGATTCCAACCAGCCCCAGCGAAGTCGTCGTTCGCGCTCAGGTCCTGGTCATCAACTCGCATGGAAGATCTGTCAACGCGGCTCCGATGGTTAATGGCATTGCGGGTGGCGATCGTCACCCTGATGTTGGGTCTCTCCCTTCTGTTCCAAGTGACCAAAGGCGAACGGGTTGAAACGTTTTACACCCTAATCGCCATCACCTATGCCCTCACCATTCCGTCGGCAATCCTCCTGCCGAAAGTCAAAACGCTCTCCACCTTGACCCAGTTCTTTTGGGCGCAAGTAGGGATCGATTTCATGCTCGAGACGATCCTGGTCATGCGTACGGGTGGGATCGAGAGTCCCTTCGCGGTGTTCTACATCATGACGGTGGCGGTGGCGAGTCTTATCCCCAGGCGACGAGTCGGTTTGTTGACGGCCTGCGGCTGCATCATTCTCTTTGGAGCCGTGACGAATCTCCAATTCTATGAGCTGTTCAGCAGCACAGGGTGGCTCGAGAAGAGTCGGCTGACGCCGGCAGAGACGTTTCAGACCTTCGGCGTGTATGGGCTGGCGTTCCTTGTGGTCGGGCTGTTGAGTGGCACGCTCGCGGAGCAATTGCACGAAGCCGACCGGTCACTCCGCGAAAAGGAACAGGGCTTGACCAGGCTCCAGGCATTTCATCAAAGCATCGTCCAGAGCATCAGCAGCGGTGTGTACACCGCGGACGCCGAAGGGCTCATTACCTCGTTCAATCCGGCGGCGCAGGAGATTACCGGATACGGGCTTCATGAGGTCAGCGGCCGCTCATGGAGAGAAGTTTTCAACTGGCATCCCAACCAGATCTCTGAAGAGTCCGAGGCCGGTGCCATGCCGACGATGACGCGTTTCGAAGTGGAATGTAAGGGGGCGACGGGACATCGGCTGGTGCTCGGAATGACCGTGTCGCCGTTGCAGGAGCAAGGTCGTGAAGCGGGGCTGGTCGGCGTATTCAAGGATCTCACCCAGATCAGGGATCTGGAAGCGGAAATGCGACGCAAGGAATGGTTGGCGAATCTCGGCGAGATGTCCGCCGGCATGGCACACGAAATCAGAAATCCGCTCGGGGCCTTGGCCGGCGCGATGCAGATGCTGAGAAAGGAAACGGCAAAGGACGATACCGATCGCCGCTTGATGGACATCGCCATCCGTGAGGCCACCAGACTCGATACCATCATCACGGAATTCCTCCAGTATGCGCGGCCTCCAGCCCTCAATCTTGCGGAGCACGATATTAACAAAATTCTTGCTGAGACCATGGATCTGGTACAGCATGAAGCGCGAAGCAGGTCCAGGATCACGATCGCAACTCACATGGCCTTCGACAGCTTGCCCGCGCGCATCGATCAGGATCAAATGCGGCAGGTGTTCTGGAACTTGGCGGTGAATGCGTTCGATGCCATGCCTTCCGGCGGGGAACTGACGATCACCACCGGCTGCCGCCGTATTGATGTCGGGGGTCGCAAAGGCGAAGTGATCGAGATCTCATTTCAAGACCGAGGCGAGGGTATTCCGAAAGAGAACTTGGACAAGATCTTCCTCCCGTTTTTCACGACGAAAACGGAAGGGTCGGGCCTGGGGCTCGCCGCCGTGCATCGCATCGTCGATCTACACGGAGGATGGATCAAAGTCGAAAGCACACAACAGCGGGGCACGACATTTATCGTCTGTATCCCGCGCTCCGGTGAAAACGGGCTGCGGTTATGGCATGAGGGGCGAACGCCGTGGAAAAGATCCTAGTCGTCGATGACGAAAAGAGCCTTCGCGAAGTCATGAGCATCATGCTCAAGCGGGCGGGGTATGCTGTGACGGAGGCCGGCGACGGGGAGGAAGCGATCAGCCAGGTCGGCAAGGAGATCTACGATCTCGTCATCACGGACCTGCGTATGCCGAAAGCGGACGGCATGGAGGTCTTGAAGGCCGTCAAGTCCTCTTCCCCCGATACGGTCGTGCTGGTCGTCACGGCGTTCGGCACCGCGGATTCCGCCGTCGAGGCGATGAAACATGGTGCCTACGACTATCTGACGAAGCCGTTCCAGGTCGACGAAGTGCAACTCATCATCCGGAATGCGTTGGAGAAGCGCCGCCTGTCTACCGAGAATATCCTGCTCAAGCGCGAAATGGCGAGCCAATCCTCGTTCGCGCAGATCGTCGGGCAAAGCGAGGCCATGCAAAAGGTGTTCGACGTCGTCCGCAAGGTCGCCGATGCCAAGAGCAACGTGCTGATTTGCGGAGAAAGCGGCACCGGAAAAGAACTTGTCGCCCGCGCCATCCATTACAACAGCACACGCAGCGCCATGCCGTTCGTTGCCGTGAATTGCAGCGCCGTTCCGGAAACCTTGCTCGAAAGCGAATTATTCGGGCACATGAAAGGCTCCTTTACGGGGGCGGTCGCCAACAAGGCCGGATTGTTCGAAGTGGCGAATGGGGGGACGATTTTCCTCGACGAGATCGGCGACACGACGCCGACGATCCAGGTCAAGTTGCTTCGAGTCATTCAGGAGCGGGAATTCCGCCGTGTCGGAGGCAGCCAGGACGTGAAGGTGGACGTGCGCATAATCGCCGCCACCAACCGCGAGTTGGAAAAAGCCGTCGCGGACGGATCGTTCCGAGAGGATCTCTTCTACCGGCTCGACGTTATCCCCATTCGCCTCCCGCCGCTGCGTCTGCGGACTGGAGATATTCCGCTGTTGGTGAAACATTTCCTCGAGCGGTTCGCGCAGGAAAGCGGGAAAGCCGCGCCGACGTTGACTCCGGAGGCGATGCACGTGTTGTTGAGCCATGAATGGCGCGGCAACGTGCGGGAACTGGAGAATTTGATCGAGCGGGTGGTGGCCTTTTCCGCCGGCGCACCGGTGGCGGACGCTGATATCAGAGGATGGCTGCATCGCGCCCTGGCCCCGGCCCCTCAGCAAGGTGTGCTGACGGATCTGCCTGAAGATGGGCTGGACCTTGAAGAATTGATCAATGGCATCGAGAAGGATCTCCTGGTTAAGGCGTTAGAACGATCTAAATGGGTGAAGAAGAAAGCCGCGCGACTGCTCAAACTCAATACTCGTTCCTTCCGGTATCGTCTGGAGAAGTATGCTATAAAAGGAGGCCGTGACTAAGCCTCGCGCCGTCTCCCCAGGCCACTCTTCCGTTACCGTCGCCGCTCCCGCCAAAATCAATCTGATCCTGCGCATCTTGGATCGCCGTCCGGATGGGTATCACAACCTCTGGTCCATCATGCAGACGGTGGCGCTCGAAGATGAGATCAGGATCGCGTTGTCCGCGACCCATCACGACATTCGGTTGACGTGTGATAATGCTCAATTGGGCGCCGACCGGAGCAATCTGGTGTATAAGGCCGCAGCCGCGGTGCTCGACCGGGCGCAGAGGACCGTCGGTCTCGAGATTGAACTCCGCAAGCGGATTCCCATGGGAGCCGGCCTCGGCGGGGGCAGCAGCGACGCCGCCGCGACCATTTTCGGGCTCAACCGTCTCTTGGAACTGGAATGGTCGCGGGCTCAAATGGCGGAGATCGCCCAACCACTCGGCAGCGACGTCCCGTTCTTCCTATACGGACCGACTGCCTCCGTTGCCGGCAGGGGCGAGATCCTCAATCCGCTCTCCATCGATGGCGGCAAATGGGTGGTGCTCGTGAACCCGGGCTTCGGGGTGGAAACCAAGTGGGCCTATCAGGAACTCGATGCGACCAGAGGGGCGGTCCGGCCGTTGGCTCCGGCCCACAAGGCGCTTGACCGGGATTCCCATCTTCAATGGCCTCCGGTCGTTGCACTGGCCGAGAACGACTTCGAAGCCCCCGTGTATGGCAAGCATCCGGAACTCGGCAGGATCAGGCAAATCTTGATCGATCAGGGGGCGGAGATGGCCCTACTCTCCGGTAGCGGCGCTACCGTGTTTGGCCTGTTCGAGTCGGCGGCGGGAGCCAAGCGGGCGCAAGCTCACCTGGCCGTCAAAAATTCGCTCAAAGTCTTTGTTGTGCCTACCTGTTCCGGCCCTCTGTCCGTGCGGTGATTCTGCCGGGGATCGGTTGACAAGGACTCGTCGATTCCGATAGAGTCTAGCCCCTTAGTTGGCTTCCTCAACAGCGTGCAGCGAACCAGGTAGGCGGGTTACTGAGCGCGCCCACCGACGCCCGCCGTCGAGACCGACCTGCTCGGGCCCGTACAGTCACTGGTTAGAACAGACATTCGAGGATCGTTCGAGGGATCAATGAGCAGAGACTTGATGATTTTCTCTGGCAATGCGAATCCGGCCCTCGCCAAAGAGATTTGCGCCTACCTCGGCGTGAAACTCGGCGAGGCGACGGTATCGTCGTTCAGCGACGGGGAAATCCGCATCAAGATTGAGGAAAACGTCCGCGGCGCGGATGTGTTCGTCGTGCAGTCGACCTGTCAGCCGGTCAACGATTCCCTGATGGAGTTGCTCATCATCATCGACGCCCTCAAGCGGTCTTCCGCCAACCGTATTACCGCAGTGATTCCCTATTTCGGGTATGCCAGACAAGACCGCAAAGACCAGCCGCGGGTGCCGATCACCGCGAAGCTGGTGGCGGATTTGATCACCACGGCCGGTGCCGACAGAGTCCTCACCATGGATCTGCATGCGGGACAGATCCAGGGCTTTTTCAACGTGCCGGTGGATCACCTCTATGCGCTGCCGGTACTGCTGGATTACATCACGAAAAAGAAGGTCAGCGATCTCGTCATCGTATCGCCGGATGCCGGAGGCGTGGAACGGGCTCGTGCGTTCGCAAAACGCATCCAGGCCAGTCTGGCCATCATCGACAAGCGGCGTGAAGGACCGAACCAGACCCAGATCATGAACATCATCGGCGACATCACCGGCAAGAGCGCGCTCTTGCTCGACGATATGATCGACACTGCCGGCACGATCGTCCAGGGCGCGCAGGCCTGCGCCGACAAGGGCGCCAGAGAAGTCTGGACCGCTTGCACCCACGCCGTATTGTCGGGGCCGGCTTTGGAACGGATCCAGAAGTCCTGTTTGACCCAGATGGTCACGACCAACACGATTCCATTGCGAGGCAAGGACGCGGCCTGTCCAAAGATCCATCAACTGTCGGTCGCCCCGCTGCTCGGTGAGGCGATCCGGCGTATTCACGAAGATGAGTCGGTCAGTTCGCTCTTTGCGTAGCTCAGACCGCTCGAAGACTGAAGAAGAGGACGGAGGAAGACCATGAAGTTCGATTTGGCGGTGACGGTGAGAGAACATTCCGGAAAGGGCGCTGCGCGCCAGTTGCGTCGGACCGGCAAAGTACCGGGTGTGCTCTATGGCCAAGGCGAGTGTCTCTTGTTGACGATCGATCCTGAGCCGTTGGTCAAAATTCTGAAGTCGCAGGCCGGCAGCACCGCCTTGATCACCTTGACGGTCAACGGGGCGAAATCGAAGCCGAAACGGACGGCGTTGCTTCGCGATTTCCAGGTGGACCCCGTCGAAGGCCACGTCCTTCATGCCGATCTCTTCGAAATCTCCATGGAGAAACCGATTCGCGTCAAGGTCCCGGTACACGTGATCGGCGGGACACCCGCCGGCGTCAAAGAGGGCGGCATCCTGCACTACAACACCCGCGAGCTGCATGTCGAGTGTTTGCCCGACGCATTGCCGGACTTCATCGAAGTCGACGCCTCGCCGCTCACCATCGGGCAGGGCGTCCACTTGAAGGAAATCGCGAAGAAAGAAGGAGTCCGGTATCTCGACGATCCGGACCAGATGGTCGTCAGCGTCGCGGTGCCGATGTCTGATGCCAAACTGGAAGCGCTTCTGACCAGTCAAGCTGCGGGGCCGGAAGGGGCGAAGGAGCCTGAGGTCGCGGCGAAAGGCAAGGCGGCGGCGGAAGGGGCAGAGGGTGCGGCGGCGGCCCCAGGTGCGGCGGCGCCGGCCGGAGAAGCGAAGCCCGGTGAGAAAAAGGAGGGCGCGGCTGCGGCCGCGGCTCCGAAGGCCGAGAAGAAGGAACCAGAGAAGAAGAAGTAACGTTGCGCCTCATCGTTGGGCTGGGCAACCCTGGACATCCCTACGCCAGGACCCGCCACAATGCCGGCATTTGGGTAATCGAGCGGGCGGCGGCGCGCTGGTCTGTTCGACTCGTCAGACGAGGGACAGCCCTTCGCGGGTCCGGCCGATTAGGGTCACAGTTGGTCGAGCTCGCCGGCACGCTCGACTTCATGAACGTCACCGGGCCTCCTCTCAAAGGTCTCCTCCGCGAGTTCAAACTCACCGCCGACGATCTGATTCTCGTGCATGACGACCTCGACCTGGAGCCGGGACGTTTGCGGATCAAACAAGCGGGAGGCCACGGAGGACACAACGGCATCAAATCCGTCGTGGAGGCGCTGGGGACGCCGCAGTTTGTCCGTCTCAAGATCGGCATCGGGCGTCCGGCGCCTCGGCAAGATTCGGCGGATTATGTATTGGAGCCGGTGGCCAAGGAAGAGATGGACGTCATCGAGCCCTGCCTAGAACGGGCGGTGGACGCGTTGGAAGTCCTGATTCATCGTGGAACCGAAGCGGCGATGAATGAATTCAACGTGCGGAGTGGAAAGGAGAAGAGTGATGAGTGATCGGTGATCAGTGATGGGTGAGAAGGGCATCTTCTTACTCGTCACGCATCACTCATCACGCATCACTTCCATGATGGGACTTTGTTGCGGCATGATCGGGCTCCCGAACGTCGGCAAGACGACCGTCTTCAACGCATTGACCGGCGGCGGGGCTTTGGCGGCCAACTATCCGTTCGCCACCGTCGATCCGAACACCGGCATCGCGATCGTGCCGGATCCGCGGCTCATCAAGCTGACCGACATCTTCAAGTCCAAGAAGACCACCTATAGCACGCTCGAAGTCCGGGACATCGCCGGATTGGTCGAGGGTGCCAGCAAGGGGGAAGGGCTCGGGAATCAGTTTCTCGGGCACATCCGCGAAGTGGACGCCTTGCTCCATGTCGTGCGGTGCTTTCAGGGCACCGACGTCGTGCACGTAAGTGGCGGGGTCAACCCGCTGCGCGACATCGGCGTCATTGAAACCGAATTGATGTTGTCCGATCTGGAAACACTCGACCGCCGAAAGCAGAAGACGGAGAAAAAGGTCCGTGCGGGCGACAAGAAAGCGGCATTCGAGGTCGAATTCCTGGCAAAACTCATGGGTTTGCTGGACAAGGGCGAATGGCTCGGCAATTTGGAATACACGCCGGATGAACGGCTGATCCTCAACGAGTGCCAATTATTGGCCGCTAAACCTGTGCTCTTCATCGCCAATGTCTCCGAAGGAAAGAACGCCGACGAAGCGATGGTGCAGGCGGTGCGGGATTTCGCCGGCAAACGCGGCGCGCGGGTCGTCACGATCTGTGGTCAGTTGGAGGCGGAACTCTCCTCGTTGCCGGAGAGCGAGCGGGCCGACTTTCTCAATGAAATGGGGCTGACCGAATCAGGCCTCGTGCGTCTCACGCGCGAAGCCTATCAGCTGCTCAATCTGATTACGTTCTTCACCGCCGGCGAGACGGAATCCCGCGCCTGGCCGATTCCGCAGAACACGAAAGCGCCGCAGGCAGCCGGCAAGATTCACTCCGACATGGAGCG
>CAZPYP010000080.1:0-10575 GCA_964590845.1 uncultured Nitrospira sp.
CGGATCTTTCTCCTCCACCTCGGCGGCAAGATCCATGTTCAAAGTAAGCTGCCGGTCAATACGAGAAACATCCTGTCGATGGTCTATACCCCGGGGGTCGGGCGGGTATCCCAAGCTATCGCAAAGGATAAAACTAAGGCCTACGCATTTACCGTGAAGAGCAACAGCGTCGCAGTGGTCACGGACGGGTCGGCGGTCCTGGGTTTAGGCAACCTGGGCCCTGAGGCGGCGCTTCCGGTCATGGAAGGCAAGGCCATGTTGTTTCGCGAGTTGGCCGGGATCGATGCTTGGCCGGTGTGCCTGAATACGCAAGATCCGGACGACATCGTGCGGACGGTGCTAGCGATCGCGCCGGGGTTTGGCGCCATCAACCTCGAGGACATCAGCGCCCCGCGCTGTTTCGAGATCGAACGGCGGTTGAAGGCCTCGTTGGATATTCCCGTCATGCACGATGACCAGCATGGCACGGCGGTGGTGATTCTGGCTGCTCTGACCAACGCGTTGACGGTAGTGGGGAAGAGGATCGATCAGGTTCGAGTGACCGTCAACGGGCTGGGTGCTGCCGGGACGGCTTGTTGCCGCATGCTCCTGGCGGCTGGGGTCTCGCATTTGGTGGGCTGTGACAAGGAAGGGATCATTCTTCATGGAGAAGCGGAAGACTTAAGGGCCTGTCGAACTGATCTCGCATCCTGTTTGACCAGAGGCCGTCCCCGCGGCACGCTCCGCGATGCCTTGCGCGAAGCGGACGTATTCATCGGCTTGTCGGTCGGCAACGTCCTTGGCGCCGAAGACCTCGAGTTCATGGCGAACGATCGGATCGTATTCGCCATGGCCAACCCCGATCCAGAAGTGGCGCCTGAACTGGCGGCTTCTCACTGCCGGATTTTCGCAACCGGACGGTCCGATTTTCCCAACCAGATCAACAACGCCTTGTCCTTTCCCGGCATCTTCAGAGGCGCCTTGGATGTGCAAGCCGGAGAGATCAATGAACCGATGAAACTCGCGGCTGCACGGGCTCTGGCGCAGGTGATTCCCCGATCGGCGCTGAGCGAGGACTACATCATTCCCAGCGTTTTCGACAAGGAAGTCGTTCCCAGAGTGGCCAAGGCTGTCGCAGCTGCAGCCCACGAAACCGGTGTCGCGCGGCGACGGAACAAGCTGAGCGACGAGATGCCGCCGTCTTGACGCTGAAAACACTCTTCTGACGCCGGAGGGCGCTGTGCTAGAATGCCCCTCCGTTCACCAAGACAAGCGGACATTCAATGCCTTTCTCCGCCGGCAAGTACATCAAGTTTAGGAACGGTATGCAGAAACGAATCGGATCGCTCCGTACCAAGACCGAGGACAGTATGGACGTGGCCGTCGATACGATGATGCAAGAACGAGTCGACAGTTTCTTTCGTGTGGAACAGGGGCTGGATGAGATTGTGAAGTCGTTGATCCAAATCGAAGAAGAATTGGAGCAGATCTGCGACCTGTCTGGCGCCATGCGGCTGGAATCCCGTCTGGAGTTCGTGGAAGACCGGTGGGACGACCTCGACAGCGAAATTCGCGAGCGACCTCGTCGCCGACGCAGACGGATCAGCTTGGCTGACATGCTCAAGGCGGCCAGTGGAGGGGGCGGTGATCTCAGCCAAAGCTCCGGCGGGGTGAACAACGCCGTCGACGCCTATGCCATCATGGGCGTGGAATTCGGCAGTTCGCTCGCCGATGTGACGGCGGCATTTCGGCACAAAGCGAAAATCCTGCACCCCGATGCCAATAACGGTGATCGCAGTTCGGAACCGGAGTTGCGCCGGATGCTCGAGGCCTACCAGTTTCTCAAAGAGTATCTGAGCCTGAGCAACACGGAACCGATTCGCCCTCCGGATCGCCCGTACAGTCCGGCTGAATGATGACGACCGCGAGTATGCCCTCCGCTTCTTCCTACATCACGACCAAGCCCGCGCTCGATGCGCTCTGCAGGGAGTTGCGCTCCAGTCCAACGATTGCTCTCGACACGGAGTTCGTCGGCGAAGACAGCTTCGTGCCCAAATTGGAGTTGATTCAGGTTGCCACGGTCTCTTTGTCCGCGGTGATCGATTTTCCCGCCGTGCAAGCGGACGGTTCGCTGGAGTCCTTCTGGGAACTCGTCTGCGATCAGAAGGTCGAGAAAGTCGTCCATGCGGGCAGGCAGGATCTGGATCTCTTTGCGTTGCACGCGGGCCAGATTCCGAAGCCATTTTTCGACACACAGATCGCGGCGGCTATGTTGGGGTACGGGGCGCAGGTGGCTTATGCCAATCTGGTTCAGCGGATCCATGGGACCAAACTCGCCAAAGCGCACACGTTTACGAACTGGAGTGCGCGTCCGCTGTCGAAGGATCAGATCGCCTATGCGGCGGAAGACGTGCAGTTTCTTTTGCCGATTCACGCCCATCTGCAGACGAAACTGTCCTCGCTCGGCCGATTGGAATGGGTGCGGGAAGAGTTTGCCAGGCTGGAAACGGTGGTGGGAGAAAAGAGCCGTGAGCCGCTCGATCGATACCAGCGGATCCGAGGATGGGATAGTTTGAAACCGAAATACGCGGCCGTTCTACGGGACCTCGCAGCCTGGCGTGAGTCCGAAGCGCGCCGGCGGAATGTGCCGCGCGGCCGTGTGATGCGTGATGAGGTGTTGCTGCAGCTGGCCCGCCATCCTCCCAAGGGATTGGACGAGCTGAGAGGGCTTCGCGGGTTGCACGGGTCGGAGGTCGATCGCAACGGCGAGCAACTGTTGAAGCTGATCACGGCGGCTTTGACCTCTCCCTCTTCGACTTGGCCAGAGGTTCCCCGCGAACGCAAGCCTGAGCCTGAGTCGACCGGCGTGGTGGAATTGCTGCAGGCGTGCTTGAAGGCGCGGGCCGCTGAAGCGGAAATTGCGCCGGCCTTGTTGGCCACGACGGCCGATCTGCAGGCCATGGTGGAAGCCAGCGAGCGCCGGGCGACCGTCGATGTACCCTTGCTCCGTGGGTGGCGTTATCAACTCGTGGGAGAACTCCTGACGCAAGTCCTCAAGGGGACCGTCTCTATCACGGTAGATCCTGCCTCAGGCGCTCTTCGCATGCAGGGTCGCTGACTCCTCATCATCCTTCAGTCCTCCGTCTGCCGCGTATCTTCCCACACCTGCTGTTGTTCAAAAAGGTTCTCCTGTTCCGATAGAGAGAACCCGTTCGCTCGAGTGGCAAGATGAGGCTCTGGAAATACGTGATTTGGTTCGTATCGAGGGCCCTTCGCGTGACATCTCGACCGTCCGGATCTGGTACGAAACTCGCACCCGCCTGGCCGCAACGAGGCTTCTGCCGATGGCAAAGAGTTTCAAGGAGACACTGGTTTCTCTGGTTGTGCCCGGTGGCGTGGTGTTCTGCTTCGCCCTGGGTTTTCTGCGTCCCCATGGGTTGCCCGCATCGCTTGAGACTCCAATATCAGCGTTGCCGGTCATCGTGTTGTCGTTCGGCCTGCTTTTTGGATGGTACCTCCATAGTGCCAGGCTGGTCCTGTCGCTCTTGCTGCTGGCGATGGTGGATCGGGGACTCATGCTAACGTGGGTCGGGCAGGCATTCGGGCCCTCATGGTCATCGGATCGAGTATTCTTCAACATTACCGCTATGCTGTTGCCGCTTGACCTGCTGGCGTTGTCGCTATTGAAGGATGAGGCGGACTCGGTCGTGCGAGGCGCACTGCGAACGGGTTTCGTGCTGCTACAACCGTTTCTGGTGCTGTGGCTCTGCTACCCGGAACAGCGGGATTTGGCCGAGGCGTTTTCCACGTCGTATCTACCATGGGTATCAACCGATTGGACCCCTGTCCCACAAGTTGGACTCGTCGTGTTTGCCATGGCCGTAGCCTTGCTTCTCCTCCGATTCTTCACGAATCGGGACCCGATGGACGCGGGAACGCTGTGGGCGTTGGCGGCGGTGTTTGTGGCCTATCACTGTCTGCCGCTGGGGTGGCGCTCCACGAGTTTCTTTTCTGCTGCCGGTCTCATGCTGGTGTTGGCGCTCGTGCAGTCCGCCCACCAACGAACTTATCGCGACGATCTCACGGGAGTCGCGGGTCGGCTGGCCTATGACGAAGCGGTCGGCAGGTTGGGGAAACGATATTCCATCGCCGTTCTCGGCATTGATCAATTGAAGTCGTATACGGGCGTCTATGGTCGGTCCGTGACCGAGCAGATTCTGCGTTTGGTCGCCCGTAAAGTTCAACATGTCTGCCAAGGTGGCAAGGTGCATCGGGTCAGCGGGGAGGAACTGACGATTTTATTCCCACATCGCCTGGCGACTGAAACGATCGTCATCCTTGAAGCGGTCCGCAAATCCGTCGAAGGCATGTCGCTGAGGCTTCATGGACGGGAGCGAGTATTGGAAGAGTCCAAGGAACTCGACCCGAAGGACGGTCGCCATCGATTGTTGCCCGTGACCGTGAGCATCGGAGTCGCCGAGAAGGCGACGGACAACGCCACCTACGGCCTTGTCGTCAAGTCCGCCTACCGCGCGTTATACGAAGCCAAGGGGGCGGGGGGAAATGTTGTCAAGCGAGGTCTGGTCAGTCCGGAGGCCGAACGCCGGCCGTATCACGGCGCCGGACGCATCGTGGCGACGGGTGAATACTGAGCCTAAACGGTTCGGCGCTACAGCAGCTGCTTCACGGTTTCCGCAGGTCTGGCCAGCATCGCATTCTCCCCCTTCACCACGAGCGGGCGCTGAATGAGATCGGGATGCTGCAGCATCAGCTCGATCAAGGCGTCGTCCGACAGGGTCTTTTTCCCCAGTTCCAGCTTTTTGTAGATGTCTTCCTTCGTTCGGAGAATGTCGCGCGGAGC
Organism: uncultured Nitrospira sp.; assembly: GCA_964590845.1. Lineage (GTDB taxonomy): Bacteria > Nitrospirota > Nitrospiria > Nitrospirales > Nitrospiraceae > Nitrospira_C. Next base: position 4,841 of record CAZPYP010000080.1, read on the forward strand.
GAGATTGGCTTTCTTCAGCACGGTCTTCAGTTGCGCCTTGGTGAAGGGGTGTTCGTAGTAGTTGATCGCCGTAAACGGTGTGCCGCTTTCCTTCACGATTCGGACGGCGTCTCGGCAGGTGGAGCAGGTTGGTTTCTGATAGATCGTCAGGTCGGCCACGTTGAGACTCCTTGTATGGTGTTGACGGAATTTTTGCGGCTATGATACATGCTTCGCAACGCGTTATCTTCTTCTATGCCTATTGTCGGAACCAGCTCGAGCGGCCAATTCTCCTGCGCCACGTCTAATCAGCGGACCCTACGTGACCTGCGAATCAAGCGCAAGGGGCAGCCGGTCTTCGTCGTGGGACATCTTCTCAATCGGAAAGGGCAGGAAGCGACCTTCGAAGTGTTCAACGATCGGCTGGCCGTCGTCAAGTTTTCGGACGGCGCCGTGATTGGGTACGATCCGTTCGAACTGCTGCTGCCGACCGACATCGACGCGGAAGGAGTCGCGTATTTTGAAATCCGCCCCTGCAAGGCTTGTGAGCAGCTCTTTCCGCTGACCGGCGACGAATGCGATGCCGATGAAGAGCCCTCCCACTGCCCTGATTGCCGCCCCGCGTGAGAATTGGCTTAGTCGACGAGCGGCGCGATTTCTATCGCTTTCTTGATCAAACAGTCGCCCGCGAATGACTGGAGGCTCATCGGCAACATTCCGGCGTCAATCACTCTGACGCTGGTGACTCGATAGCCGTCCTGCGCTTTGACGCCTTCGATGCGAAGAGCGTGGCAGATCTCCAATTTCTTCCAGATCGGGTTGTTCAGGATCGGCTCTGGAGCGAACAGCTTGGTCTCCGAGGCGACGTCGCTGATTGAGGCCTTCACGGACACCCGGCTCTTATCTTTCGGCGGCTCGCTGACGACGGCGAACAGAAGCAGTTCGTCTTCAGCCTGCACGGCTGATGGCGTGGTGAACAACAAGGCTATCGTCCATGCCAGCCACGGCCATGATCGCATGGTACCCTCGGTCCCAGCTCGTAACCTTCGATATCTTCCGCGCGCAGTATGCCAATTGGTGAATTAGTATTTCAAGATTAGATCTGCAGGACGGCTTCCCACTTGTTTCAAATCTGAGAGAAGCGCAAAGTACGGACTTCTGGTTCATACGGAGGAGGGGATGGACGATGCCTCACGATTTCATGCCGGGGCTGGCAGGAGTTCCTGCCGCAAAATCAGCGGTGAGCGACGTCGACGGCGAACGTGGCGTGCTCGAGTACCGTGGGATTCGCGTAGAGGATTTGTGCGCCCGATCCTCCTATCTCGAAACCGCGTACCTGTTGCTTTTCGGGACCTTGCCCTCTCAGGTCGAGTTCAAGAAATGGTCGGACGACATCACGCACCATCGGCGGCTCAAGTATTCCATTGTGGACCTGATGAAATGCCTCCCGGAGCAAGGCCACCCGATGGACGCCTTGCAGGCCGCCGTGGCGGCGCTCGGGATGTTCTACCCCGGCCGGAACGTAAAGGATGTAGAGAACAACTACTGGTCCGCCGTGCGCCTCATCGCCAAGTTGCCGACGATTGTCGCAGCCTGGGCTAGGTTACGGCACGGCGACGAAGCGGTGCCTCCGAGAGACGAGCTTGGGTTCAGCGAGAATTTCCTGTACATGCTCACAGAGAGTGAAGCGGTGCCTCTGTGGGCGGATATTTTCGACGACTGTTTGATCCTTCACGCGGAACACACCATGAACGCCTCGACGTTCACGGGTTTGGTCACGGCTTCGACCTTGGCCGATCCCTATACGGTCGTGGCGTCGGCAATCGGCGCGTTGAAAGGGCCGTTGCACGGCGGGGCGAACGAAGAAGTCGTCGACATGCTGCGGGAAATCGGTCGGCCCGAGGCGGCACGCGGCTATGTCGAGTCCAGGGTTCGGAACAAACAGCGCCTGATGGGGTTCGGCCATCGGGTCTACAAAGTCAAGGATCCCCGGGCGACCATCTTACAGAAGCTCTGCGACCGGCTCTTCAACGAATGCGGATCGTCTCCCTTGTACGACGTCGCCCTGGAGGTCGAACGGGTGGCAGGCGAGTTGCTGAGTGCAAAGGGAATCTATCCCAACGTCGATTTTTACTCCGGCATTGTGTACGACAAAATGAACATTGCGCCGGATCTCTTCACGCCGCTGTTTGCCATGGCACGGGTAGCCGGATGGCTGGCTCATTGGCTGGAGCAACTGAGGGAAAACAAGTTGTTTCGCCCTGACCAAATTTATGCCGGAGAGCATAACCGCCCCTACGTGCCGTTGAGCGAGCGCTGAACCCTCCTGGACGTTCCCGAATCCCCCTCCCCTTGACTGATCGGCGAGCCGATTTATCTATTCGGTAGAGCGGACGGCGCCGTGAGACACAAATTGGCAAGGGTGGCGATAACGAAGGAGGTCTATCCATGACACTCGTACGTTGGGATCCGTTTCGTGAGCTGGAAGATATGTCGGAGCGTCTGAATCGTATGTTCGCCAGACCGGCCGTGCGCTCCGGCGGTAAAGAAGCCTTGACGGTTGCCGACTGGATGCCGACCGTGGATATCAGCGAGGGCGACGCCGAGTATCTGATCAAGGCAGAGTTGCCTGAAGTCAAGAAAGAAGATGTGAAGGTAACAGTCGAGGACGGCGTCTTGACGCTTCAAGGTGAACGGAGACAGGAGAAAGAAGAGAAGGGGAAGAAGTACCATCGGGTGGAGCGGTCTTACGGTAGTTTCATCCGTAGCTTCACGTTGCCAGAATCGGTCGATGAAGGGGCGGTACGAGCCGAGTACAAGGACGGTGTCTTGAATCTGCACCTTCCGAAGACCGAGAAAGTGAAACCCAAGGCGATCGATGTGAAAGTCGCGTAAGGGAGTTCGTGAGAATGCAGCGATAAGGCCTGCCCCCCGGCGGGCCTTTTTTTTGACCGGTCGAGAACAGCGGAGGAAGGGGGTTGACCCTTGTGCGCGCAGGTGGGCTGAGTTTATCATGGCGCCCGCAGCTCAACCACGACATGGAGTTGATCGCATGAAGCACGAATCGCGCAAGAAGCCAACCGGTGCCACGAGGGTCGAGCGGGATACGATGGGGGAGTTGGCCGTTCCCGCCGAGGCCTACTACGGTGTCCAGACAGCGAGGGCCATTGAAAATTTTCCCATCAGCTCCCTACGCATGCCGCGCTCCATTATCCGGGCGATGGGCATGATCAAGCGGGCTGCCGCCGCGGTGAATCATGGTCTGGGTTTGTTGGACAAGAAGCCGGCGGACGCCATACGACGGGCGGCCACCGAGGTGGTGGAAGGCGCGCTCGACGCCGAGTTTCCTGTCGACATTTTTCAGACGGGGTCCGGCACTTCTACCAACATGAATACCAACGAGGTGATTTCCAACCGAGCCACCGAGATCTTGGGCGGAGCCAGGGGAAGCAAGCTGGTCCATCCGAACGATCACGTCAACTTGGGCCAGTCCAGTAACGACGTGATTCCGACCGCCATTCACATCGCGGCCTCTGAAACCATTCAACAGCAATTGATTCCGGCTCTTACCCGATTGCACAAAGCTCTGGATCGCAAGGCCAAAGAGTTCGACGAAATCGTCAAGATCGGCCGAACCCACCTGCAGGATGCGACGCCGGTCAGGCTCGGCCAGGAGTTTGGCGGCTACGCCAGGCAAATCGAACTGGGTATCGCCCGGATGCGGCGAGCGCAAGAAGCCTTGAGCGAAGTAGCGCTCGGCGGCACCGCGGTCGGAACCGGGTTGAACTGTCATCCGGAATTCTCCGCCAAGGTCATGACGATGATTTCGAAGGAGACCGGCTGTCCATTCAAGGAAGCGAAGAATCATTTCGAGGCTCAGGCCGCACAGGACTCTCTGGTGGAAGCGAGCGGGGAGTTGCGGACGCTTGCGGTGAGTCTCATGAAGATCGCCAACGACGTGCGCTGGCTCGGTTCAGGGCCACGTTGCGGGCTGGGCGAAATCAACTTGCCGGAGACACAGCCCGGCTCGTCGATTATGCCGGGAAAGGTGAATCCAGTCATTGCCGAATCAGTGACAATGGTCTGCGCGCAGGTAATCGGCAACGACGTCACGGTGACGGTCGGCGGGCAAGCCGCCAACTTCGAACTGATCGTGATGTTGCCGGTGATGGCCTACAACCTTCTGCAGTCCATCGAGTTGTTGGCATCGGCCTCTGACAATTTTGCCGCAAGGTGTATCGAAGGCATTAAGGCCAACGAAGAGCGTTGTCGGAGTCTGATTGAGGAGAGCCTGGCCATGTGTACGGCGCTGGCCCCTGAGATCGGTTACGAGGCTGCGGCCAAGATCGCAAAAGACGCCTACAAGTCAGGCAAGACCGTGCGGCAGGTTGCCAAAGAACAAAAGGTTCTATCTGAGAACCGATTGACCGAGTTGCTCGACCCTTGGCGAATGACCGAGCCGGGGGGGCCCGTGGGGAGCGCCGGAGGGTAATCTCTTCCTTGCCTGAGGCCCGAAGTCCTTTTGACAGCGCGAAGAGGGCTATGCTAAAGTCCGCGGAACTGTTGGAGTTCTGACCACTTTTCTCTACATTTCCTTAGGAAGATCGAATGAGCACACAGACGACGCATGTGGTTATTGTGGCTGGTGCCGGACCTGCGGGTCTCGCGGCCGCCGCGACGCTCGCCGAAGCCGGGCATGAAGTCATCATCCTGAATCGAGATATCAAGTTCGGCGGGTTGGCTGAATACGGAATTTTCCCGAGCAAGCTCAAGCTGAGAGGGGGCCTTAAGAAGCAGTACTGGGACCTTCTCGAGCGGCCCAACGTCCACTACTTCGGCAACATCTCCATTGGAAAAGGTAAGGATCTGTCGGTGGAAGACGTGCGAGGGCTGGGCGCCAGCGCCGTGGTATTCGCCATCGGGGCACAAGGTACTAAAGCCATCGGTGTCGAAGGAGACTCCGCGAACGGTGTCTTTCACGCCAAGGACGTCGTCTACCATTACTGCCGACTTCCGGGCTTCGGGGATCGTCCATTCGACATGGGGAAACATGTGGCGGTGATCGGCGCGGGCGACGTCATGGTCGATATCGCCCATTGGCTGACCCGCTATAAGAAAGTCGAGCGCGTCACGGCGATCGTTCGGCGCGGCCCTGCCGAGCGGAAGTACAACCCGAAAGAAATACGCGCCGTGTGTTCAAACATGGATGTCGAGGGCATCAAACAGGAAGTCGAGCGGATCAAAGACCGGCTTGTCGCCGTCGGGCAGAAGCCGGACGAAATCCTCAAGGGCTTGCTCGATGAGTTCACCAAGTGCGAACCGAAGGTCAGCGACACCAAGATGGGCTTCAAATTTCTGGCGTCGCCCAAACGAATCCTGGTCGACGGCAACAACCGGGTGCGCGCGCTGGAAATGGAAGACAACAAGCTGGAGCCGAAGGGGTCGGATACGGCGGCGGTCGGGCTGAAACAGTACTATGAATTTCCGTGCGACAGCGTCGTCTTCGCCGTGGGCGATAAGGTGGACGAAACCGTCGGGCTTCCCTATAAGAGCGGGATGTACGTGACCAATCCCAACAAGACCGGCAATGAACCGGATGACGCGCTCTTTCAAGCGTTCGACGAAGCGACCGGAAAGGTCGTCGAGGGTGTTTTTCTGGCGGGATGGGCTCGTAAGGCGAGCGAGGGGCTGGTGGGCGTCGCCAAGCGGGACGGAGATTGGTGCGCGGAAGTGGTCGCGCGGCACCTCGCCGCACG
>CAZPYP010000081.1:0-1583 GCA_964590845.1 uncultured Nitrospira sp.
ATCACCCGATCGAAGGGCTACAGCGTCGGCTTGCTCGAACAGGAACCGCAGCTCGATCCGAACAAGACAGTCAAAGAGGTCGTCGAGGAAGGGAAGAAGGAGCTGGTTGCCCTGCTCAAGGAATACGAGGATGTGAGCAACAAAATCGGCGAGGCCGATCCCGACCAGATGGAAAAGCTGCTGGACAAGCAGGCGCAACTTCAAGAGAAGATCGAAGCGGCCAACGGCTGGGAGCTGGAAAACGAGCTGGATGTCGCCATGGACGCGCTCCGCTGCCCGCCCGCGGATCAGAAAGTCGGCACGTTGTCGGGCGGCGAGAAGCGCCGTGTCGCGCTCTGCCGCTTGATGATCCAGGAACCGGACATCCTCTTACTCGATGAGCCGACGAACCATCTCGACGCCGAGTCGGTGCAGTGGCTGGAGCAGCATCTCCAACAATACAAAGGGACCGTCATCGCGGTCACGCACGACCGCTACTTTCTCGACAACGTCGCCGGCTGGATTCTGGAGCTCGACCGGGGCCACGGCATTCCCTTCCAGGGCAACTACACCTCCTGGCTGGAACAAAAGCAGGAACGACTGGCTCAGGAAGAGAAAGCCGAGTCGAAGCGCAAGAAGACGCTCGAACACGAACTGGAATGGATCAGGATGTCGCCGAAAGCCCGCCAGTCGAAAGGCAAGGCGCGGTTGAATCGGTACGAGGAGTTGGTCAATCAAAAACAGGAACAACGAACCGACGATCTGGAGATCTATATTCCGCCCGGTCCACGGCTGGGCGACGTCGTGGTTGAGGCCAAGGGCATCAGTAAAGGGTTCGGCGACCGGCTGCTGTATGACAACGTGAATTTCAACCTGCCCAAAGGCGGCATCGTCGGCGTGGTCGGCCCGAACGGGGCCGGCAAGACGACGCTCTTCAAGATGATCATCGGGAAGGAGAAGCCCGACTCGGGGTCGATCAAGATCGGTGAGACCGTCAAACTCGGCTACGTGGACCAGGATCGCAGCCTCGACGGCAACAAAACGGTTTACGAAGTCATCTCAGACGGGCAGGACACGGTGAAGCTGGGGAAGGTGGAGGTGAACGCCCGCGGCTACTGCGCGCGGTTCAATTTTGCCGGCACCGATCAGCAGAAGAAGGTGAAAGATCTGTCCGGCGGCGAGCGGAACCGCGTCCACCTCGCGCGCATGCTCAAGGAAGGCGCGAACCTCATCATCCTTGACGAGCCGACGAACGACCTGGACGTCAACACCCTACGGGCGCTGGAAGAAGGTCTTGAAAACTTCGCCGGCTGCGCGGTCATCAGCAGCCACGACCGCTGGTTCCTGGACCGCATCGCCACGCACATCCTTGCGTTCGAGGGCGACAGCAAGGTGGTCTGGTTCGAGGGCAACTATAGCGAGTACGAGGCGGACCGCAAGAAGCGTTTGGGAAAAGCCGCCGATCAGCCGCACCGAATCCGCTACCGCAAGCTGACCAGAAACTAGGACCGACTCGTGGCCGTTGCCTCTCCCGCACGGCGCGTCTTCCTCACCGGCGGTACCGGCTACCTCGGCAGCCGCCTGATCCCGTTGTTGTTGGCGCG
>CAZPYP010000081.1:1683-9799 GCA_964590845.1 uncultured Nitrospira sp.
CTATGTCAGCGTGGCCCACCCGGCACCGATCATGAAGGACTACATCGCGGTCCGGGCGGAATGCGAAGCGGCGCTCCGGAACAGCGGCATGGCTGCAACGATCCTCCGTCCCTGGTACGTTCTTGGTCCCGGTCACTGGTGGCCATGGGCTCTCCAGCCCGCCTACTGGCTCTGTGAACGGCTGCCGGTGACCGCTCACGCAGCACGGCGACTAGGGCTGGTGACGGTGCAACAGATGCTCGCCACACTGGTCTGGGTTGTCGAACATCCGCCTGAACAGGTGCAGGTGATCGAGGTATCGGACATCAGACGAATCGGATTGAGGACGCCATGAAGCCTCTGGCTTGGATCACTGGCAGCGGTGGACTGATCGGCAGTTATCTTGGGAAGACGGCCCCGCGCTGGGCTCCGGAATGGGAAGTCCTCGTCCTCACCAGGCAATCGATCGATCTCACGGACGAACCGGAGATTCGATCCTTGTGGAACAGCAGGCCGCCCGCCTTGATCATTCACTGCGCGGCCGCCAGCCGACCGGCGGCTTGCGAACAGGATCCGGCCTGGGCCAGAGGGATCAACGTCGAGTCCACTGCGCGGCTCGCGCGGTTGGCGGAAAGCATTCCTTTCGTGTGGTTTTCCAGCGACCAAGTCTTTGACGGGACCAAAGGCTGGTATGTCGAAACGGACGAAGTCAATCCGATCAACGTGTATGGCGAGACCAAGGCCGAGGCGGAACGGGTGGTGTTAGCCAATCCTCGGCACACGGTCATCCGGGTCGCGCTGACGGCGGGGACCTCTCCGACCGGCGATCGAAGTTTTGTCGAAGACATGCGCCGGACCGCCAGCGTGAAACCCCTGACACTGTTTACCGATGAATACCGGACGCCGGTTCCAGCCGGTGTCGTCGCCCGGGCCGTCTGGGAGCTGGTGCGACTGAAACGAGGCGGCCTCTATCACTTGGGCGGGAAGGAACGGCTGTCGCGCCTCGAGATCGGCACGGCGCTGGCCGCCTGGTATCCGGAGCTTGCGGCTCGGATTCAGCCTGGGTCGGTCGGCGCCTACCAAGGGCCCAAACGTCCCGCCGATCTGTCCATGCGCTGCGACAAGCTTCAACAGCAGCTCTCATTTCCTCTCTCCGGCTTATGCGAATGGCTGACTGCGCGGGGAAAGCGGGGCCCGGATCTCTGGGACTATGCCGAGCCATGAACGCGGATCCGATCACATTCGTCTTCACGGCCGCCGCGACCATGGCCTTCGCGATGGGAGGACTCTGGCTGCTGCACCTCACGGTCCGGAACGCCTCGCTCGCCGATGTCGGGTTCTGTTTCGGATTGATCGCCACCGTGATCTGGTACGCAACGCAGGCCGCGGGAGACGCGGAACGCAAGCTGTTGGCGGTTGCCATGGCGACCGTATATGCCGGTCGTCTCGGCTTCTACATCCTGTTCGATCGTGTCATCGGGAAACAGGAAGATGCGCGCTATCGACGGTTGCGCGGACAATGGGGCGAGGCGGCGGCCGCGAGGATGTTCGGATACTTTCTACTGCAGGCGCCGGCCGTGGTGGCGTTGTCGTTGCCGTTTCTGGTCGTGATCCAGAACCCGCGGCCGCCGTTCGCGCTCTCCGAGTTCGCCGGACTCCTAATCTGGCTCGTGGTGGTGTCCGGGGAAGCGGCCGCCGATTGGCAACTCGCCCGTTTCCGTTCGAAGTCATGGAACCGCGAGAGGGTCTGCCGGGAGGGACTCTGGTATTACTCGCGCCATCCGAATTACTTCTTCGAGTGGCTCCACTGGTGGGCCTACGTCGTGATGGCCTTGGGTGCTCCGGGCTGGCCGTTGACCTGGATTGGGCCGCTGGTGATGGGCTGGGCCCTAGTCAAGGTCACGGGCATCCCGTTAGCGGAACAGCAGGCGCTCGCGAGACGCGGCGACGAGTATCGAGCCTACCAGCGGACGACCAACGCCTTTTTCCCATGGTTTCCGAAACGCGCCACCGCTACTCGCGATTGAGCGCCGCAAGCCGGGCCCGCGCGATATCGGCCTCTTTGCTCGACGGATACAAACGGATTACGTCCTCGTAGAGCTGCTTCGCGTGCGGAAGATTCATCTGCCGCTCTTCAAACTCGGCGGTATCCAACATCTCTTTGGCTTTGTCGCCGGTGCAGCCGAGAACCGCGAGTAATCCCACGCCGCAGAGAAGCGTTCGCACGTTCATATTTTCACCTCATTCACCGACAGCCCGCTTGGAGGCCTGCCCACGATTGGTCCAGGAGAGAAAATGAAACGACCTCTGATCCCGGTCCGGTCCTCGAGGATGCGCTCTCACGTGATAGGACAACCCCTGCAGTTGAGCCCAATCGATCTGAACATGCCCGCCTGTGCTCTCATGGAGCTTCTGCCAAGATTTCATCAGAGTCATGCAGGCATGGTCGATGTGCCGGAGAGAATCACACGACACTTGGACATCGGCGTACGGAGGGACTTGTTCGAGGGCGGTCGCCAAACGGGGAAGACTGACGAACGTCGCGATGCCCATCAAATGCAGTATCAGTGTTCCATGTTGGTCGTCATGGCTCAGACGGGCTTCGAGATTCTGAGTCGTGTACAGCAGTTTGGCCACGGCCAATCCGATGCCGACCAAGACCCCGGTCAGCAAGTTGGTCAGGACGATCGCGCCGAGCGTGGCGGCGTAGATGGCCAGCTCGTCCCGGCCTTGGCGGGCAAGTTCCTTCATGGCCTCCACGTTGATGAGTTTGTAACCGGTGAATACCAGCACGGCTCCAAGAGCAGCGGTTGGAATGAGTCGTAGCACGAAGGGGAGAAAAAACACGAACAGGAGCAGCCAGCCCCCGTGGAACACGGCCGATGCCCGAGTCTGTGCGCCAGCCTGCACGTTGGCGGCGCTGCGCACGATCACACCGGTCATGGGCAACACGCCGAGCAGGCCGCAGAGGACGTTGCCCGTCCCCTGCGCGAACAACTCGCGGTTGTAGCGCGTGCGGGGGCCGTGGTGAAGCTGGTCGACCGCCGTCGCCGACAGGAGCGTTTCCACGCTCGCGATCAGCGCCAAGGCCAGCGCATCGCCCAGCAGCGCGGTGTCGACGACGTGCGAGAGCGTATCCCAGGAGGGCACCTGGATGATGCTCAAGAGATCGTCCCGGACCTTGACGCGGCTGACCGGCAGTTCCAGCCAGGCAGCCAGTCCGGTCGCGGCGGTGACACCCAACAAGACGGCGGGGACGGCGCGGAGCTGTTTCGGTGCGTAGAGGTTCCACAAGACGATCGTGGCGACCGTCAACAGTCCGATGCGGGCCGCGAGGTGGTGACTGGTCGTCGGATCGTCGTCCGCCACCAGTCCTTTCCAGATCGCGGCGGGGAGCGTCGAGAGGTTCGCCAGGCCAGACCCTTTCGGCAGGTCGTCGATCATGATGTGAAACTGGCTGGCGAAGATCAGCACGCCGATACCGGCCAGCATGCCGTGCACGACGGCGGGGGAGACGGCCCTGAACCATTGACCGAGTTGCAGCCAAGCCCATTTCATCTGAATCAGACCCGCCAGCAGGAGGACGACGGCCAACTTTTCATATCCGTGTTCCTGGATGATCTCGTAGACGATGACGGTCAGGCCGGCGGCCGGCCCGCTCACTTGGAGAGGGGAGCCGGCGAGGAATCCGACGATCAGCCCACCGATGATGCCCGTGACAATGCCGGCGGCGGGCGGTGCGCCGGAAGCGACGGCGATGCCCATGCAGAGCGGAAGCGCGACCAGAAACACGACCACGGAGGCGAAGAGATCATGGCGGAGGTCAAACCAGCGAGTGCTTGAAGTGGGCGAAGGTCCAGGCAGCGTCATCGGTGAGTCCTCGAGAAGTCACTGTAACGGAAGAGAAAGAGAGCCCCAAGGGAATTGCAAGAACCGGCAGATCAGGCGGTGCTGTCGATGCCGTAACGCGGAGCCCTGATACCCTCGCCGCGACAGCGGGGGCAGCGGCTCGGTTTCGTGAGCTTGACGCGGTCGCGGAAGACGAAGTCGCAATCCGGACACGTGGAAGGTTCCAAGACGAAGCGGCGGCCGGGGTCGCGGGCGATCGTCTTGATCACGTGAGCCAGGTGTTCTTCCACCTGCCGCTCGGGAATACCTAGCTGCTGTGCCAGTTGACGGGCCGTCAGCCTGGTGCCCTGCAACAGGTCGATCAGGCGCTGCCGGGGAGTCCGTTCCTGATCAGACATGCCTCTATCGTAATCGTGCAATGGGCGAAATCCAAGTTGAATGCCGCCCATGAGTTTGGCAGGATGAGCCATCATGCCCAAACCCACGTGGGATGAGTTCGCCGAACTCGCGCTCAAACGCATTGCCGCGTTGGGAGCCGAATACGGCGACATCCGCATCCTCCACAGCACCAGCCAGACGATCGTCGGAGAAGACCGTCGCATTGCGGCGATCCGGGACGTGGAAGACACGGGGTTCGGCGTCCGCGTCCTCTACCATGGCGGATGGGGGTTCGCCGCCAGCTCGGTCCTCTCCCTCGAGGACGTGCCGCGGGTGGCGGACAGAGCCGTCGAGATCGCCAAAGGCTCGGCCTCGCTGGCCCGTCAAAAAATCGCGCTCGTCGAAGAGCCGGTCCATCGGGATCGTGTCGTCACCCCGCACCGTATCGACCCTTTGGCCGTTTCCCTGGAGCGACGAACGGCGTTGCTGCAGGAGACGATGGAACGGTTGCAGCGGGACTCGTCGGTAGTGCGCAGCCATGCGACGATGTGGGCCAGACGGGATCGGAAATTATTCGTCTCCACAGAGGGCACGCATCTGGAGTTCGATCTGTTGGCGCTGCAGGCGGAATGTACCGCGACGGCCAAGCACGACGGACGGTTTGCCTCGCGCAGCTTCAGCACGCCCCATTTGCGAACGGGCTACGAGTTGATCGACGCGACAGACTGGCACGAGGCAGCGGCGCGCGTTGCCGCAGAAGCGGTCGAAAAGGTCAGGGCTCCGGCGGTCCAGCCGGGGACCTACGATCTCGTGCTAGACGCCGAGCATCTCTCGCTGACGATGCATGAGTCCTGCGGCCATCCCAGCGAATTGGATCGCGCCCTGGGATACGAAGCGAATTATGCCGGCACCAGTTTTCTCACCCCCGAGAAACGCGGCTCGTACCGTTATGGGTCGCCTCACGTCAATTTGGTCGCGGACAACACCGAGCCGGAGACGTTGGCCGCGACCGGTTACGACGACGACGGCGTGACCTGTCAAAAGTGGGACATCGTCCGAGAGGGAATGTTCGTCGGGTACTGCACCAATCGCGAAGTGGCGGCGATGATCGGCGAGAGCAGATCCCGAGGCTCCAATCGAGCCGACGGATGGGGAAGTGTGCCGATGGTCCGGATCGCCAATATCGGACTGGAACCGGGAGCCTCATCGCTCACGGAGTTGCTCGCGGGCGTCAAAAGGGGAATCTATATCGAGGGACACGGGTCCTATAGCATCGATCAGCGCCGCTACAATTTCCAGTTCGGCGGCGATGCGTTCTGGTTGATCGAAAACGGCACGCGCGCGCACATGCTTCGGGACGTGATCTATCATGGAATTACGCCGGAGTTTTGGGGCAGCTGCGACGGGGTCGCCGACCGCTCCGCACGGCGCCGGTACGGATTCATCACTTGCGGCAAAGGTCAGCCGGGCCAGTCCGGCTGGATGACACATGCGGCGTCGCCAGCCCGGTTCCGGCGCGTTGCCGTCATCAAGGGATAACAGGCTGTCATGACTGTCACCGGCAAGCTTTGGCCTGCGCTCACGGGAAGAGACGAATTCCGGTTTCTCGCAGATTTGGTGCTCAACCGGTCGACGGGAGACGAGACGGTCGTCACGCTGTACGACCACCATGGCGGCACGACCCGGTTTGCGAACAGTCAGGTGATCCAAAATGTGGAGGTGCGCCGGGGCGGACTCACCGTGTCCGTCGCGTTCGCAGGACGGCGGGGAACCGCGAGCACGACGGATTTTACGGCGGGGGCGCTGCAAGAGGTCCTGACGAGGGCGGAACGGACCGCCAAAGCCTCGCCGAAAGATCCGGAGTATCTGCCTCCACCCGAACCCAGGACGTTTGCGCATCGCGACACCTCGCGCTCGGAGACGGCGGCCGCCGGCCCGGCGCGAAGACTCGAGTACAGCAATGAAGCGATTGGCCAATGCCGGATCGAGAACCTGCAAGCCGCGGGGATCGTGTCGTCGGGGCGCGCCTCCGTCGGCATCGCCGCCAGTAACGGACTGTTCGCCCACGAGGAACGGACTGAGGCGCGGTTCAGCCTGACCGTGCAAGCCGGTGACGCGACGGGATGGAGCGCGGCGGCGCACCGTTCGCTGGACCACCTGAAGATTCAGGAGCGGACACTCGCGGCGATCGGCAAGGCCAAGCGGAGCGCCGACCTTCGGGAATTACCGCCCGGGCGGTATCCGGTCATCCTCGAGCCGGCCGCCGTCGCCGGTCTGTTGACCGGAATGATCGGGATGTTGGACGCCAAAGATTATTACAAGGGCACGAGCCCCTTCGCCGGCAAACTGGGGCAGCGGATTCTGGACAAGCGGTTGACGCTTCTGAACCAGCCGGATCATGGAGACCTCTTGGGGACGGGATTCACGCTGGAAGGGCTTTCGAGCGAACCGTCCACGTGGATCGATCAGGGGATTCTGCGACAGTTGTCGTACGATCGGTTCACCGCTCACACCCACGGCGTAAAGTCGATTCCGACGTTGGAAGCCCCATGCCTGTCCGGGATCGGACCGACCGCCGGCAAGCTGGCCGACTTGGTGAAAGCCGTCGATCGGGCGATTTTGGTGACGAACTTCTGGTACATTCGTACGGTCAACCCCGCCGATCTCACGTTGACTGGCATGACCAGGGACGGGACCTTCCTCGTCGAGGACGGGCAGATCGTATCGGCGGTAAAAAACTTTCGGTTCCACGAAAGTCCGCTACGCGCGTTCAACCAACTTGCCGGATTCACCGATCCCTATGAAGCGGTGACTTCGGAAACCGGCAAGGTCCTCGTGCCCGGCATGTGGGTCCGAGAGTTCAATTTTTCCAGCGTGACGAGGTTTTGAAGCTGGATGAGGCCCTGTCCGTGAGTATGCGCCGCGTCCCGGTCGTCTCGATGTTGATAGGGTCGCTGATAGGGGCGGGGACGGTCCCGGCCGCGCCGACTCTCTTCGACAATTTGGGCTCGCTGCATCACCCCATCACCACGACATCTGAGACGGCTCAGCGGTATTTTGATCAAGGCCTCCGGCTGACCTACGCCTTCAATCACGAGGAAGCGATTCGATCGTTCGAGGAAGCCACGCGGCAAGATCCCGCCGCCGCAATGCCCTTTTGGGGGATCGCCTTGGCGCTGGGTCCCAATATCAACGCGTCCATGGACAAAGACGCGGAACGCCGGGCCATCCACGCGATCAAGCAGGCAAGGAGCCGACTCAATGGAGCAAGCGAGAAGGAACGAGCCTATATCGAGGCCTTGACCAAGCGCTATGTGGCGACGAAGAGCGCCAAGCGCGTTGTGCTCGACAAGGCCTATGCCGACGCTATGCGGCAGGTTTGGCGCCAGCATCCCGATGATCCGGAGGCCGGCGTCTTGTTCGCCGAGGCGATGATGGATCTGAGACCCTGGGATCTCTGGACAACGGACGGCAACCCGAAGGCGGGGACGGAAGAGATCATCGCCACACTCGAAGCGGTGTTGGCCGTCAACCCGGACCACCCCGGCGCCTGCCATTTTTACATTCATGCCGTCGAGGCTTCGTCCCATCCGGAGCGGGCGTTGCCCTGTGCCGACAAGTTGGCGGACCTCATGCCTGGTGCCGGACACCTCGTCCACATGCCGGCTCACATCTATGCGCGCGTGGGGCAGTATCACGAGTCCGCCGACCACAATGCGGCTGCGGCAAGGACGGACGAACAGTATCTGGCTCACAATCACCTGACCGGCGACTACGCCGACGGCTACTATGCGCACAACGTGCATTTCTTGTGGGATTCGCTGATGATGGAAGGGCGGAGCGCGGACGCCTTCAAGGCGGCGGAGTCGCTGGCCACTCTGATCACCGAAGAGGCGGCGCGCAAAGACGC
>CAZPYP010000082.1:0-7553 GCA_964590845.1 uncultured Nitrospira sp.
GGGCTCAGCGTGCCGCGCGCGACCTCGGCGACGGGACCCTTCATCGTCAGGCTGAAGTCAGGCGCTACGTCGATGTTCAAGGTGCCGCCCGGCATCTTCACGGTCACCGGACTCTTGACCAAACCGAGCCGCACCGCTGCGCTGGCTGCCGCGCAAGACGAAGAGCCCGACGCCTGGGTTTCCCCGGCACCGCGTTCCCAAATGAGGATGAAGATGTCCTTGGGGCCGATCGGGACTGCCAGCTGTACGTTGGTGCGCTTCGGAAAGAGAACATGATGCTCCAGGGCCGGTCCCAGCGCCAAGAGTTCCTCGCGCGACCAGGACTCCCCCTGTTTCTTGAACAGGACGCAGTGAGGATTGCCGACACTGACTCCCGTAAAGGTCAACGAGCGTCCGGCCGCCTGGATCGGCTGTTGAATCAGTTCGTCGACCGACGCGGTGCAGGGGAGGGCCGCTGGCTTGAAGGTGGCGCGCCCCATTTCCACGGTCACGGAACTGGCGTCTCCGTGCCGATCGAGATGCAGGTCGATCGTGACCAGCCCGCCCTTGGTCTCAACCGTGAAATGCTTCTTCTTGGTCTTACCGGTTGCGTGCAGGTAACGCGCGAATATCCGGAGCCCATTGCCGGATTTTTCCGCTTCGCTGCCATCGGGGTTGAAGATGCGGAGGCCGAAGTCTGCTTTCTTGGAGGGGGCGAGGGCAAGAATCCCGTCGCTGCCTAGGCCCCAGTTGCGGTTGCAGATCAGTTCAATGTGTTTCGGAGTCAGCGTGAAACTCAATTCCTTGGGGTCCATGACGACATAATCGTTGCCTAACCCATGTCCGCGAAAAAACCCGTTCTTCATGCAAGACTCCTTCGAGATGGATGTACGGAACCGGGGCAGGAACGTAGCATGAAGGCGCTGGGGAGGAAAAGAGGGACTTGTTAGACGATGTGAACGCCCGGCGGCCGCTGGATCAATTCGATCTCATAGCCGTCCGGGGCATCGATAAAAATGAATCGGCTCCCGGAGGAGGTCTGCGTCGGTCCGTCCGTGATCTTGACGCCCTGTCTGTTCAATTCGACCATCGTCTCGTCGAGGTTCTCAACCTGAAAGGCCAAATGCACGAGGTCTTCCTGAACCTTCACTGGCCCGCTGGGCGGAAAACTGGTCAATTCGATCAGCTCCTCGCTGTTCGGTACTCGGAGAAAGGCCAGCTGCGAACCGCGCGGGGATGTCTTCCGTTCGACCACCTCGAGCCCAAGGACGGACTGGTAAAACCGGATCGTCTGGTCGAGGTCGCTGACGCGCATGCGGGTGTGGAGGAGTTTAGTGACGCGCATGATCCTTCCTACTTGCGGGTACCGATTTCGGGAGCGGTCTTGTGGAGCAGGATCTCTGAATACCCTGGTTTCAGTAGACCGGGAATTTCTCCGACTTCTCGGTATCCCTGTTTCCGGTAGAAGCTCCGGGCCGGTTGGTTGAAATCCGACACGCAGGCGAACAGGTTCGGGCCTCGCTGAAAGGCCTTGGATTCGATATGGGTCAAGAGCAGCCGGCCGATGCCAGCCTTGCGGGCGGCGATCGAGACCCCCAGCAACTCCAGGTAGTCCCCTCGCAGAAATTTCTGTCGGAGGACCGCCACCCCGACGATCGCGCCCGAACGCTCGGCCACCATGGTCTCACGGTCCTGCGGCATCGGGCTGAAATATCGATCCCAATCGGCTCGTGTATAGCCCAGCGTGACCCAGGGGTCCGATGCAAGCAGCAACGCGATCACGGCCTCGCGGTCTTCCGGCCGCATCAATCTGATCGTCGGTGCCGTCATCGAGCAGCCTGCCGGCAGGCGAGTAGGTCGCTGACGGTCATGGGTGTGAGGCCGCGTGTGGGCAGGAGGTCTTCGTACAGGTGGGTGACGACCTCTCGCGTATGTTTTCCCTTCCCGTTGGCATGCATCACGATGATGCCGCCCTTGCGGGTCAACCGCGTCAGGCGTCCTTCGATCTGTTCGGCGGAAAGCGTCGGGTCCGGGTCGCCCGACACGACATTCCAGAGGATGAACTTCAATCCCAACGACTTGACCACCTCGATCGTCTCGTCGTTGTATTCGCCGTAGGGTGGGCGAAACAAACTGGCTTCACGGTTATAACGCCGCTTGATCAACTGTACGGCGCCGGCGACCTCCGCCTTCTGTTCATCCGGCGGATGCATGGGCAGGTGGGCATGGACGTCCCCATGGGTCCCCACCTCGAAGAAGGGCACCTGCAGCAGCGCCTTCATGTGCTCGCCGTGTTTGACGATCCACTTTCCCGAAACGAAGAACGTAGCCGGGATTTTTCGCTCGATCAGGTAGTCGATCAAAGCCTGATCAAAGCCGGTGCCTTGCCGGACCGGGCAGAGGTCGAAGGTCAGCGCGACGCCGGGGCAAGATGGCGGCCCTGCCGTGATCACTTGCGCCGGCGCCGCCGTGGCCATCGTCCCGGCAAGGCACAGACCCACGAAAGAGAGGCCGAACGAGCGTCGCGACATGAAGGTAGTATATCCGAAACCCTCATGGTTGACGCTGGAATTCCTCCGCTGTTACGGTGCTGGCATGAGATGGCCCGATTGGGAAATCGGTCGTGCGCTGGGCATTCCCATCCGTGTCCACGCCTCCTGGTTTCTCGTGTTTCTGTTCATGACATGGACGTTGGCGACGGGCTATCTGCCCGAGGCGCTGCCCGGTCTCTCCAGCGAGCGGTACTGGGGCATGGGGGCCGTCGCCGCGATTTTGCTGTTTCTCTCCGTGCTGCTGCACGAGCTCGGGCATTCGTACGTGGCTCAGCGGTATCGCATTCCCATCGGTCAGATCACCCTGTTTCTGTTCGGCGGGATCGCGCACATGGGGAAAGAGCCGCCGCATCCGCGGGCGGAGTTCTTGATCGCGATCGCCGGCCCGGTCGTCAGTTTCGCGCTGGGAATCGGCTGTCTGGCACTGGCCGCGGCAACCGAAGCCTCGTTGGGCGGGTCGGGCACGCAAGGGTTCGTGGTGCTTGGCGGGTTGCTGGGCCTGGTCAACGTGCAACTCGGCCTCTTCAACTTGATTCCGGGATTTCCCTTGGACGGCGGCCGCGTGCTGCGAGCGGGCCTCTGGGCCTGGACCAAGAACTTCCATCGTGCCACCGGCCAGGCGGCCACGATGGGGATCCTGTTTGCCTGCTTGTTCGGCGGAGCCGGCGCGTTCTTGATCGGCGGTTCCATCCTGGGCGCGGTCGATCAATCCACGGCCGGCAACGGCGGATGGCTGCTGTTCATCGGCGCCTTTCTGTTCAGCGCGGCTTGGAGCACGCGCCGCCAAACACGCCTCCGGCGGGCGCTCGAGAGCACACTCGTCCGGGAGGTCATGATCCGTGCCGTGGAGTCGATCGAGGCCGAGGAGCCGGTACAGCGGGCCGTCGATGAGTATTTCATCGCGCGCGGAGCGGGAGGCTTTGCGGTGACCGAAGCAGGGCGGGTGGTCGGGCTCGTGACCGTCGAGGACGTGCAGGCTCTGCCGCAGGGTCTCTGGAACTGGCGCGTGGTTCGGGAGGTGATGAGGCCGGCCTCTCCGGATCTGTTCGTGACCCAGGAGTCCTCGATCAAGCAGGCGCTCGATCAGATGATCGAAGGCGAGTGGGACCGACTGATCGTGGTCGAGGGCGGGCAACCGGTCGGCCTGCTGACGCGACAGGCCGTCGGGCAGTTTCTACAACTGCACAAGCGGTAACGCGCCGGATTAGCCGTCCGTTCTGGCGACCGAGATATTCTGGGCGATGGCGATGCGGATGAGGTGGACGACGAGCAAGAAGCCGTAGACCACGCAGAAAAACTTGAACGTCACGCGGTAAAAGTCCATCAGCAAGACCGGCAGGCACAAGGCGAAGAGCAGGCTGGCGATCAACGTCACGAAGGTCAGTCGGCGACAGAACTCGTAGGAGGCTTCTTTCCCGATCGGCTTCAGCGCTCTGGCATAACGCTCCGCCCGCTGCAGCCTCGCCTCGTGCAACGAGGATTCGTTCGGTCCCCAATAGCGCAAATAGAAGTAGCCCGCCAGAATCAACACCCAAGGCATCATCCACAGGGCTAGATAGTCAGAACCCCCGTACGTCTCGCCGCTGATCAACGTGCCGAAGGACGGCGCGTAGAGCAACCCGAGGATCAGCGGCAGGATCCGTTCGTCTCGCGGCCGTTCGCCGTCCGGACCGCCGTGGATCAGCTCCCGCTCGAAGAGAGGATAGCCGTACTTCAACACGACCAAGGCGACGGCGGCGCTCATCGTCTTGTCCGGGATGTAGCGGATCCAATTCTGGAACCAGTTGACCACCCACCAGCCGACACTGTCCGCCCACGTCAGGCCGAGCAGCGATTCGAAGTATTGATGGGCCGCCTGTTCCCACTGGAGCACCCGGGCATTCAACGTTTCGGCGACGTCGGGATTGAGCGCGAAGACCGAATGCTCGTGCAGGGCGGCCTGGACGAAGGTGCCGGGCAGGCTCATGACGAACGCGCCACCCACGCCGAACATGTAGAGAAACCAGGCATGCGAGAGGGCGGAGCTTTTACCTGTTCGCAGATACTTCTGGAATCCGGTTTGCCGCGCCATCCAGCCCCAATAGAACGCGCCCGTCATGCTCACGAGCGACCAGGGAAAGATCACGATGTCGCTGCCCGATTCCGGGAACAGCAACCAGTTGACGACGGAGTTCGAGAGCAGCGCCGCCATCGCCCCCCACCAGGGCCCCATCAGAAAGGACACCAGCGCGGTGCCGGTCATGTCGAGGAAGAGGATGCTTTCCAGATGCCGGCTGAGCGTCAGGCCGACATAGTTCAGGAGCAGGCCGGCTGCGACGATCACGCCGGTTTCGTACATGAGTAGATAGGAGGACCCTCGCAACGGCTTCGAGGAAAAGAAATCGATCGCGGGCGTCGAATCCTGGACCGACCGCTCGCTGGGCGCCGCCTTCCGTTCCTTCTTCGTGCTGATTCGGTTCTGGATATCGAGCAGTTTCTCCATCACCGTCAGCATGGCGGCCACGAAGCCCGCGATCGTTCCGCCCAGCATCAACAGTTCTTTGCCGAAATCGTCCGACATGACGTGGAGCCCTCCGTATCGCTGACCATTCTAGCCAGGAAGGGAGCGGCTCACCAGAAAAAGACCAGAAGCCGACAGGGCGCTAGTCAGCGGTGGCGCCCTGAGAGAGGGGGCCCGCCGACGAGGCTTGGACCCGTTGTTGGAGGGAGTGCGCGACGACCGCCCCAAAGAGCAGCAGCGCGGCCGAGTAATAAAGCCACAACAGGAGCAGGATGATTTCAAGCAGCGATCCATAGAGGTGGGTATAGACCGTGGCGTAGTCGCGGTAATTCACGAACAGCAGCTTGGCCGCCACCCAGAGCAGGCTGAACGTCAGCGCGCCGATCATGGCCTCGCGCCACCGAGGCCGGCGCCGTGGCACGTACCGGTACAGCCCGCTGACAGTGACGAAGCCGAGGAGAAAGGGGAGCGTGTAAGTCAGAAAGAGGTCATGCGCGGCCAAGGCCAGCAAGTCGAGTCCCCACATGTGCGGGGCGTAGGACGTCAGGATATTCACGGTTTGGGTCGCGACGTAGGACACGATCAGCAACAGTGCCACGACTGCGAGCGACGCCACCGAAATGACGGTGGAGATCAGCGGGTGGCGCTGCCATCGGCTCTCGAAGACGACGTTCAGCGTATAGTCGAGCTCATAGAACACCAACGTGCCGAACCAGGCGAACGACAGGAAGACCACCCAGCGGACCGTATCCATCTCGCTGACCCGCTGCAGTTCTTCCGCCAGATGTTCGCCCAGCGTCGGCAAGAACCCTTTCAGAAAGCTGAGCAGGACCTGTCCGCCGATGACCTCGTGGCTCACGATGAAACTGACGCCGTACAGCAACAGAAACACCAGGGGAAACAGCGAGAGGAGAGAAAAGAACGCCAACGACGCGGCCAGACTGCCGCAGCCTCGCCGCAAGAAAGAGGAAGCCAGATCGCTGAGCAGGCGCCAATATTCCATCGAGATCCGCGAGGAAGGTCGCCTGACGCCGTCTGCTGCCCTGCCGCTATTTCAGCGGTAGGACGGATTGAATCGCCAGTCCGACCAGCGGGCTGGGGTAGAGGCCGAAGAAGATGACCCCCGCGACGGCGCAGGCAAGGACGATCGAGAGGGCCGGTGACGCGACCAACTGCGGCGGCTCTGCGGCGGCGGTGTCCGGCTCGCGCATGTACATGACCATCACGACGCGCATGTAGTAGTAGGCCGACACCGCCGCGAAGAGGAGCGCTATGGCCGCCAGCCAAGTGAGCCCGGATTCCACCGCCGCCATGAAGACATAGAATTTTCCGATAAATCCCGCCGTCGGCGGAATCCCCGCCAGCGAGACCATGAAGACCAGCATCAGAAACGCGGCCAGCGGCTGGCGTTTGGCGAGACCGGAAAAGTCCTCGATCTCTTCGCCCTCCAGACCGCCCTTGCGGAACATTGCAATGACGGCGAAGGCGCCCAGCGTCATGAAGGCATACAGTGCCAGGTACAGCATGACGCTGGCGATGCCCGGCGTGCCGCCGGACTCGCCCATGGAACGGCCGGCCGCCACGAGTCCGATCAAGGCATAACCCGCATGGGCGATGCTGGAATAGGCCAGCATGCGTTTGATGTTCGTCTGGACGATCGCGACGACATTCCCGAGGACGAGTGTGGCGAGACAGAGAATCAGGAACAGCGCCGACCAGCCGGCCTTCAGTCCGCCCAGTCCTTCGATGAAGACGCGGAGAAATGCCGCGAAACTGGCCGCTTTCGAGGCGACGGCCATGAAGGCGGTGACGGAGGTCGGGGCACCTTGGTAGACATCCGGCGTCCACATGTGAAACGGCACCACCGCCAGCTTGAACCCGAATCCGACGGTCAAAAGAATTGTCGCGATCAAGACCAGCGGGTCGTCGAATCCTCGCGTGCCGATCGCTCCGGCGATGGCGGCGAGCTTCGTGCTGCCGGCCAACCCGTATAAGAGTGAGATTCCGTAGAGCAGGAGCCCCGAGGAGAAGGCACCCAGGACGAAATACTTGGCGGATGCCTCTAACGAGCGGGGTGACGACCGTTTCAATCCCGCCATGACATAGAGCGAGATCGACATCAGTTCCGTGCCGAGATAGATGGTCAGGAGATCGGCGCCGGACACCATGACCATCATACCGGAGAGGGCAAGTAGGATGAACCCGTAGTATTCACCGAGCTGCAGCCGCTCGACCTTGAGGTAGGGAAGCGACATGAGAATGGTCAGTGCCGACACTCCGTACAGGAGCAGTTTCCAGAAGCGGGCGTACCCGTCGACCACCACGAGGTCGCTGAACGCCAGCACTCTCGTATTCGATGAGCCGATTTGTCCGCCCGTCACTCCGATGCAGAGGGCCAGGGTCCCGAGACTCAACCAAGCCAGCCATTCCTTTCTTGCCGGGACGGTGATCGGGTCCAGCACCAGCACGAGGCAGGCCGCGGCGACGACCAACAGTTCCGGGAGCATCACAAGAAGATCGGC
>CAZPYP010000082.1:7653-9762 GCA_964590845.1 uncultured Nitrospira sp.
GAACGTCCCGACCAGCACGAGAAACTCACCGACGAAACTGTTCGTGCCCGGCAACCCGAGGGACGACAGCGCGAAGATCACCAGGAAGGTCGCATACCGCGGCATCGGCTTGGTCAAGCCCACATTGTCCGCGATCAGACGGCTATGGGTCCGTTCGTAGATGATCCCGACACAAAGGAAGAGGCCGCCGGTCGTGATGCCATGGTTCACCATCTGCATCACCGCGCCTTCGATGCCCTGTTGGTTCAGGACGAAGAGACCGAGCGTGACGAAGCCCATATGGCTGACGCTGGAATAGGCGATCAGTTTCTTGAGATCCGTCTGCGCCAGCGCCATGTAGGCGCCATAGATGATCGCGATGATCGACAGCCCCACCATCACGGGCGTCATGTCGCGGCTCGCGTCCGGCAACATCGGCAGGCTGAACCGCAGAAAGCCGTACGTCCCCATCTTCAGCAGCACGCTCGCCAGGATCACGCTGCCGGCTGTTGGCGCCTCGACGTGGGCGTCCGGCAGCCAGGTGTGGAAGGGAAACATCGGGACCTTCACGGCAAAGGCGGCGAAGAAGGCCAGGAAGAGCCAGGTTTGCAAACTCGCCGGATAGGTCACTTGGCTCAGGGCGAGGATGTCGAAGGTCTTTCCGCCGTAGAAATAGAGCACTAAGATCGCGACCAGCAGCAGCACGCTGCCGGCCAGCGTATAGAGGAAAAATTTCATGGCGGCGTAGAGCCTGTTGGGGCCGCCCCAGACGCCGATGAGCAAATACATCGGAATGAGCATCGCTTCCCAGAACACGTAGAACAACACGAAGTCCAAGGCCGCGAACACGCCCAGCATGGCCGCTTCCATGATCAGCAACATCGCCATGAAACTTCGAACCCTGGTGGTGATCGAGGTCCAAGAAGCCAGCACGCAGAGCGGCATCAGCGCGGCGGTCATCAACACCAAGGGCAAGCTGATCCCGTCGAGACCGAGACTGTAGTGCACCGCCGGGGCCGTGATCCACGCCACATGTTCGACGAACTGCATCTGGCTCGACGCACTATCGAATAGCCACCACAGGGGGAGTGCGAGGGCCAGGTTTGCCAGCGTCACGCCGAGCGTAGTCCATCGCGCCCCTTCGTCCTTCACGAAGGCGAGCGCGCCCGCTCCCGCAAGGGGCAGGAAGATCAGGACCGTGAGCCAAGGGAACCCGCCGCTCATAGTGCCTCAGAACACCAGGAAGACCGTCAGGATCACCGCTGCGCCGAAGGCCATGCCGAGCGCGTAGTGTTGCATCTGGCCGCTCTGCAGGAGCCGCAAGAACCAGCCGCTCCAGGCAACGGCCCGCGCGACGCCGTTGACCGCCCCGTCGATCACCGCCACGTCCACGCGCTTCCACAGTTCGGTGGCCGCGATGAAGGTCGGTCGGACGACGGAACGGTCGTAGGCCTCGTCCACGTACCACTTGTTCAACGAGAGCTGATACGCCGTCTTCCACTGCTCCGCCCAGCGGTCGGGCAGCGAGGGGTTCAGGACATAGACGTAATAGGCCCCGGCGATGCCGAGCAGTCCCATCGCCGTCGCGGCGATCATGACGCCGATCGCCCCGGCGCCGTGATGGGCGCCGCGGCTGCCGGACTCGAACATCGGTTCGAGAAACCCTGGTATGCCCAGGTAGCCGGTCACGACGCTCAAGACCGCCAACACGATCAAGGGTGTCGTCATGGTCTGCGACGGTTCATGAACGTGCGCCGCGTGATGATGATCGACGCGCGACGGTCCCCAGAAGGTCACGAAGACCAGACGGAAACTGTAGAACGCGGTCATGAGCGCCGTCAGCAGGCCGAACAGGGTCAACACCTGTCCCAAGGGGCCTGACGACCAGGCGGACACCAACAGATCGTCTTTGCTGAAGAAACCGGCCGTCAGCGGGAAGCCCGCCAAGGCAAGTGATCCGACCACGAACGTCCAGTAGGTCACGGGTAGCTTGTCTTTGAGTCCGCCCATCTTGCGCATGTCCTGCTCATGATGCAGCGCGATGATGACCGAGCCGCAACCAAGAAACAGCAGCGCCTTGAAGGCGCCGTGCGTCAAGAGATGGTACATGCCGGACGCATAGGCGCCGAG
>CAZPYP010000083.1:0-9556 GCA_964590845.1 uncultured Nitrospira sp.
AATGGTGAAATGGTGCCGAGGGACAGAATCGAACTGTCGACACCAGCCTTTTCAGGGCTGTGCTCTACCAACTGAGCTACCTCGGCATTGGAGGGGGAAAGCGTCTGGCACTGTTACAGAAACGCGCCGGAAAAATCAAGACTCTTTCGGCAAACGGCTGAAGTAATAGGTTGCAATCGCCATCGTCGAGGCGACATTGAGCGAATCCATCCTGCGGCTCATTGGGATGGTGAAGCGGCGCGCCGCGAGACCACGGACCTCGGCCGAAAGCCCCTGTCCTTCACTACCCAGAGCGAGGATAAGCCGCTGAGGAGCCCGGTCGATTCGAGCCATGTCTACCACGCCGGGACCTGCCACGTCCGCAGTAAATAGCGCACACTGTTTTGTGATCAAACGCTGAGGCCCCTCGGCGAGAAAGACCGGCAGAGCCAAGAGCCCCCCGCTCGCCGCCCGTACCACCTTGGGATGAAACCGGTCGACCGAATCCCCGGTCAACCAAAGGCCGCTGACACCCAATGCGGCTGCCGTTCGGATGATTGCGCCGACGTTCAGAGGATCCTGCAACGTCTCGCCGAAGATTCCCAATACTTGTTTCTGCCCCAGAATCGCATCTTCATCCCACTCCGGTTGGCTGACCACGGCAAGGACGCCTTGCGGACTATCGAGATCGGACAACTTCTCGAACATTGTGGCGGTACAGGAGTACGTCAACCAGTTCCCCGATTCGCGCAAACGCCGTTCGGCCGCAGGTTCCCGTTCCCGATACTCCGGAGTCGTCACAATCGTGCGGACCAGGGTCGGCGAGCGGCTGAGGAGTTCACGAATAGCCTTGGCACCTTCAATCACGAAGGTGCCGTCGGCCTGTCGATTCTGTCGATGTCGGAGGAGCCCCTTGATGTGGGCGTGCTGCGCACGCGTCAGCAGGGGTGGATGAACGGACACGCGGCAACGTCGGTCTGAGGTAAAGCAACTACCGGCGCTTGCGTCCCGAGGCAGCTTCGGCCGCCCGGATCCGCTGGGCCCTGGCCTTCGCGCGCTTGAGCGCCGTCAGCTTACCCTTTGTGCGGTCGTCTTCATGCTGCAATTGCTCGAGTTGGGACTTCAGATAAGCCTTCTCCTGCCGATGCAGCGAAGCACATTCTTCCTTCGACAGCATCATCCAATCCCCACCGGTTCGAGCTCGCTTGATACGCTGGTCGAGCGACTCCCGTAACTGCTTGGACCTCATGGACAAGAGAGACTTCAGGGCCTGACGTCGGCGAAGTACTTCCTCCTCCTCCGCCATGATCCCTCGAATATCTGTTCCTAACATGACGCGCCTCCTCACCAATTTCGGATGGAAAGTAGGTGCCTATTGTACCCGATTTTATTGCTCACCTTCCACTGAGAGAAAATGCACGCAAGCAATTGATTATTATAGTTATTTATTCAAGCAGGCACGAAGTTCTGTTGCGCGACCTCGGAGGTTTGAGTATGATCGCGCCATGGCGCTGAGCGATCAGATTCAGGCTTGGAGGGTATCCAAAGGGCAAACGGTCGATGACCTTGCCCTTGAAGCTTCCATCAGTCCTAGTTTGTTGGAAGAGATCGAATCGGGGGATGTCGACCCGTCGGCCTCCACGCTAGAGTCGTTGGCCAGCGCCATGAAAATCCCGGTTGCCTGGCTGTTTACCCATCCAACGACCTTTCGACAACTGTTTCAGGATGCCGACGATGAGCAGGCGCTGGTCCCTGACGGACCCGATCCCATTACGGAACGGATACTTTCCGGATCGCGCATGGACCGTTCACTGTATGTCTTGTTGACGGCCCTGGTGCAAAGTGCGGAGCCCAAACTCCTCAGAGCCGCCGAAGTGAGCCTGCGCAGCTTGGTGAAGCAATCGAAGCAGGCCTCGGTTCCCTGGCTCAACCGCCCATCGGGGCATTTCGAGCCTCCCAGCGATTAGGGGCGGAAATCCGCGTCGGCCTCACAACGAATTCGTCATCCCTCCAACGCCGACTACGTTCACAGGACCTGTAGAACGAAACACTTCAGATACCGGGTTTCCGGCATGGCCGCCAGAATCGGATGATCGCTGGCCTGTCCCCGTTGTTCCAATAACCGCACCACACGTCTGGCATCCTTGGCGGCCCGGCAGATGGCCCCCCAGAGCGCTTCTTCCGACACGTGGTGCGAGCAGGAACTCGTGACCAATATGCCTTCCGGTCTTGTGAGACGAATTCCAAGCAGGTTGACATCCTTGTAGCCGGCGAGCGCTCCTTGTACAGCCTGTTTGCTCCGGGCAAACGCCGGCGGATCGAGAAACACAAGATCGTACCGGCGGCCTCTCCGGTCGAGTTCTCTCATTTCTTCAAACGCGTCGGCCTGGCGGTACTGACAGCGGTCTTCGACGCGATTGAGTGCTGCGTGCTTTCGGGCCATGGCTAGCGCCTCCTGACTGACGTCGAGTCCTTCGACCGACTTCGCGCCTGCCAAGGCCGCGTGGATGCCGAACGCGCCCGTGTGACAGAATACCTCAAGCACATCCGCCCCCGCCGCTAACCTGGCCGCAGCCAGCCGGTTCTCCCGCTGATCGCAAAACCATCCCGTCTTTTGTCCTCGCTCGATATCGACCAGAAACCGGGCATTCGTCTCGAAGATCTCGCCACAGGTCCTCCCATCCCCCTTCAAGAACCCGACCTCAGAAGCCAACCCTTCCAACGCTCGACTCTTGGCGTCATTCCGGAGAAATACGCGACCGACCCCGCTCTCTTGGCACAAGAGGGAAGCCAGCAGATCACGACGCCGGTCCATACCGGCTGAAAGCGTTTGCATGACGAGTACATCGTCGTAACGATCGACGATCAGCCCCGGCAGCAGGTCGGCCTCGCCATAGACGAGCCGGTAGGCATTCGTCCCAGACACTACCTTGTGACGGAGCCGAACGGCCTGAGCCAGGCGGTGCCTCCAAAACGACTCCGTGATCGGCTCATCGTTCGTCGTGAGGATCCGCACGCGGATTTTCGATGCAGGGTTGTACAAACCTCTGGCATAGAATTGGCCGTTGGGCAGCAGGACATCGACCAGATCACCAGTGGACGGTGTGCCGCTCACGGTCTGGACAAACCCGGCATAGATCCAGGGATGTCGTGATTCCACCACTTCTTTGGCGCGAGCCAGGGTCAGGCGCCCGGTGGGGCAGTCTTGTGGTTGCGGCATGGCGTACTTATCCGTGGCTTCTGGCCCCGCGTCAAGTCCCACGCCACGAACAAGCTTGACGATCGTCCGAGCCTATGGTTTGCTGCAGTGACGAGAGGGCTCATGCTCCAACGTTCCACGATCGGATCCGCCGTCATCGAGCGACTCCACCAGCTGGGAGTCCGGCACATCTTCGGCATACCGGGCGACTATGTCCTCAGCCTGTATCAGCTCATCGAGCGGTCGCCGATCACACACATCGGCACCACACGGGAAGATTGCGCCGGTTTCGCCGCCGACGCCTATGCCAGGATCAACGGCATCGGCGCCGCCTGCGTGACGTACTGCGTCGGGGGGCTGAACACCGTCAATGCGATCGCCTGTGCCTATGCGGAGCGATCTCCGGTCGTGTTGTTGACCGGATCCCCGGGCCTCTCTGAACGTATCAGAATGCCCTACATGCACCACATGGTGCGGGAATTTTCCACGCAACGCGACGTGTTCGAGCGCATGACCGTCGCGGCCGTCTCGCTGGACGATCCGTTGACAGCCGAACGAGAGATGGATCGCGCCTTCGCCGCGTTGCTCCGTTATCGCCGCCCGATCTATATCGAAATCCCGAGGGATCTCGTTCATACCCCGCTCGGCGCTC
Source organism: uncultured Nitrospira sp. (assembly GCA_964590845.1). Classification (GTDB taxonomy): domain Bacteria; phylum Nitrospirota; class Nitrospiria; order Nitrospirales; family Nitrospiraceae; genus Nitrospira_C. The sequence continues at coordinate 3,831 of CAZPYP010000083.1, forward strand.
CACTGAAGCCGCTCTGCCTGGACGATGGCGTCAGCGATCCCGCCGCGCTCGAGGAAGCGATCGCCGAAGTGAGAACGATGCTGAGTTCCGCCAAGCGCCCGGCGATTCTGGCAGGAGCCGAAATCGGACGGTTCGGGCTCCAAGACCACCTGAGTCGCCTGGTCGAACGGTTGAACGTTCCGATCGCCTCGACGCTACTCGGCAAATCCGTCATACGAGAAGATCATCCCTTGTACATCGGCGTCTATGGCGGATTGATCGCGCGAGATGAGATCCAACAGTTCGTCAACGATTCCGACTGTCTCCTGATTCTCGGATCCATCTTGTCCGACATGGAAGGCCTCGACGCCAATTCTCCTCTGTTGACAGAAGGCCGAACGATCCATGCCACCGCCGATCGCGTCGCGATCAAACATCACCGCTACGACTCGATCCGGTTCCAGGATTTCGTTCAGGCGCTGAGCGCCCATCCCTTTGCCCCGGCTTCTCCCCGTGCGCTGCCCCCTCCTATGTCGATCGAATCGAAGCCGGTCGTACCGGAGGACAGGATCTCCCTCTACGGATTGTTTCGCCATCTCGACGGTGTGCTGGACGCGAAAACCTTGATCGTCGCCGATGTGGGCGAGTCACTGTTCGCCGCGGCAGATCTCCACGTGCATCGCCGGTTCGAGTTTCTCTCACCAGCCTATTACACCTCGATGGGCTTTGCTGTGCCGGCCGCCGTCGGCGCCGCCTTTGCCGATCCCACGGTCCGTCCTATCGTCCTCGTCGGTGACGGCGCCTTCCAGATGACGGGAACCGAGTTGGCCACGGCCGTGCGTTATGGCCAAACTCCCATCGTTGTGGTCTTGAATAACCGCGGATATTCCACGGAGCGTGAGATTTTGGAAGGTCCGTTCAACGACATCCACGACTGGCACTATGAGCGGGTCTGTGACCTGGTGGGAGGTGGAATTGGAAGGGTGGTCCGAACGCAGAAGGACTTTGAAGAAGGACTCGCCGCAGCCCTGGCTGATATCCACCACCTGTATGTGTTTAACGTGCTCTTGGATCCGGCCGACCGATCTCCTGGAATGGTTCGCCTGGCTCATCGTCTCGCCAAGCGGCTCTCCACAGACCGTCCCTAAGTACTGGGAATTTCCAATAATGAGGTGAAGGTATTTCCCATCACCTCCTTCACTCTGCTTTCAGCATTTCCCCCTAAGCGGCCATTATCCTGAGAATGGGGAGTGGCACGCCGTCTGCACTCTCGCTAAGCTTTACGCACAGCGATGACACCCCAGGCCTGTACCGTCTGGAAGTCTCTATATGGCCTCATCACCCCGATGGCATCAGGGAGTCGATCTTGTCGGATTTCTACCAGAATGGCGTCGTGACGGTGCTTCACCGGCTGGGGCACCCCAATGTCGACCGGCTTGAGCAAGAACTCGTTCGGTACGGCCGTGCCCATCCGATCGCCTTGGTCCTCCCCTCCCTCTACGCAGAACTCAACCGTCCCGCGCTCAAGCATATCGTTCGAACTCTCAGTCACGTCTCGTATCTAAACGAGATCGTCATCTCTCTAGACCGGGCCTCCGCACTGGAGTTTCGTTTGGCCAAGGAGTACTTCTCGGAACTTCCGCAGCGTGTTCGCCTCATTTGGAACGACGGGGCTCGCATCCAGTCGATCCTCACCTTGCTGGTCAGCAGGAACTTGGACATCGGGCTTCCAGGCAAGGGACGCGGCTGCTGGATGGCGTTCGGCTACATTCTGGCCCGTAACCAGAGCCAGGTCATTGCGCTGCATGACTGCGATATTACGACCTATAGCCGAGATTATCTCGCCCGACTCTGTTATCCCATTGCGAATCCCAACCTTAGCTATGAATTCTGCAAAGGGTATTACAGCCGCGTCACCGATCGGCTACATGGCAGGGTCACGAGGCTGTTCATCACCCCGCTGATTCGCAGCCTGCAACAACTCGTCGGACCGCACCCCTTGCTCTCATTCTTGGACAGTTTTCGTTATCCGCTGGCGGGAGAGTTTGCGATGGTCCGCGACCTTGCCTGGACCAATCGTATTCCGGGAGATTGGGGACTTGAGATCGGCGTGCTCGCGGAAGTCTATCGGAACTGCGCGCTTCGACGGATCTGCCAGGCCGACATCGCCGACGCTTACGACCACAAGCACCAGGATCTGTCGCACGACAATCCGGAATCCGGCCTGCTGAAGATGTGTATCGACATCACCAAATCGCTGTTCCGCAACTTGGCGAGCGAAGGGGTCGTCTTGTCGGATGGGGTCCTCAAAACCTTGCGCGCCACGTATTTGCAGTCAGCCCAAGAGGCGATCAGCCGCTACGAGAACGATGCGGCCATCAACAGCCTGGCCTTCGACCGGCATGAAGAGCGGACCGCCGTGGAAGTGTTCCTGAAAGGCATGAAACTGGCCACCGATGGTTTTCTTGAGGACCCGCTCGGCGTTCCGATGATTTCGAATTGGAGCCGCGTGGCCCATGCCGTTCCCGACATCTTCGACCGATTGATTGAGGCCGTCGAAGCAGACCACGCCTGGAACCCCGCCGCCGAGCCGGCAACCGCACCGCGATGAGCCTCAGGACCACCCCACTCGCCCCGGCGACGGAAGCCAGCTTGCGGGACATCGGCGCCGTCGACCTGCTGGTCGGCATTCCCAGTTATAACAACGCCGCCACGGTCGGGCACGTCGTCCGCGCCGTGGGCGCCGGCCTGGCCAAGTACTTTCCCAAGGAACGGGCCGTCCTGGTCAATTCGGACGGCGGCTCGTCCGACGACACGCCGGACATCGTCGCCCGTACCGCCGTCGATCATCGGCATTTCTTGATCGCCGACCGGCAGAGCGTGCTCCACCGGATCGTCACCCCCTATCATGGCATTCCCGGGAAGGGCAGCGCCTTTCGGACGATCTTTGAGATCGCCAGACGGTTAAACGCCAGGGCCTGTGCGGTCGTCGACGCCGACCTTCGGAGCATCTCACCGGAATGGATCGAGATGTTGCTGCGGCCGATCGTGGAACAGGGCTTCGACTACGTGGCGCCGTTCTACCTCAGGCACAAGTATGACGGGACAATCACCAACAGCCTGGCCTATCCCTTGACTCGCGTCTTGTACGGCAAACAGATCCGCCAGCCGATCGGCGGAGAATTCGGCTTCTCGGGAGACCTCGCCGCCCATTACGTCGACCAACATGTGTGGGAATCGGAAGTGGCGCGCTTCGGCATCGACATCTGGATGACGACGGAAGCGATCGCCAACGGGGCTCGAGTCTGTCAGAGCTTTCTCGGCGCTAAGATTCATAACCCCAAGGACCCGGCCTCCGATCTCTCCGGCATGCTTCGGCAGGTAGTCGGCTCGCTGTTCTCCTCGATGGAACAACATGTAGGAATCTGGTCCAGGATTCAGGGCTCGGAATCCGTGCCCTTGTTCGGGTTCCCCTATGAAGTCGGTGTCGAACCGGTGCACGTCGACATCAACAGTATGATCTCTCACTTCCGGCAAGGCTTGGCGGACCTCGATTCAATCTGGAGACAGATCTTTACGGCCCGCACCTTTGAGCATCTGCTCGACCTCAACGCAGATGCCTCGTCCGAGTGCCGCATACCGGACGAGTTGTGGGCACATATCGTGTACGATGCAGCGGCGGCCTATCACCATCGAATCCTGCCGCAGGAGCACTTACTCAAGTCCCTGACTCCGTTGTACCTCGGCCGCACCGCCTCGTTCGTGCTGGCCACACAAGGACTGACCTCAGCCGAAGCAGAACGGAGTATTTCCGGTCTCTGCCAGGCATTCGAACAGACCAAGCCCTACTTGCTCGCGCGGTGGGACGAACGAGAGCCGGTTGCGGCGGTCGAGCGCCCGGACTCCCAGACTCTCCCCACAGGAGGCTGCCATGAACGAATACTTTAGTCAGGCTCTGATGGCTCCGCTCGAGTTGCTCGGACGCCACGCCCTGGCGATCCTCCCCAACCTGGTTGCCATGAGCGTGCTGCTGCTCGGCGGGCTGCTCGGCGCCTGGGCGCTGGGCACCTCAATCGAGCGGATTCTCCGTATCGTCGGATTCGACCAGCTATGCAACCGTTTCGGCATGACCGCAGGGCTGCTCAGGGCCGGCATTAAAACCGATCCGTCCCGCCTCGCCGGCAACAGCGCCTACTGGCTGGTCTTCCTACTGGCCTGCGTGGCCGCATTGAGCGCGTTGAATCTCACCCCCATCAATCAATTCGCCCAATCGCTCCTTGCCTATGTGCCTCACCTGTTTGCGGCCGGCGTCATCGTTTTGGCAGGGTACATCAGCTCGAATTTTGCCTCCCAAGCCGTCTTGATCGCCGCGGTGAACGCGGGACTCCCGCCCGCGCGGCTCATCGCCAATTGCACCAGATGGGGGATTCAGTTGCTGGCCGGCGCCATGGCGCTGGAGCAGTTGGGGATTGCGGAGCACATCGTGGTCGTCGGATTCGGCATCACATGGGGCGGTCTCGTGTTGGCGGCGGCGATCGCCTTCGGTTTGGGCGCGACAGATCTCGCGAAGGACTTTCTGGAGCGGCGCGTGGTTCGGAAGCGCTCGCCGGTGGCCGACGACTTGCATCACTGGTAGCGCCAGCAGCGGAAGAGGAGGTGTCTCACAGCATGAGTCAGCACACGATTCAAGCAGTATCGGACGGACCCATGACACACTTTGTCGTATTTACAGACCTCGACGGGTCTCTGCTGGATAGCATGACCTATTCGTTCGACTCCGCCTTGCAAGCGCTCGAAGCCTTGCGTGAGCGCCAGATTCCCCTGGTGTTGGTTTCCAGCAAGACCCGCGCGGAAATCGAACCGCTTCGCCGGCGGCTTGGCCATCGCGATCCCTTCATCGTGGAGAACGGAGCCGCCGTCTTCGTGCCGCAGGGGCTATTCGAATTTCCTTTGGAACGGGCGCGGGTCAGATATCCCTACGACGTCATCGAGCTTGGTTTGCCCTATTACATGCTGCGCGACGTCCTGAAACAGGTCGAGGACGCCGTGGAAACCCCGCTCCGCGGATTCGGCGACCTCTCTGTGGAGGAGGTCATGCACCTTACCGGGTTGTCCCGAGCGGATGCGGCGCTGGCACAGCAACGGGAATACGACGAACCTTACATGGTGGAAGGCCCTCCCGCGCTCGTCGAGGAAATTTGCCGGCAGATCGTGACTCGCGGTCTTCGATGGACGAAAGGGGGCCGGCTCTTTCACCTGACTGGTGACAACGACAAAGGGCAGGCGGCCACGTTGTTGCTCCGCTGTTATCAGCGTCAGATGCGGTTGCACGAACGCCCGGGACGTATCGAAACGATCGGCATCGGGGACAGCGTCAACGACGCCCCGCTACTCGCCATGGTGGACCACCCGATTCTGGTTCAGAAATTGGACGGCTCGTACGATCCCGATGTCCAGGTGCCGGGCATGATCAAGGCCGGAGGCGCCGGTCCAGCCGGCTGGAATCAGGCGATTTTGAAGATTTTGCAACAGGTGCCGTAAGGAGACTAGGTCAGGCCGGCTTCTTGGTTGCGAAGACCGTCGCATCACAGGCGAGATACTTGATCTGCTTCATCGGGACAATGATTACTTCTTTGGCGGAATCGACTTCCAACACTTCCATGTCGTCGCTGATTGTGTGACGAATCGCGTCCTTGACGAGCAGCTCCTGATTGTCGACGAAGACCACCTTCACCCAGTACTGCACG
>CAZPYP010000084.1:0-5908 GCA_964590845.1 uncultured Nitrospira sp.
CAAACCTTGCCGAGCGACTCAACTTTGGCCGCGACCTAGCCGATCTACTCTTTAAAGACGTCCCCAATCCGGCCAGAATCGACTGACGGAACTGAGACCGCGTGTCCTCCTCGTAAGGACACGTTCGTGTAATCGATCCAAGGGAAGTCCTCTGTACGACCCAGTCGTCGAGGAGCGATTCTCATACCGGCATCACTGCCAAGGAGCTGCCATGGAGTTGGGATTCATCGGTCTCGGGAAAATGGGCATGAACATGGTCACCCGTCTCCGTCGCGACCAGCATCGTGTGGTCGTGTACGACCGCTCACCCGACCTGGTCAAGCAAGCTGAAGGCGTCGGCTGCATCGGATCATCCTCCCTGGCCGACATGATCGGCAAGCTATCCGCGCCCAAAGCCGTGTGGATCATGGTCCCTTCCGGGGCGCCGACCGAGGAAACGGTCATGGCCGTCGCCGGTCTGTTGCAGCGGGGTGATATCATCGTCGACGGCGGCAACACGCGGTTTCACGACGATGTGCGACGGGCGACTGAGTTGAAGAAGAGCGGCATCCGGTACGTCGACGCCGGCACGAGCGGCGGCATCTGGGGACTCAAGATCGGCTACTGCCTCATGGTCGGCGGCGAGCCTGACGCGGTACAACACCTCGCGCCGGCCTTGACCACTTTGGCACCGGAGAACGGCTGGGCCCACGTGGGCGCGGTCGGCGCAGGCCACTACGTGAAAATGGTCCACAACGGCATCGAGTACAGCATGATGCAGGGCTACGCCGAGGGATTCGAGTTGATGTCCAAGAGCGACTACAAGCTGGACTTGGCGCGCATCGCCGATCTGTGGATGCACGGCAGCGTGGTGCGTTCGTGGTTGCTCGAGCTCGCGGCCGGCGCGCTCAAGGAGGACCAGAAGCTGGAGAAACTGAAAGGCTACGTCCAGGATTCCGGCGAAGGCCGCTGGATGATCGCCGACGCCATCGAAAAAGACGTACCCGTTCCGACACTGACCACCGCGCTCTTCACGCGGTTCCGCTCCCGCCAGGAGGAATCGTTCGCCGAAAAAATGTTGGCGGCCTTGCGCAATGCGTTTGGCGGACACGCCGTCCGGCGGTAGAATACTTCCATGCCGCCCACCACGCGCATCGATATCCGACCGGCACAGGAAATCGTGCCTCCGGTCGACGCCTGCACCATCGTGATCTTCGGCGGATCCGGCGATCTCGCCCGCCGACGATTGATCCCCGCCCTCTACAATCTGCTGCTCGACGGTCTCCTGCCGACCGGATATGCCGTGATCGGATTAGGTCGGAAGGCGATGTCCGACGAGGAATACCGGGCGACCCTCCGCGACGGCGTCGTGAAGTTCTCCCGGCAGGCGCTCGACGAAGAGAAATGGTCCGCGTTCTCCCGGCACATCTACTACTTGTCGGGAGAAAACGAAACCGCGGAAACCTACGCCCGGTTGAAGGCACGCGCGGAGGAGATCGAGCGGGAGAACGCCCTGCCGGGCAATCGCATTTTCTACCTGAGCATCCCGCCCAGCTCGTTCACGGCGGTCTGCGAAGGACTGGCCGGCGCAGGCTTGGCGACCGCTCCCTCCAATCGTGGACCATACGCCCGCGTCATCGTGGAAAAACCGGTCGGGCGAGACTTGAATTCGGCACGCGAGATCAACGCCGTCACCGGCCGTGTCTTCGACGAGTCCCAGATCTTTCGCATCGATCACTATCTCGGCAAGGAAACGGTGCAAAACCTGATGGTGGTCCGGTTCGCGAACAGCATCTTCGAGCCGATCTGGAACCACAAATACATCGACCACGTGCAGATCACGGTGAGCGAGGCCGAAGGTGTCGGCACCCGCGCCACGTATTACGAGGAAGCCGGCGCGCTGCGCGACATGGTGCAAAACCACATTCTCCAGTTGCTGTGCCTCGTCGCCATGGAGCCGCCCTACTCGCTGGATCCGGACGTCGTCCGCAACGCCAAGATGGAAGTGCTCCGCTGCCTGCGCCCGATCGTCGGGAAGGACGTCGAGCGCTACACCGTCCGCGCGCAATACGCGCCCGGCACCGCCCACGGGACGGCCGTTCCCGGGTACCGCCGCGAAAACGGCGTGAACCCGAACTCGACGACGGAAACGTTTGTCGCCGTGAAATGCTTCGTGGAAAATTGGCGCTGGTCCGGCGTGCCGTTCTATTTGAGAACCGGCAAGGCGCTGCCCCACCGGGCCAGCGAAGTCGCCGTGCAGTTCAAGGACATTCCCCAAATTCTGTTCAACGCGAACGCCCAGTCCCCTCAGCCACCGAACGTCCTGGCTCTCCGCATTCAGCCGGAGGAAGGGCTGTCACTGCGCGTCGTGTCGCGAGTCCCAGGAACCAGGGCGCAGACACACCCTGTCGAAATGGACTTCCAGTACGGCGAGGTCTTCGGGCGGCCCTCGCCGGAAGCGTACGAGCGGTTGCTGCTGGACGTGATGGCGGGGGACGCATCCCGTTTCATGCGACGGGATGCCGTGGAGGCCTCCTGGGCCTGGATCACCCAGATTCTCGACGGCTGGCAACAGCAGGGCTCGCGCTGGCTGCCTGAGTATCCAGCCGGCACCTGGGGCCCAGTCGAAGCGGACCGGTTGATTCAAGAAGACGGGCGTGTCTGGCGGACGCTATAAGTCCGGTCGGGTCAGCGCCAGCTGCTTGAGGATTTCCTCCTTCGTGCCGAGTCCCCCAATGAAGCGGTCGAACTGCCCGCGCCGGAACAGGGCCAGAGCCGGCAGCGAATGGATCTCATGCTCGGCGGGAATCTGATAGTTCTCCTCGACATTCATCTTCACAACCACCAGTTTCTCTCCTGCTTCGGTTTGCACTGCCTCCAATTGGCGCAGCAGAGCCAGACAACTCCCGCAGCCCGGTTTCCAGAACTCCACCAGCACAGGGACCCGTGCCTCAACAATCACCCGATCGAAGTCTCGATCGGTCACCTCGGCAATCATGCAGACCTCCCCTGCGAACCCGGATAGGCCGCGGCAAACACCTGATCGAACAACAACGAAGCAAGGAGGCGATATCCCGCGGTCGTGAGATGAATCCCGTCGTTTGAATACCGCTCGGCGAGCTGACGGCTCGGCTGTTCCGCCGTGGCCGTGAAGAGATCGATGCACGCCAAGCCTTTGGATTCGGCATAGCGCTGGATCAAGCCGTTGAGCTGGTCACGCCCGGCAAGATGGCGATCGAGGAACGCCTCGGCGTCGGGCCCGCCTCCATTCAGGTCGAGACGAATCGACGGAACGGTCACCGGCACGGGAACGACGCCTTCAGCCCTGGACGCTTCGTACATTTTCAAGAGATTACGCATGATCTCTTCCGGCGCGCCGTTCCAACCGAGATCGTTGGTCCCGCCCAAAATCACGACGTGACCGGGACGCCGTGCCAGCACGTCGCTCCGAAATCGAGCCGACATTTCGGCTGTCAATTCGCCACAGACGCCGCTCACCGACACCGGCACATGGTCACCGAGCCATTCCTGCAGAAACCGGCCATAGGGCGTCTCGATGCCTGCCGGATACTCACGGCTGGGAGACTGATACCCAACCGTTAAGCTGTCACCAAAACATAGAATCATGGGCCCGCTTCCCGCGACAAGATTGATCGGACATGAGGATTCTACACGAGTCGCCGGCTTGTCAGATGATTACGGACTCCGACCGTTTTGCTTCCTAGGTGTAAGTCTCGTTGCAGCCTCGTGCCCTCGCGCTCCAAAACTTTTGATTTCCTTGACCAAATGACCAGCAACCGGTAGGACTGACGATGATGTCAAACCTGAAAGCTGCACAAGACCTCATGGCGGCCGCTATGGCCTCCAAGCAAAAGACCGACCCGGAGTTGGCCTCCGTCACGCAACTGCTGAAATCCTTGGACCGCGCCTCGAAGAACGTTCGGACGTTCGGACAGACGAACTCGGTCGCCAAGAAGTTCTTTGACCAATTCTACTCCGAGCTAACCACCCACCTGGCTCAATTCAACAGCCTGACCTTTGTCGTACAACGGGAGGGCCTGTTTCTCAAGGAGGAGCTGGTCTACGGTTCCGAAACCGGGGCAGCCGCTGAAAACTTCGCGTTCAAGCTCTACAGCGACGGCATCCGCGAAATCACCTTCCATGAAGGTATCGACGAGGAAGATCTGCTCTTTTTCTTCGACGCCTTGTGGAATACCGCTGGGACCGGGGAATCCGAAGACGACGATATTGTGACCCGTTTATGGACGAAAAACCTCCCGACCCTGACCATTGTGACCGCCGACGAAGTCATGAAAATCTCGGAGATCGACGACGTGTTGGCGCCGCAGGGCCAAGCCCCGCTGGACAGTTCCCTGAGAGAGATCATAGCCGAGGCAAAGGCCAAGGACGCCAAGGAGAAAAGCGATCAAGCAAAAAAGGTCAATAAGTTCTCTTCCAGCATCACCGGCTATGACGTGTCGGAAACGGAGATGGCCGCGCTCGCCAAGGACATCACGGAAGAGACCGCCCGAGACAACGTCTTATACGTGCTGGACGTCCTGACCGCGATTCTCTCGTCCGAAGGCTCGCACCACTTGTTGATGAAGCTGTTCGAGACCTACGAGCATATCCTTCGCTCATTGCTGCAGAGCGGGCGGTGGGCCATCGCCGAAAGCGTCCTGAGCCTGCTCTCCGATGCCAAAGATGTTCGCCCGGATCTCACGCCCGAGCACGTAAAGAAACTCGACGCCATTTTCGACTTCCTGGGGAGCGGAGAGGCCATCTCCATCATCGAGCAGTTCTTGAATAAAACGGAGCACGCGCCGACGGACGGCCTGGCGACTATTCTCTTGACCATGAAATCAGCGGCCGTCCCCGCCCTGTGCGCGATGCTCGGCAATCTGGAACAGCCCGCCCATCAAGCCATCGTGTCAAACGCGGTCGCCGAGTTGGGGAGCGGCGTTCCCGACCAGATTACCAAGTACCTGTCCGATCGCCGTCCCGCGTTCGTCAAGCACGTGTTGGCCATCATCACCCGATGGAACAATCCCAAGCTCGCCGACCCCGTGGAACGCATTCTCCGCTACCCAGACCCAACGATTCGCCGAGAGGTAATTCGCACCCTTGCAGTCCTGCGACCCAACGGATCAGGAGCGAAGTGGGTGCCTCTCCTGAACGATGCGGATGAAGGCGTGCGGTTGGCCGTCTTGAAGGTATTGCTCAGCGGCAACTACTCCGTGCCGTTTTCAATCTGGGAGTCGTTGGTCACCGCGGACACCTTCGCGGACCGTCCGCCGGCGGATCGACGGAATATCTTCCACGCCATGCGGGCGACGGCTGGAGACGAAGCTGTTCCCTTCTGGACGAATCTGTTGACCGATTGGGGCTGGACGAATCGCAAGAAACGGGAAGAGCTTGCGCTGATCGCGATCGACGCCCTGGGCAAGCTCGGAACGCCTGCCGCACAGGCCGCGCTCGACACCGGATCAAAGAAAGGCAGCGCCACCGTGAAACAAGCCTGCCTCACCGCGCTGGCGAATCGAAACAAGCAATTGCGAACCGCGTAGTTTTCGAACAAGGACCACATGGCAGAACCGTTGAAATCTCCGCAGCACGCCGCAGCCCAACCGATCCTCACGCACGAAAAATCGCTGACACAGAAAGTGGCGAAAGGGTCCGAAGCCGGCGACATTTACGATCAGCAGATTCTGATGCTCGGCACTCAGTTGGTCACGCAGATCAGCATCCTGATCAAGATGTCCCGTATTCACGGGCGCACGAATGCCGCGCTCGACGGTCCTACGGACAGCGCACTCACGGTCATCAGGACTCTGGCCCACGACGAACCCATTTGTGTTCGCCTTCAAAACGACTTCCTCTTCTTGGGACAGCGCCATCTGAAAGTCACCGCCGCTCAAATGCCGGTGTT
>CAZPYP010000084.1:6008-9398 GCA_964590845.1 uncultured Nitrospira sp.
ACGATCGGCTTCAAACAGGCCAAGCGGGCGATTCAAAGCATCGTCGACCTCATGATGAACGACGAAGCCTCACTGCTGGGCCTGACGACGCTCCGCTGTCACGACCAATATACCCACAACCATTCTGTCAACGTCGCACTCCTGTCCATGGCACTGGGCAATCGCGCCGGCTATCCCAAAGTGGAGTTGGCGGACCTTGGTTTGGCCGCCCTGTTCCATGACCTGGGCAAAGCGAATATCCCCATGGAAGTCCTGAACAAACCGGGAGAGTTCACGGAAGACGAATGGCAGCTCATGCGGAACCATCCGACCGAAGGGGCGCTGACCTTGACCAAGATGCGCGGCATTACCAACCTGCCCGGACGCATGGCATCCGCTTCCTTTGAGCACCATATGAACCTGGACCTTTCCGGCTATCCCAAGCTCAAGGTGAGCTGGACACTTTCGATGACCGGCCGCATTCTCATGATTGCGGACTGCTACGACGCCATGACCTCTTCGCGTGTCTATCGGCGCGAGCCGATGTCGCCGTCCAAGGTCCTGAGTTTCATGTTCGGCAAATCCGGAAAGGCGTTCGACACGACATTGCTGAAGCTCTTTGCCACCTGCGTCGGCATCGTGCCGATCGGCAGCCTCGTCATGCTGGACTCCAATGAACTCGCCGTGGTGTTGAAGCCGGCGTCTCCCCCCGCGGATGCGGAGCATCCCTACGTCAAGATCATCACCGATGCGAACGGCACAGCCATCGAAAACGGACCCGAGTTGGATCTCAATGAGAAAGACGAATCGGGCGAGTACCGCCGCAACATCATCCGATTGATCGACAACACCGAACACAAGATCGACACCAGCCGCTACTTCGTCTAATTGCGATCTCTTGACAGTGCGGCGCTCCCCGGTTATCCTCGCACGCTACACTTGCCTCAATCTCACATCGCACGAAGGAGTGACCCATGACAAGGAGAATTGGTGCGGGCGGAGCCATGCTGGCTGCGATCGCCGCAACGTTGTTGGCCTTCACGCTCCCATCCGTCCCGCAGGCAGCGGAGGCTTTCAAGATGGGCGTGATAGACCCGCAGAGCGTCCTCGAGAAGTCCAAGGCGGGAAAGAAGGCCCTGGACGGGTTGAAGGAATATGTGTCAACAAGACAGAAATTGCTCTCCCGCGACGAGGAAGAGCTTCGGAACACCGAGAAGACCTTGAAGGAAGCGGCCGCCAAGATGAGCGAGACCGAGAAGAAGGAGAAGGAGACTCAGTTCCGCAGCAAGATCCAGGATTACCAAAAGAGGGCGCAGGAGTTTAACCAGGAGCTTCAAGGGAAGCAGAAGGAACTGGTCGACGAATACATGAAGAAGATCGCGACGGCGACACAGACGGTCGCGGAAAAGGGCGGGTTTTCCCTGGTCGTCGACAAAGGCAGCGAGCAGACGGTCAAGATCGTCATCTACAATAAAGAGACGATCGATATCACCGAACAAGTCATCAAGGAATTCGATCGCGTCAACAACAAGTAACCGATCCCTGCGTGACGGGGCGACGGCCCCGTCACGGCTCCGTCGGATACCCTGCGTCCCTCCACCCTCGGATGCCTCCGTCCATCGACGTGACATTTCCATAGCCCATCTGCTGGAGCGCATCCGCCGCCAAGACCGAGCGATAACCACCTCCGCAATAGAGCACGATCGACGACGCCTTGTCGGGGATCAGAGTTTCGATATCCCGCTCGATAATCCCCTTCCCCAAATGTCGAGCGCCTTTGGCCCGTCCTTTGGCGAACTCGTGATCCTCACGGACGTCGATGAAGTAGGCGATTTCACCTCGATCAAGCCGTGCTTTGGCCTCCGCCACCGTACATTCTTTCACCCGACTTCGCACTGCGTTCACGAGCGCCAGAAATCCCGGATTGTGCGTCATGCCCCCTCCACTCATTCGTCAAACAATGTGGTCTGTCCCCGACAAACCCGCCGAAAGGTTCGAGGAATCGGCAGCTCGTCCATCTGCATAAATCCGGCTCGTTTCCGCGCCACGTCGTACAGCTGTTCCAGCATGCTCCAATAGGGGCCCGTCCCTCGGTGCCGAGAAAAAAAAGACCCGTCGGTCATGGCCCCGCCCCGCACCTCTTGAATCCGATGGACGATCTTCGCCGCCCGCTCGGGAAACGCCTGCGCGATGCGCTCCAGGAACACCGGTTCCACTGACCCGGAGAGACGCAGCAGCGTGGCCATCGATTCCGCGGCTCCGGCCTGAGCCGCTCGTTCCAGCAACTCGGACACATCGCTGTCGTTGAGGCCTGGGATGATCGGCGCGATCGAAATGCCCGTGGAAATCCCGGCCTCAGCCAATCGAGCCATGGCTTCGAACCGCTTGCAGGTCGACGGAGCGTGAGGCTCGACCAGCCGAGCCACCTCGTCGTCCGCAAACGGGATGCTGAAATACACCCGCACCCATGCCTGTTCCCGCAAGCGCGTCAGAGCATCGAGATCGCGAAGGACCAAGACACCCTTCGTGATGATCGCCACCGGGTTGCGATATTCAGCACAGACCTCAAGACAGGCTCGAGTCAGTGCCAACGACGCTTCCATGGGTTGATAACAGTCCGTGTTGCCGGAGAATACGATCAATTCACCCTGCCAGGAGGCTCGTTCGAACGCTTGGCGCAATAAGGAAGCCGCATTCCGCTTCACGACGATCTTCGACTCGAAATCGGTACCGGCCCCGAACCCCCAATACTCATGGCTGGGTCTGGCATAGCAGTAGGCACAACCGTGAAAACAGCCTCGGTAGGGATTGAGACTCCAGCGGAAGGGTAGATCGGGGCTGTCGTTTCGGCTCAGAATCTCTTTCGTCTCGTCCTCGAACAGCTCGAGGCGCGCGGTCGGAGCCGGCTCCAACAAATTCCGGTGCTTCGATTCAAACGGATTGGGCGGATTCGAAACGGCGCGCATGACTGTATGGTCTCCCGTTCGCCTCCAGACTGTCAACCGCGCTGAATAGGCTGCGATTGATTGACTCCACCACACCCCGATGCTAGATTCCAGCCGCCTATTCGAATCGTCACACGATGCACGACCTTCGACATCTACGCGACAACCTCGAGGCCGTTCGAACCCAGCTCGGACCACGCGGCGCCGATACGCCCTGGGACAGCGTCGGCAAACTCATCGCGGAACGGCGCGTCCTCACCGGCCAAGTGGAACAGTTGCGCCACGAACTCAAGCAAGGGTCCGAGCAAGTCGCCAAATTGAAACGTGAGAAACAGCCTGCCGAGGTTGCGGTGGCTGCCATGAAAGCGGTGGGCGAGCGGATTACGGAGGGAGAATCGGCTCTTCGCGCGATTGAAGCCGAGCTGAGCGATCTGGCGCTCCGCATTCCCAATCTTCCCCATGCCAC
>CAZPYP010000085.1:0-9366 GCA_964590845.1 uncultured Nitrospira sp.
AGCATCCCGCCTTCTTCCTGCACGCTGAGCAGCTTGAGTACGCGATTGCGATCCAGGCCGTCGGCCTGCGTCGAGGGGCCACCGGCGAGTTGAGTGCGGATGGCTTTTACGCTGTCATCGCTCTGGAGGTATCCCTTCACCCTGCAGGAAACAGTTTTGCCCAGTTGCGACTGTTCGAGGATCTGCTGATCCTGCACATGGCCCGTCGCCAGTTGGTGGGCGAGGTCGCGCAAGAGGGGTGAGTCCACGACGCCGGCCGTTTCTTCGCGATAGACCGGTGAATTGACCACGGCCAGCCGCCAGGCTTCGCGGCAGGCGACCTTTTGGCCGTCCTCCGGATTGTCGGTGGCGTGGAGGTGGTAGCGGTAGTCGCCGGTGATTTCGATGCGTCCGTTGACCGGTTCGGCGGCTCCTGTGGCGAGCGGCGTCAACGTCAGACCCATCAGCGCGAATCCGATGGTGGAAGCGAGGGGGGTGGACATAACTGCCTCCTGATGCTGTGAGCGTCTAATCCGTCGTGGCAGAATCATCCTGGCGGCTCTCATGCTACCACGCAGGCCGCTCGATCACAAAGGCCGGGCCGCTGTCTGCCGAAGCGCTTCCACCAAGGCCTGGATGGTGAGAGGGCTACAGCCTTCCGAGCGGTTGTTCACGAGCACATAGGCGGTTCGGCCTTCGGCGGCGGCCTGTTTGGCGAGGGCCACGGTGTCCTGGCGCATCTGCGGCTGGGTCAGCATGATGCGATCGTAGGGCTTGTAGCGCTCCACCGCCTTTTCATACGCCAGTCCGAGCGGGGTGAGCAGGCGACACAGCACGTGCGGTGCGGTGAACGTCCCGTCGAGCCTGCGGTGTTGCTCCGCCAGCGGCGGCATCGCGGTCCAATGATTATAGACGTGCGAGACGTGATGGGCCGCCAAGATCGCGCGATAGCGTGGGCCGAGCAACGTCGGGTTGCGAACTTCAATCGCATAGGGCGGGCCGACCGGCAATTGGCTCAGAAACGTGTCCAGCCGGTCTAAAAACGTTTGTGGCTCGGTCCCCCAGCGTTGAAACTCGAAGATGAACGGGCCCAGTTTCGCGCCCAGCGCTTCCTGGCTCGGCTGGAGCACCAATTCTACAAACATGGCGGCGTCCAGAAATCGGTGGTTCGGCTTGCCGGCTTTCGCTCCATACCGTGGAAGGTTGGCATAGGCCGGGATCGTGATGTCTTCGAAGACCTTCTGGCAAAAGCGAAACGTCTCTGGCACTTGGACGGCGTAATGTCCGAGTTGTGTGACGCTTGCCGGCCGATAAAATGAGTGGTCGATGCCGACGGTGGAAAAGAGCGGGCTGCCGTTTACCGCATGCGCAGCATATTCTGCAAGCGTGTCCTGACTGAATCGGCTCTTGGGGTAGGTCTTGTGATAGACGAGGCCCTGCCATCCTTCATAAGCCCAGGAACTGGTTCCCAATCGTATGGCAAGTCCGTCCGGCATCAGAGTGACCTATAGTACAAAAACCTGTTGGAGAACAATAGGATAGCTTGACTTGACCGCGGTCTTCACTCAGACTCTGACCACGCACCATGTCAGAACCGACGGAAGAAACCCTGCTGACGACGCTCGCTGAGCGAGTCGGGATCGCGGCAGACTACTACGACATCAGCGGTACTCGCCACTTCACGCCGGATTCCACCAGACGCGCGATTCTCAGCGCCATGGGGTTCGCAGTCGAGTCTCGTGAGGCGCTCGCCCAGTCGCTCACACAGTGGGACGAGGCGCCGTGGCGCCGGTCTTGTGAACCGGTGCAGGTGGTCCGCCAGGGAGGCGGGCCTGCGGCGGTATCCTGTTGCCTCGCCCTCGAGGACGGTCGGGAGCGGGCGGTCGTCGTGCACTGGAAGTTGTCGGATGAAGCCGGTGAGCCCGTTCAGAACGGCGAGGCGGGTCCCGGGCTTTCGGTGTTGGAGGTGCGGTTTCTCGACGGTACGAGGCATGTGCGGGTGGGGGTGCCGCTACCGCCGGATTTGCCGCTCGGCTATTTTACGTTGTCGCTCCAAGCCGAAGGGCTGGTCGGTGGGCCGGCCGGCACGATGCGTCTCATCGTGGCGCCGCAGCATTGCTATCTGCCGCCCACGGTCGAATCGCACCGTCCGGTCTGGGGCGTGGCGCTGCAGTTGTATTCGCTCTCGTCGCCGCGCAACTGGGGGTGCGGCGATTTTACCGATTTGGGCCAGGTGGTCGACTGGGCCGGCAAGGAACTGGGAGCCGGGTTGATCGGTCTCAATCCGCTCCATGCGTTGCGGAACACGTCGCCGCACCACAACAGCCCGTATGCGCCGTTGAACCGGCTGGCGGTGAACGAACTCTACATCAATCTAGAAAAATTGCCGGAGTTTTTTGCTTCGCAGGACGCGCAGCGGCAGTATCAGTCGGCTGAGTTCCAACAGAAGCTGAAGACGCTTCGGGAGCAACGGCGCGTGGACTATGACGCGGTCGCTGCCGCGAAGCGGACGATGTTGGATTTGGCGTATCGGCAGTTCCTCAAAGAACATTACGACGGCGCCGAACCGAATCTCGAACCCAAGACGGCCCGCGCCAAGTTGCTCGAGCGATTCATCCAGTCGGAAGGGGAGCCGCTCGAACTCTACGCCATCTTCCAGACGTTGGAAGAAGAGCGGAAGCTGATTCAATCCAAGCAGGCGACGTGGCGCGACTGGCCGAGGCAGTTTGCCGCTCCGGGTCCGCCGGTGCGGGAATACGGCAAGCGCCATCGCAAGCGGGTGCGGTTCTTTCAGTACATTCAATGGATCGCCTCGGAACAGCTGCAGGAAGTCCGTCGGCGGGCCGAGGAGGCCGGCATGCCGATCGGCTTGTACAACGATCTGGCGCTCGGGGCCGAGCGCACCGGCGCGGAAGTCTGGATGTATCAGTCGATGCTCGCCTTGGAGGCCGATTGCGGCGCGCCGCCCGATGCCTTCGCGCCGGAAGGGCAGAACTGGGGCTTGCCGCCCGTCAATCCGATCGCGCTGCGCGCCTGCGGCTATGAGTTGCTGATCCGCTTGCTGCGCGCCAACCTGCGCTTCGGGGGCGCGATCCGGCTGGACCACGTGATGGCCCTCTGCCGCCTCTTCTGGATCCCGCGCGGCAAGCCGGCGTCCGAGGGGACCTATGTGCACTATCCCTTCGAAGACCTGCTTGCGATCGTGGCGCTGGAAAGCGTACGCGCCAAGACGCTCGTCATCGGCGAGGATCTTGGAACCGTGCCGGACTGGGTGCGCGAGCAACTTGGGAAGGCGAGCGTCCTTTCATACAAAGTGTTCTACTTCGAGCGGCGCGGCGACGGCGCGTGGAAGGCGCCGGCCGAATATCCGGAACAGTCCTTGGCGGTGGTGACGACGCACGACTTGCCGACCTTGACGGGCTTTTGGTCCGGCGAGGACATTCAAGTCCGGGCCGGGTTGGGAACCTTTCGCGACGACGCGGCTCGCCAGCAGGCTTGGGAGGAACGGCAACGGGACAAAGGCCGGATGCTCCAGGCGCTGAAGGCGGAATCGCTTTTGCCTGAGGGGCTGACGGACGATCCGGCTTCGGCTCCCGCCATGACACCGGCTCTGTGCGGGGCCATCCATCTTTATCTGGCGAGGAGCCGCTCCGCGGTCGTGCTGGCGAATCTGGAAGACGGGCTCGAAGAGTTGGCGCAAACCAATCTGCCCGGCACGGTGGAGCAACATCCGAACTGGAGCCGGAAATACGCCTCCTCCGTCGACGGCTTTCTCTCCGATGCCCGGCTGCGCGATTTAGGCGCCGCCTTGCGTTCGGCCCGCCCTCTGCGCTAGGTTCGCGCCATCGGGTCAGGACCCGCGTCGCGTCAGGCGCGGAAGGTTTCTGTCCCTCTCTCATGACTAAACAGAACCGCATCCTCCTCGCGATTGCGGGAGCCGTGTTTCTCGCCATCGTTATCTTGGAAACGGCGGCTCCCGCGAACATCGTCTGGGCCTACGCCTTCGTCCTGCCGATTCTCCTCGTGGCCGCCACCCGCAACCGTCCGCTGATGGTCCTGACGGTCTGCGCCTGCATCGGCGCCACCTACTTGGGGTTGATGCAGCCGACGAAACCAGGCCGCTTTCAGGCCGCCGTGATCAACCGGTCGGTGGTGGCCGGGGTGTTGCTGGTCGTGGCCTATGTCGGCATGACCTGGGAAGAACGCAAGGCGCGCGAGGAAGCCGCCCGGGCGGCGCTGGCGCTGCAAACGGAGAGTTTGCTCCGCGCCAACACCTTGCTCGTGGATGCCAAGGATCAACTGAATCGCTCCGAGCGGTTGGCCGCCGTCGGGCAGTTGGTGGCGTCCGTTGCGCACGAAGTGGGGACGCCGCTGCATTCGATCGCGTGGCATGTGCAGGCGCTCGCCGAAGAACCGGGCGTCACGCCCGACATGAGGAAGCGGATCACGGTGATCGATGAACAACTGAACCGGGTGGTGCGCATCATTCAAGACCTGTTGTCTTCCACCAGGCAACGGAAGCCGGAGCCGGTGTGGATGTCGGTGGAAGGCGTGATCACGCCGGCGGCGGCGTTGATGGAACCGGCCTTCCACGCCAAGGGCGTCGCGCTGTCGGTCGATCTGGCGATCGGGCTGCCGCAGGTCTGGGCGGATGCCGAAAAGGTGCATCAGGTGCTGGTCAATTTGCTGACGAACGCGTTGGCGGCGACCTCGCAGCAGGGCTCCGTGGTCGTCCATGCCGGCGCGCGCGCCGCCACGCCGGAAGAATTCGACGCCGGACGGCGCGTGGCACCGGACATGTCGCCGACGATAGTGACCCTGTCCGTTCAAGACACCGGCGTCGGCATGCCCCAAGCCGACGTGCAGAAGGCGTTTCAGCCGTTCTTCACGACCAAAGAGGTTGGCAAGGGGACCGGCTTGGGGCTATTCTTGAGCCGCGAAACGGTGACGGCGCACGGCGGGGCGCTGACACTCCACAGCGAGGCGGGACGGGGCACGACCGTGACGGTGACGTTGCCGGGCCGCGCCTCCGAACCGGCCGGATCTCTCTGACGAGGAGCATCGATGCCAGCTGCGAAGATACTCGTGGTGGACGACGACACGGTGGCTCGGGACCTGCTGGCCGAGGCCTTGAAGAAGGAAGGGTACGACGTCGAAGCCTTCGGGAGCGGCGAGGAGGCCATCGCGCGCGGCCGCGACGGGCAGGTCGATTTGGTGCTGACGGATATCCGCATGGGCGCGGTCGACGGGCTGACCGTGCTCCGCGAGTTCAAGCGCATGACGCCCGACACTGCGATCGTCGTGCTCACGGCCTTCGGGTCGCTGGAGGGCGCGATCGAGGCGATCAAGCAGGGCGCCTACGATTATCTGGCCAAGCCGTTCAAGAAGGAAGAAATCAAGCTGGTGGTGCAGCGCAGCCTCGACCACTGCCGGCTGGTCCGCGAGAACGCGCGGTTCCGCGAAGAACTCAAGGGCAAAGACGAATGGTCGCCGCTGGTGGGCAGCAGCCCCGCCATGCTGGAGGTCTACAAATTGGTGGCCCGCGTGTCCGAAGGGAAGAGCACGGTGCTTTTACAGGGCGAGAGCGGAACGGGCAAGGAACTCATCGCGCGCGCCATCCATGCCAACAGTCCCAGGCGGGACAGACCGTTTGTGCCGGTGAATTGCGGTGCCCTGCCCGATACGTTGCTCGAGTCCGAGATGTTCGGGTACGAAAAGGGGGCGTTTACCGGCGCGGTCGGCACCAAGACCGGTCTCTTCGAAGCCGCCAACGGCGGCACGCTGTTCCTCGACGAGATCGGGGAACTCGGGCAGGCCTTGCAGGTCAAGTTGCTGCGCGTCATGCAGGATCACGAAGTGCGTCGCGTAGGCGGCACGGGTTCGATCAAGGTCGACGTTCGGATCATCGCCGCCACCAACCGGGATCTCGAGCAGTTCGTCAAAGACGGAAAATTCCGCGACGATCTGTTCTATCGTCTAAACGTCGTGCGGATCACCTTGCCGTCGCTCAAAGAACGGCACGAGGATATTCCGATGCTGGCGCACCATTTCCTCCAGAAGTGCGTGGCCGGCGCGACTCGGGCCGTCCGCGGGTTTCATCCGGATACGCTGACGTTGCTCGGGCAATATCGATGGCCGGGGAACGTGCGGGAATTGGAGAATGCCGTCGAACGGGCGGTGTCGCTCAGCCATGGGCCGCTGATCACGCCGGAGGATCTGCCCGCGGCGATCCGGCAAACCGGCCACGCTCAGGACCAGAAAGGCGACGGCGTCGCCGGCGTGGAGAGCGCCCACATGACGCTGGAAGAGGTCGAGAAGCGGCATCTGATCAGAGTGTTGAAGGAAACGAAAGGGAACAAGGTCAAAGCGGCGAAGATTCTTGGGATCGATCGGCGGACGCTCTACCGGATGGCGGAGCGGTTCGGCATCGATCTGGGCGACGAGCAGGATGCCGGGGAACGGGAGATGGGCGGATAAGGCTGTCCGTGATACGGAGGCCTGCCGGTGGTGCTAGAGCAGTTTTAGGGCGTTCTTGATCAAGCGAAGCTGGTTCTCCGCCGTTTGCGGAAGCGCGGTGGGCGACTCTTCCCAGCGCGTGAAGATTCCGTCTTTCCCTTCATAGGTGACGTTCAAGCGCAGCCTGGTCGTCTGCTCGGCGGCTTCGGAGACGATGGCATCCACTCGGCTCTTGCCCGTGCCGAACCGCCAGCGCCAGAGCCAATTCCACGGCCCATGCATCTCCTGCCGGTACCTGGTGGTGAGATGCCCGTCCTCTTCTTGGTCGACGTCGTACCCGCCGTCGGTAAGCACTTGGATGACCGCTGTTTTGACTTGGTCGGCAGAAACGGGAAGCGTCACGTCGATGGCATCGGGTTCGTGTGGAATCGAGGGGCCGGCGCAGCCTGCCACACCCACGATGGAGGCGATGGCGGCGGCGAGGAGCAGTCGAAGCGTCACTTGGCCTTGGCTTCCTTCAATCGGTAGACGAGATGCGTATCGGTCTGCGTCACGCCTTCGATGGCGTGGATGCGGCTGAGCACCAACTGGGTCAGCGCATCTTGGTCCGCGACTTCGACGACCGTGATGATGTCCGGCTTGCCCCAGCAGGGATCCACGGTCTTGATCTGCTTGATCTCCTTGAGCGCCCGAACCACCGCACTGGTCTGCCCGGGCAACACATGGATGAGCACATAAGCCCGGTCCGCCATAACAACTCCGCCGTCCACCGGTGCGTGAATGGTGCAGGGGACCGCCGGGATGGCGGGTTCTTTGTCAACGTAGCGGATGTTTTGCGCTTCTGTCAATGTTGAAGCACTGGACCCGGACTTGGGAACAATGGAGAGGGTGGCGGAGGATTTGGTCTTCTTCATGGTGCCTCGTTATTTCGGCGCGACAACGACGTCGGCGGTTAACTGATCGCTGATGCAGATGAGATCCGCTTCGAGGCCGCGGGGGTTGCCGATTCGACCTTCCGGGTCATAGACGAAACAGAGCAACGTCGAACAACGTTTCAGCGTGTGGCCGTGTTCGACGTCCACACGCAATTGTTCCGCGAGATCCTTGGCGGTGAGGCCCGTTCTCGTTTTCTTGACCACCAGACCCACACGCCCGTCGTTGAGCAGGAACATGATGCGCGGCGCCCCGTTCGCATAGCTCGGCACCCATTCATCGGTCTCGATGTCGTCAAAATGCAAACGCAGGAGGGCGTGAAGGAGGTCCTGGACGTCGAATTCATCTTCCACATCGAGTGTGGCGCGATACTCCCCGCGCAGGCGCAGTTGCCGCGCGACGAGATGGAAGCGCCGGCAGACCGACTTGACTACTTCAAGCGGATCGTCGGTGACTGGCTTCGGCGCGCGCTCGACGGTGGCGGGCTGATCGGTTTTTGCCCGTTGTTCCGGTGCCGCCGCCTCGCGACCCCAATCCGACTTGGTCGGGGGCTGGGACGCCACCATTGGTGGGAGCGGAGCGACGTCGGCTGTCTTGACGAATTGCGGTTCGTGTGGAGCGACCGGTGGCGCTGCTACGGGGCTGCCGGTCGTGACCGGCTGAGGTTGAGCAGGAAGGGACGCTGCAGCCGGGCTTGCCGCCTGTGGTGTCCCCGACAAGGCGGGGGCCACCGGTGCAGCCGGAGCCACTGGAGCGGCGACTGAGTTGTGCGCGGCGGTGGGAGCCGGCGCAGTCTGAACAGGTATCTGCTGAACAACCGCAGGAGGGGGGGGAGAGGGCAGAGTGACTGCGCTGCCAGACTTGCTTAAATCCAGGTTCGTGCTTAGCGCAACGGACATGGTGATAGGCGGTGGTTGGATCGGCGCGGCAGTCGTGATGGTCACCTGCGGGGTGGCCACAGCAGAAGCGGCCGGCTGCACCGGAGGAACTAAAGCCATCTGCGGACGCGGTGTCGGCGGTGGCGCCGGTGGCGGCTCCGGTGGTGTCGGTTTCAATCCCTGTAGGTCGAGCTTCTTATCTTCAAGCGCTGCGATGAGACTCTTGATCAGCGCGACGCTTTTTTTAGTGTCGGCCGGCGACTCCATCGACAGCTTGTGCTGTTTATATTGCTGATGCTCGGGAGATTTGTCCCCGAAGACTTTCCGTATGCACTCTTTCAGCTGAAGTTCCGTCCTCGCCCGCGCGCCTTCGAGGTAGGGAAATCCTTCCCGTCCAAGGTCTTCGATCTGTGGAATGAATGCTTGAAGCCGCTCGATACCGAGGGACAGATCCTCGATGAGCGAGGCTTTCGACTTGGTGCGTTCAGCTCGTGCTCGGGCCATGGTGTGTGGGAAAAGAATAGCCCAGGCCCCCCACTGTGACAAGAAATCAGCCAAAACCCGACAGGACGGCGTGATCCGTCCCGCCAGGCTGGCCGCTTATCGGGGTCAGGCTGCGAGATCGTAGGGGGTAAGTTCTTCCCTGTGGATCGCGGGCGTGCCGACTGAGGCATGGGCGACCGCCGCCATCTGCCGCTGCGCCTGCCGGTTCTTTTCCAGCACGGGGTCGTGGACAAAGCCGCAGTTGATACAGCGCCAGCTGGCGGCCCACCATTCCCCGCCGCTTTCCAACAGATCGATGAAGTGGTCTTGAATCATGCAGCCGCTACAACGACGACAGTTCATGAGTAGCTCCCTTCGACGAGTGTTTCGCGCCCTGTGAGAAATGGTATCGAAAATGGCCGGTTCTGATGAGACCTAAAGGAAGTACCTCGGAAGGGGGGACTCGAGCGCTGGACGGCTGAATGTGGTGTGTTGGGCTGTGGTGAAGACTGAGTGGTGCGCGCCCACCACCCTGACACGAGCGAGCATCAACGAAAGACACATGCCTGGATGTGTCTTTCCGGCGGCATCAATAAAGAGAGGCTTCGTCTGGTGAGCGCCGGATCACACGATGTGC
>CAZPYP010000086.1:0-3600 GCA_964590845.1 uncultured Nitrospira sp.
GAGAAATACGCGGCATGGACGTTCAACGGTCAGATGCCGGGACCGGTCGTGCGAGTGACCGAGGGCGACACGATCAATTTCACCCTGACCAACCCGGCCACGAACAAATATCCGCACGCGATGGACTTTCACGCGGCGGAGATCGACTTCTTGAAAAACTACAAGGCCATCAACGCCGGCGAGACGATCAGCTATACCTTCGTCGCCAAGAAGCCCGGCATCTTCTTCTACCATTGCGGGGCGCCGCCGATGATTCAGCATGTCGCGCGCGGCATGTTCGGCGCGATCATCGTGGATCCGAAGAACGCCAAGGCGTGGCCGAAGGCGGATCGTGAGTTCGTGCTGGTCCAATCGGAATACTTCAAGAATCCCGACGACGTCCAAGGCATGTTCGACCGGAAATTCGACGGCGTCATGTTCAACGGCGGCATCTTCAAGTACCATCCGTTCGTGAGCGGCGGCGGCAAACTCGACGCCAAGCCCGGCGACCGTGTGCGGATCTACTTCGTCAACGCCGGCCCCAACGAGTTTTCGGCGTTTCATCCGATCGGAGAAATCTGGGACAACGTCTACGAGAGCGGCAATCCGGCCAACAACCTCAAGGGCGTGCAAACCTACGTGGTGGGGCCGGGCAGCGCGGCGACGTTCGACGTCGTGGTGGAATCGGCCGGCGCCTATCCCCTGGTGACCCACTCCCTGACCGGCGCCTTGCGTGGAGCCATCGCCGTCCTCTTGGCCTCGCCGGATGCCAAGTCTCAGCCGCTGATGCCGATGGTGCCTTGGGAGTTACCGGCGAAGTAGCCGGCCTACGGGTCACCTGGCCGACCGGCGGACAGACCGGTCGGCCATCTCCCGAAGAGATTGCATGAAACGAGGATTGACGATCGCCGCCGCGGCGGCCATGGCGTTACTGAGCATATCGGCGCCCGCGAAGGCCGCACAAAAACTGGAGCGGGTCGCCTTTCAGTTTTCCGGAACCTGCTCGAATGGGCAGCGGCAACTGCTCTCCGCCCTCTCGATGGTCGACGGGGTTCGATCCGTCGACCTGTCATCCGTCCCCGACCATGCCCTGATCGATATTGACGGACAATTCCTGAGCAGTCATGATCTGGCCAACATCGTCAGGCAGGCGATGCGCGAAACCGACTGCCGCGCCGAACCGATGGAATCCTGCGTCTCCCCAGGCGCCCCTCACCGGATTGCCGATGCATCCGGACCGCTCGACAGCCGACCGCGCCCGCATTGAAAGGCATGCTGTGGCGGCAGCCCCTATTCGATGCCGAATCGGTCTTTTCCTGTTGTTGTCCGCCGTCAGACTCTGCGATCTCGCCTCTGCACAAGAGGCCGTCTTGGAGGCGTTTCCACTCCGGCCTTTCAACTTCGACGTCGCCCTGCGCCAGCAATCGTTTGCGCCCAGCGATCGGGAGATCACGCTGCAGGCCGGACTCACCGCGCTGCGGTACGGGGATGGAGAAGTCCGGATCGGGTACCAGTACTTCAGCGTCCATACGGACGATTTCAAGACCGACCAACATGCGTTTTTTCTCAACCCACGCTGGAACAACGTGTTGGACCTCCTCGACTTTCCGAAGTCGATGCCGCTGAACCGGATCCTGCGGCATCTCTTGTTCGGCCCTTTGGAGGACCGGGCGGTTCCCTACGTGGGCGCACTCCTCGGTTCCGTGGTTGCGGCCCAAGGCCGCACCACTCCCGGACTGCTCTACGGAGGACAGGCGGGTGTTCGTTTTCCCGTCGCCCGCGGAATATCCCTCGACTTGAGTCTGCAATACACGCAGTACGACGTGAATTTCAGAGGCGAGTCGGGACAATCCCAACAATGGCTTTTCCTCACCGGCGTGAGATACTGATGTATCGGCTGGGCCAGTTCCTCTTGCGCGCCACTCGTCACGCGTCGATCGTCACACTGTGTCTTTCCCTGCAGGGCTGCGGGCTCCTGTTCGATGCCGTCCAGTTCATCTACCCGGTATCCAGTAACGAACTGGATCGTATCTGCCGCCGGCAACAGGTCCAGGTGGGCATGGCGGTGGAACCGTTTCGTCCCTTCGTGTTCCCGGCAGTCTGGACGGACGAGGGAGCCCGCGTCACCGGCCTGGACGTGGAGCTGACGAGGGCCGTCACCGACGCCTTGTCGGCCCACTGCGGAACACCTGTCACACCGGTGCTGCATCTCGTCCGGTTCCGGGATTTGTTTCTGTTGTTGAACGAGGGACAGCTGGATTTCTTCGTGTCGGCCGCCGTCGTCGGTGTGCCCTCGCCGGCCCGAGCCGGGTTCGCCTACTCGACTCCGTATTTTTCGAACGGCGGGATCGGGGTCATCGTAAAGCGCCCGGAGATCGCGGAACAGATCCTCACGCGCCTATCGATATCCCAAGGTGAATCACGCCCGTCCCTGCTGGACGGGCTGACCATCGCCGTGCAGGACAGCACGGCGGCTCACTTGTTCGCCGAGGCGAATGTCCGATCGGCCAAGCTTGTCTTGTGCGATTCATTGCCGGCCGCATTCGAACAGGCGGAAGGTGGGGCTGCGTTCGACATTCAGGCGATCCTCGGCGCGCATCCGGTCCTCGAGTTCATGGTCAAGACGACCAGGAAGGACTGGCGCCTTCTGGCTCACCCGGATGGCAAGCCGCTCAAATTGACCAGGGCGGACTATGGCATCGTCATGGCGGAAGACAGTTACAAGCTCCGATGGTTCGTCAATCAGGTCCTGTTCCAACTCGCCGAATCCGGTCGGCTGGAAACCATGAGAAAACGATGGATCAAGGACGAATACGCCTACCCGCGAAGGGCTTCGGCGGAAGGGCTGCCGTTCGACGTCCCAAAGATGGTCCAACATTACGATCAAGGCGCCTGCCGCGAGGGGGCGTCGCATTAGATCGTGGGGAGGGTGATGATGCCTACGCGTCTGGGGATAGCCGTGCTGTTGTCGATCCTGCTGAGCAATCCGATTCCCGCGCCCGCCTCTCCCTCCGAACAACTGCGCGCCGAGGCGGAGGAGACCGCCCGATTGCTGGCGAAGCTGCTGCAGGCCGGACGGTTAGTGATTGAGCAGAATCAGGCCTTAATCGACGATCCTCATCGCGGAGAAAAGGGCTTCACGCCGGAAATCTTCGAGCAGCAGCTCCGAGACATGTTTCGTCGGCGGACCGGCATCGACCTGGGGACACTCTCCCAGACATCCGCACATGCCCTCCCGCCGCTGGCCCGCGAACTGCTGCCCGCGCTCATCGAAGCCAGCAAAGAGGTCGTTCGCGACGCGCAGGTCGTGATCAACCAGCGGGGCATCGGATACAAGAACTTCATTCCCGCCACCTACGGCAGCCAAGCGGCCGCGCGATTTTCCAAACGCTCGCTCGTGCAGCTCAAACAGACGGCGCTGCAACCGCGCAACCTCAAGAATGAACCGGACGAATATGAATCGTCCGTCCTCCATTGGCTGTCCGGGAGACCCAACAGCGAAGCCTACGTCAGCGAATTGACCGACAGGGGCCAGACGCTGCGCGTCATGATGCCCATTTACTTCGTCAAGGACTGCCTGGCCTGTCACGGAGAACCCAAAGGCGAGTGGGACATTTCCGG
>CAZPYP010000086.1:3700-6042 GCA_964590845.1 uncultured Nitrospira sp.
GAAGTGACGGCTAACAGCGGTAACATCGAACCGCCGCCGGATCGAGTCCGACTTCTTCCGTCAGAAACCGACACAGGCGATCGGCGATTTCGTCGCGCACCAACTGAAAGACCTTTCGCCGCTCGGCCCCAGGCGCCGCCGCCGGATCGTCAAACGACCAGTGCCGCAAATTCCGTGCACCTGGGAACACCGGACAGGTCTCCTTAGC
The DNA here is from genome assembly GCA_964590845.1 of uncultured Nitrospira sp. Lineage (GTDB taxonomy): Bacteria > Nitrospirota > Nitrospiria > Nitrospirales > Nitrospiraceae > Nitrospira_C. The sequence continues at coordinate 3,909 of CAZPYP010000086.1, forward strand.
CCGGTCACATACGGTGACGACATAATCGAACGCCTGCCCTTGAAACTCCTCCACGTGTTTGGATCGATGGTGCCGCACGTCCACACCGAGTTCCTGCATCGCCTCGACCGTCATCGGATTAAGCCCGGCCGGATGCGTGCCGGCGCTGCAAGCGTCGAAGTAATCGCCTGCGATCAGCCGCAATAGCGCCTCCGCCATCTGGCTTCGCGCCGAATTGCCCGTGCAGAGGAAGAGCACCCGTTGTTTCATGTCTGTGCAAACCAATGCCGAGTCCGATTACAGAACCCGCAGACAGAGAGCATGACCGGCACTTCGACCAGCACGCCCACAACGGTGGCCAAGGCCGCTCCCGATTCGGCTCCGAACAACGCAATCGCCGTTGCGACCGCCAGTTCGAAGAAATTGCTCGCGCCGATCAGCGCCCCAGGCGCCGCCACGGCATACGGCACGCGAAGCCAGCGCATGAGTCCGTAGGCCAACGACGCATTCAGATAGACCTGTAAGAGGATCGGCACGGCGATGAGCGCCACATGCCACGGCTTGCCGGTGATATTGTCGGCTTGAAACGCGAAGATCAGCACCAATGTCAGCAGCAAAGCGGAGACGGTGACGGGGGCAAAGCGAGGCAGGAAGCTTCGCTCGAACCAGATCTCCCCATGCTGGTTGATCAACCAGATTCGGAGCACCGTCCCCATGGTGAGGGGGATGACGATAAACGCGAGAACCGAGTACCAGAGAACCGCATAGGGAACGGTCAATGATGAGGTTCCACCGATCAGGACCCCGATGATCGGAACAAAAAGTACGAGCATGAGGAGATCGTTGACCGTCACCTGCACGAGGGTATAGGCCGGGTCTCCATCCGTCAGATAACTCCAGACGAAGACCATAGCGGTACAAGGCGCGGCAGCCAGGATGATGCAACCCGCAATATACTGCTCGGCTTCCAGTGGAGACAGCCACGAGGCGAAGAGATACTGAAAGAACAACCAGGCGAAGAAGGCCATGGAAAACGGTTTCACAAGCCAGTTGACGATCAGCGTGACCAACAAGCCAACCGGCCGACGGCCGACGTGGCGGAGCGCCGTCACATCAACTTTCATCATCATGGGTACGATCATGAGCCAGATCAGGACGGCGATAGGGAAATTGATGTGGCTTCCCTCGCCGAATTCCGATGATCGCAGCGTGTGAACCATGGAGGGAAACGCTCGCCCCAAGAACACCCCGACCACCATACACAGGCCCACCCAGAGGCTGAGGTACCGCTCAAAGAGATTCAGCCGCTTGGTTTGTGCCGCCTCGGACATCGTCAAAGCCGCATCCATTTAGGCTCCTTGCGCGATCAGCATCAAGTTTTGTTGATGCAATTGCCCTAAAAAAATCACCCGCATTTTGAAACCGACGGTTTGAGGGTCGACTTCTTCAAGTCGGCAACGAATTCTTCTAACTGTTCAAGACCGTCACGGTTCAGCGAGTAATACATCCATCGGCCTTCCGGCCGATCGTTCACCAGGCCGGCTTCCTTGAGAACCCGCAGATGGAAGGACAGCCGCGACTGTCCGGTCCGAAAGGCTTCCGTGAGGTCACAGACGCACTGTTCGCCGGCTCGGAGTCGTTCAAGAATACGGAGCCGTGTCTCATCCGACAACGCATGAAAGAGGTGCGCGGGCTTGATGGTGACTTTCCCTCCAGACGCCATGAGCTTTTTTATATCAATAATTATTGATATGTCAAGCAGGGAATCTGGCCAAACGCATCGAGAACCGAGGGCTGTATCCTTTTGATGGGGACTCCGATTGAAGAAGATCAACAAGCAGAAGCGAAGACCTGTTACCGCGTCTAGCCCCTGAGTTCCGCCTACGCCTTCATCACTTCTTTGAAGGGAGGCCCGATCCGTACTTGACGTCCCTGCCGATCACCGATCACAAGTCCCCCCCTGAAGGTCTTTACGGATTGGGCGCGACGAAGACCAAGACTTTCAGTCGCTGGCCGCTGTCGTTCTTGACGCCGTGCTCTTCACCGGCCGGCGCCATGGTTCCCTGCCCCGGTCCCAGTACCTGCTTTTCCGATCCGACCTGGAAGGTCCCCTGCCCTTCGAGCACGATGTAGACCTTGTCTTGCTCTCCATGGA
>CAZPYP010000086.1:6142-9350 GCA_964590845.1 uncultured Nitrospira sp.
TGGAAGGTCCCCTGCCCTTCGAGCACGATGTAGACCTTGTCTTGCTCTCCATGGATATGGCCCTTCTGTTCCTGGCCCGGCTCGAAACAGTAGATATCGCAAAAGAAGCGCGGCGTTTCGAAGATATTGTTCTTCTTCATCTTCTCGCTGCTAAATACATGAAAGTCCGATAGTTTGACCACCTTCATCTCTGACCATTCCTCCTATGAAATAAGACCTGTCGTAGAACCGCCTCTTTCGATGGGCACACGGTGAGCACCCTGCCTTTGACCCCCGAAATGAGTTTCGGCTACCCTGAAGCGGGAGCATCATGAATCGGCAGGAGCGACGGCGTCAAGAAGCCAGACATGGAGGGCAAACCGCCTTTGCGGTGCGAGGACTGCTCGACGAAGGGAAATCGCTCCAGCAAGCCGGTCATCTCCGCGAAGCGGAAGGGCTCTATCGCCAAGCGTTGTCGCTGATGCCCGAGCAGCATGAAGCGCTGCACCTCCTCGGCCTCACGCTCTACCGCCAGAATCGCATACCTGAAGCCACGGATTGCCTGACCGCGGCCATCGAACAACAGCCGTCCCAACCGCTGTATTGGTTCAATCTCGGCGTGGTCTCGCAAAAGAGTCCGGCCCCCCTGGAAGCGATCAAAGCCTATCGGCAAGCCATCGCGCTCAATCCTCGCTATGTGGAGGCTCACGTCAACCTCGGCAATGTGCTGCGCGAGCGCGGCAACTTGGCTGAATCCGTGACGGCTTACAGAACCGCCTTGGCCCTGAACCCGTCGCAAGCCGACACCCATAACAATCTCGGCGTCGCCTTGAAGGAACAAGGCCGCTTGGACGACGCCATCGCTTCCTACCGCAAAGCGCTCGAGCTAAAACCCTCACACGTGGAGGCGCTGAACAATCTCGGCTTGGCCCTGATGGAAGGGGGTACGCTGCACGAGGCCATCGCCTCATTCCAACAGGCACTTGCGCTCATGCCTGGCTACCAAACCGCCCGGTACAATCTCGGCATCGCTTGGGCCTGGACCGGAGACGACGACAAAGCCGTCGAGTGCCTTCAGCATGTTGCGCGGGCCAAACACGACCAGGGCAAGCCGGTGACCGAGCGAGCCGTCTATCGCTCGCGGCTCAAACACGACATCGAGCAGATCCGTTATCTGTTGGAGCGCCACCTCCTCGAAGAAAATCAGCGCGGATATCTCGACGAGATGGAACGCCTGCTCAGCGAGATCGGCCCAGCCAATGCGCCGACCAACCGCACCGCCATCGAGCCGTCCAGGCTGGCGGGCGTTGCCCCCTCGTTCAATCGGCTGCTCCGTTGCTATCCCCCGGCCAGAGCGGCACAACACGCCGTCAGCCAGACGCTCGACGTCGCGGCGATCGAAACGGCGTACTTGGCTAAACAGCCTGAAGTGACGTTCATCGACGGCTTGTTGACGATCGAAGCGCTGGAGAGCCTGCGCCGGTTCTGCTGGGAAGCCACGATTTGGAAGAAAGACTACGAGAACGGCTACAGCGGGGCCTTTCTCGGAGATGGCTTCGCCTCGCCGCTCCTGTTTCAGATCGCGGAGGAACTCCGACTGAAGTTTCCGAAGATCTTCAAGCAGCACCGCTTGACACAAGCGTGGGCGTTCAAACACGACAGCACGAGACGTGGACTGAACATCCACGCGGATGCCGCAGCGGTCAACGTGAATTTTTGGATTACGCCGGACGAGGCGAACTTGAATCCGAACACAGGCGGGCTGGTCGTCTACGATAAAGAGGCGCCGAAAGAGTGGAACTTCAAAGAGTACAACAGCGATCAGAACAAGCCGAAGATTCTCGCATGGCTGAAAGAGGTCGGCGCCGGCGCGGTCCGCATCCCCTATCGAGCCAACCGCGCGATCATCTTCAATTCAGATCTGTTTCACGAAACCGATGAGATCGTCTTCAAGGACGAGTACCTGAGCCGCCGCATCAACATCACCCTCCTCTACGGCCACCGGCTCAAGGCCTGAAACAAGACAGATGGGAAACACGCTGCGGCGAGAAGTGCGCTCGGACTAGGCCGCTTGAGCCTCGTCCTCGTCGCCCTGCTGGTAGGGATGCAGTTCGAGCTCCGTGACCGTGTGCTGCAATCGCGCCCATTCCTCCGGTGCGAGGGTCACGAACTCCAATCCGAATTGATGCGCACGGCTCCAGCGGACGAGCGCCTCTTGGATCTTCATGGGCGGCTCATCCTCCGAGGCCTGCACCCGCAATTCCAACGACGTGCCGGGACGCACATCGGTCTGGCTCTCGACGCGGCAACCCCGCAAGGACAGATCGACCAGCGTGCCGTCGCCGCCGACGATGTTCAAGGAGGTGAAGGAACTGCGGAATCGAACAGGAAACCGTTTACTCTGCCGGTGTTCCATAGATTCTCCCCTGCTTCACCAAGAGGACGGCCTGGATGAGTCTCCCACTGCGCGCATGAAACGAGCACCGCCCGCTTATCAAATTCGATCAAGTCCCGCGTGCGCGTTTCGCGAGCACAGGAGACTCATCAGGCCGTCCTCGCGTCACCCTTTAATATTGCCAATGGGCCGCAGTTCCGCCACTTTTTTTGTGATTCCTGCACGCTCCACCGTCTCGACGACGTCCGAAATGTTCTTGTAGGCGAAGCCGGCTTCTTCAGCGAGGCCCGACATCGAGACCGCCTTGACGAGGATTCCCTTCTTCTTCATTTGTTGCTGGAGCTGCTCGCCTCGAATGGACTTCTTCGCCTGTGCGCGCGACATCGTTCGGCCCGAGCCGTGCATCGTCGAACCGAACGTGTCCTGCACCGCCCGGTCGGTGCCGGTCAGCAAGTACGATCCGGTCTCCATCGAACCGCCGCAGATCACCGGCTGCCCCGTCGCCTTGAACGCGGCAGGCAGGCCTGGACTGTTCGGACCGAACGCGCGCGTGGACCCTTTGCGATGCACGAGCAGGTCGCCTTCCGGATACCGCTCCACCTTGGCGATGTTGTGCGCGACGTCATACACCAGCTCCATGCCGAGTTCCTCCGCCGACGTCCCGAACACCGCCGCGAAGGATTCCCTTATCTGATGCGTGATGACCTGCCGGTTGGCAAAGGCTGTGTTCGCCGCGCAGTTCATCGCCGCAAAGTAATCTTGTCCTTCCGTCGAGCGAAAGGGCGCGCAGGCGAGTTGCTGGTCCTTCACGGAGATGCCGTAGCGCCGCATGGC
>CAZPYP010000087.1:0-2079 GCA_964590845.1 uncultured Nitrospira sp.
GAGAAACAGGTGATGATCGCGAGGCTCGATTGTCGGAAGCGTTGGCGGGACCGCCATCAGACATTCGACCAACAGCGGTTGCCAGAGCTGCATCAACCGGGTGTGCCGCCGGACGGTACGCCGCCGCATGGACTGGAGGACGAGCACCCAGACGAGCAGCAACGCGGCAAAAAGGTGAATGCCGGCCGTCGCCATCCATCCGAAAGTCACGATGACCTGTGTCAGTTCGGTGGCGCTCACCGGGCTCCGTGGGTGGACGTTCAGGCGGCCGTCTTGACGTATCGATGAAGTCTCGCTGTCAGCTCACGCGGGTTGAACGGTTTGACCAGATAGTCGTTCGCGCCGGCATCGAGCGCCTGCCGGATGTCCTGTTCGGCGGAGTCCGACGTCAACATGATGACGGGAACGTCCTGCCATTCCGGCTTGCTTCGAAGATGGGCGAGGATTTGGAGGCCGTTGCGATAAGGCAACATCACGTCGAGCAGCACCAACGCCGGAGGAGGCATTCCGTCGATACGTTCCAACGCCTGTTTGCCGTCGCCCGCCTGCGCGACGGTATAGCCGTCCCGTTCCAGAAGGAAGCGCAACATGGTCGAGGTGATGGCGTCATCCTCGACCATCAATAGCGTGGGTTTTGGGTTCATCACCACGAAGACTCCTCACCCGGCGAACGCGGGTCTCCTCGGTTCGAGAGCTGGAACAGAGCTAGCCTTGTCTCAGTTCGTATCGGTTGTTGAAGCGGGAATCTTGAGGGAGGTTCGTCAGGACTGATTCTGGGCGGAGGACCGGTAGGTCAGATACAACCCGATTCCGGCCGCCACCGAAATCACGAAGACGGCAACCAACTGAGTGCCGAACCCGATCGGCCCCACGTAGATCTTATAGAGTTGCAGGAGCACGATCGGGAGGATGACCGCAGCGGCGAGCGCGATCATGTGGCGCTTGAGGTAGATCGGTTCGCCTGGTTTTCTGGTCCACTTCATGGCCGCCGGCCGGTCATTCTTCGATGGTGGAGATATCCCCCGGGTCCTGGCCCAGTTCCTTGGCCTTCAGCACCCGCCGCATGATTTTTCCGGATCGCGTTTTGGGCAGCGAGGCGACGATATCGATTTCGGCCGGCACGGCGATCTTTCCCAACTCGCTCTTGACCTGATCTTTGATCGACTGGATCAACTCTGGGCTCTCTGTTTCACCCTGCTTCAGGATGATGAAGGCCTTGATCGATTCGCCGACGGTCTTGTGCGGCTTGCCGATGACGGCGGCTTCGGCCACCGCATGGTGGCTCACCAACGCGCTTTCCACTTCCGCTGTTCCGAGCCGGTTGCCGGCCACCTTAATCACGTCGTCGGCGCGGCCCATGAACCACATGTAGCCGTCGGCATCTTTGTGGCAGACGTCGCCGGCGCTGTAACAGTTCGGAATCGTGTTCCAGTAGGTTTTGTAGCGTTCCGGGTCCTTATAGATGGTGCGCATCATCGAGGGCCAAGGTTTCTTGATGACCGCAAACCCTCCAGCGTTGGCCGGGAGACTGTTCCCTTCGCGGTCGACCACGTCGGCTTCGATCCCGAGAAACGGCCTCGTCGCAGAGCCCGGCTTCAACGGGACGGTCGGTAGGGGGGTGATGAGGATGGCGCCGGTTTCCGTTTGCCACCAGGTATCCATGATCGGCTTGTCGCCTCCAGCCGCCCGATGGAACCATTCCCAGGCCTCGGGATTGATCGGTTCGCCGACGCTGCCGAGAATGCGCAACGACGAGAGGTCGAACTTCTTCGGCCAATCCTCGCCGTACCGCATCAAAAGTCGAATGGCGGTGGGAGTCGTGTAAAAGATCGACACGCCATACCGGGCGATCAGGTCCCACCAGCGGCCGGGGTTCGGGTAATCGGGTTTGCCCTCCGCGGTGAGAATCGTCGCCCCGTTCAGCAACGGACCGTAGACGATGTAACTGTGACCGGTGACCCATCCGGGGTCTGCCACGCAGAAATACACGTCGTCGTCCTTGAGGTCGAACACATACTTGGTCGTGGCATAGGTGCCGACCATGTAGCCGCCGTGCACATGAACGACGCCCTTGGGTTT
>CAZPYP010000087.1:2179-9138 GCA_964590845.1 uncultured Nitrospira sp.
AATCCCTCGGGGTCGGCGATGGACTTCTTGTACTCCGCATCGTAATCCTTGATGTACGCGGCCGACTTGGTCGAGCTAGTGGGCTGATAGACCCGGCTTTCCTTGAGCAGCGTGTCGATGTTCTGGCTCATCGGTGACGTACTCCTTCGTGATCGGATGGGGGACGGGTGTAAGCCCGCCGGTACCGAAGATATTATGGTGCAGATGCAGAGGGAGCCTCAACCATACCTAGGTACGGGGAACTATGCAACGGAGACTCGACCGATGCGCGCGGCCTTCCTTGACAGCCGCGAGAATGCCAGAGTAGGCTGAAATCCGGAACGCCATTCACGCCGGTCCTGTTCTTATGCTCGAATTATCACTCACCTGGTCGCGCCGTGCCGTCTTTTTCTTCGTGTTCTCGATCGTCAATGCCCTGGCTCTCTCCACCGCGTCGGCTCAACTCGGAAAACCGGAAGGCTTGTACTACAAGTCTTGGGCGTTGGTCGTCGGCATCGAGAACTATCTCTTGGCTCCAAAATTGGCGGGCGCCACGGAAGACGGAAAAGCCGTCGCGCAGGCCTTGCGGAGCCTCGGGTTCGACGAGGTCATCGAACTGTACGACAAGGATGCCAGCTTTCGCCGTCTCCAACAGACCCTATCCGATTTCTTGCCCCGCAAAATTGGCCGGCAGGATCGTCTTGTCGTCTATTTCATCGGCTACGGCGGCGTCACTCAGGATGGGAGCGGAGGAGAGCTGGGGTATTTGGTGCCCTGGGATGCGCAGATCGGGAACGTCTCCAAGTCGATCACCTTCGAACAACTGAAAGAATTCAGCCGGCGCAGTGCGTCCAAACATACGCTGTTCATGCTCGATACGGGCGTGCGCGGATGGGAAGTGAGCGCGGCGCAACCTCTGTCCCTGGAAGGGCGGATCGCTCCGGAAGACGATCTAGAAAAACGCGCCGTGCAGGTGTTGACCGCCGGCGACAAGGGCGAGGTGCCCGTCCGAATGCGAGATCGCAGTCTCTTTGCGCAGATCGTCGTGCAGGGCTTGTCCGGCGGCGCGGATCTCGACAAGAACGGCTGGCTCACGGCGTCCGAGCTGAGTCGCTTCGTCGTGCAGCGGACCCAGGAGCAGACTCAGAAGGCACAGCATCCGCAGTTTGCGCAGCTCGAGGGCGATGGCGATACGATCTTGATCGAAGGGAGGAAGGCGGCGTTCCGACTTGGGGGGGAGCCGCAGTCACCGGCTGAGCGGCTCCAGGCGGCGAAGATGCATTATGAGCAGGCCTTTGTGCTGCTCCAAACCGGTAAGTCGCAGGACGAGGCGCTGGAACGGTTGAACAAGGCTCTTGAATACGACCCGACGTTCGGGGATGCGTACGTGTTGAAGAGTTACGTCCGTCTCGAAGTCCTGCCGAACATCGACGAAGCGCTCGCGGCCGCCAAACTTGCGATTCAACATGCCCCCAAGAATCCCGATTCCTTCTATACGCTCGGGCTCATCTACGAGAAGCAGGGCAAGTTCACCGATGCCGAGCGGGCCATGCGGGATTCATTGCGGGTCAATCCGAACTACACGGACGTGTATTTTTCCTTGGGAACGTTGTACGCCGACGAGTTGAAGGACCAGCCGAAAGCTCTGGACGCGTTTACGAGATATCTCGAGCTGGGCGGGACCCATTCCCGCGCCCGCGACGTGGTGTCCGCTTCGAAGGACGCCGTCCCTGCGAAGCCTTGATCGGACGCGTCAGTCCCGCCCTCCTCCTTTGAGATAACCCAAGCCGATTTTCAGCGCCCGTCTGGTGATTTCCGCCCATCGGACCTGCGGATATTCCGCCAACACCGCCGCTGCTTTTGGGTCTTGAACATCGAGATTGAGGATCTTGATGATGCCGTCGTCGATCTGTACATCCGCCACGACTGCCCTCCTTCATCTGTACGTGCGACAACCGTCAACCCTTCGGGGTTCCTTGCGTTGACTCGACTAGGGGTGCATGTTAGCATGATTTGCCTGATTTCACGAAGATTCCCTAGGGGCCACCCCAGCGCGCGTCGAAGTGAAATCGGCAGAACCATTAAGGAGGAACTCGCATGAACCAACCACAAGCGTCATGGCGAACAGTTGCCGGTAGCGGGCTCGCGGTCTTGTTGATCGTCGGACTGGCGGCGTGCGGAGGGCCTCCGAAGTGGGTGAAGCAAGGCTCAGGCGCGTACAACGAAAAGGACAGCAAGGCGTTTTACGGGGTGGGGTCGGTCACCGGCGTGAGAAACGAACCACTGGCCTGGGACACTGCGGAGAATCGAGGGCGGGCTGAAATCGCCAAGACCTTCGAGACCTATACGGGATACCTCATGCGGGACTATGCGGCTTCGACGACGGCGGGCGACTTCTCGCGCAACACGGAAGAGCAAAATGTCGAGCGGGCGATTAAGACCATCACCACCACGACCCTCAGCGGTGTCCGGCCGATCGAACGATACAAAGACGAGAAAACCGGAACCTACTACGTGCTCACTAAGCTCAACCTCGAAGACATGAAGAACAACCTGGAGCAGGCGAAGGAACTGAACGCCCAGGTGCGCGACTTCGTCAGGAAGAACGCCGACCGGCTGTTTGAACGGCTCGAGAAGGAAGAAGACAAACGCGCCAATCGCTAGGGGCCGTAGGGCCTCACCGGAGGAGTCAGGTATGAATCGACGGGGAGTCGGGTATAGTGGGCGTGCGCAGGCCCTGGCCCTCTTGGCAGTCGGGTTGTTGTCGCTGGCCGGATGCGGGCACGAGACCAAAGTCACCAGAGTCGATGCGGGTGTCGTCACGGATTTGAGCGGCCGGTGGAACGATACGGATTCCCGGATGGTGGCGGAAGCGATGGTCAAGGAGGCGCTGCAGTATCCCTGGCTCAACAACTTCAGTCAGTCCAAAAGCCGGCAGCCCGTCGTCGTCGTCGGCACCGTCCTCAACAACAGCCATGAACATATCAACGTGCAGACGTTCGTCACGGACCTCGAGCGGGAATTGACGAACTCGCAAAAGGTGACGTTCGTGGCCGGGAAGGGGGAACGCGAGGAGGTCCGGAACGAGCGAAAAGAGCAGGCGATGTACGCTCGCGAGGATACGCAAAAGGCCCCGGGGAAGGAGATCGGCGCGGATTACATGATGAAGGGGACGATTGCGACGATTCTCGACGAAGCCGACGGGACGAAGGCGATGTTCTACCAAGTGGATCTGCAGATGGTCGATCTGGAAAGCAACGCCAAGGTCTGGTTCGGCCAAAAGAAGATCAAGAAGGTCGTCGAAAAGAAACGAACGGTTTTCTAGGTTCCGCCACATCCGTTGAGCTCTCTTGCCTCACGCCTCACCGCTTTTGCTTCGGCACGGTGGGGCGTTTGTCTGTTCGGCCTCCTCTGTCTATCCCTGGCGACCGGCTGCGGACTGTCGGCCCATCACTACCTTCTGGCCGAAAACAGCCTGAAGTCCAACGACTTCCAAGGCGCCGATGCCGCGATCAAACAAGCCGAGAAGGAGTACGGCAACAAAAGCCGTGTGCTCTATGGAATGGATCGAGGAATGACGCTGCACCTGGCTGGCGACTACCGGCAGAGCAACCTGGTGCTCGAGCAGGCGGACGACGAGGTGGAAAAGTTGTATGCCCGCAGCGTCCGAACCGAGACGCTCGCCTTCATGACGAACGACAATGCGTTGCCCTACGAAGGCGATCCGTATGAACAGATCATGATCAACGTGGTCAAGGCGCTGAACTACGCCCAACTGGGGCAATTCCAGGAGGCGCTCGTCGAAGCGCGCCGCATCGACCATCGGCTCAACGTCCTGACCGATCGGGCCAAGGACAAGAACGTCTATCACGAAGACGGATTTGCCCGATACATGACGGGCATCCTCTATGAAGCCGCCGGCGACACCAATAACGCATTCATCGCCTATCGAAAGGCCTACGAGACTTTCGAGGCCACCAGAGCCTGGTCACGGACGGGCGTGCCGGCTCAGCTGCAAAGCGACCTGCTGAGAACGGCGGATGCGCTGCATCTGAGCCAGGAATTCACGGAGTATCAGCGTGCGTTTCCCAACGCCGCCTGGCAGCCGTCCCAGGCGCAGCAGCAACTCGCTCAAGTCGTGGTGATCAGCTATAATGGCCGCGCACCGCGCAAGGAAGATCAGTTTCTCGATCTCCCCATCAGTCTCGATGCCCTGCAACTGGTGTTGCTGAACCGCGGTCTCGGGCAGTCGAATCGGCAACACAATCGGGCCGCAGACAGCGTTTTGTACGGGTTGAACGGCCGCGTCGTGCGGGTGGCCTTACCTCGGCTGGTGCCACAGAAGACCCAGGTGCCGGTCGATACGGTCACCTTGGTCCCTGAATCGGGGAGTGCGCTGACGGCGCGCACCGAGTTGGTGCAGAACGTCACGGCGATGGCCGACAAGGCGCTGTCCGAACGAATCGCCGGCATCACGGTAAAAGCGTTGGCTAGGGCGGCGGTGAAATTCAGTTTGGCCGAGGGCGCGACCAGAGGCGCGCAGCAGGCGGCGGGCAAAGACGCGGCGCCGTGGGTGGGCTTGGCCGTCGGGCTGCTCACGCATGGACTGGCGGTGGCGTCGGAAGAAGCGGACAAGCGCAGTTGGCGGACGTTGCCTGACGAAATCCATCTGGCCCGCCTGTGGATGCCGCCCGGTCGATATCAGGTGCAGGGCGCTTCTTGGACCGGAGAGAAATCGCCGGAGGGAAAAACGCTGACTCTGGGACCGGGCGATACACGATTTATGATCCAGAGGGTGTTGCCATGATGATTCGCAAGGTGGGAGCGCTCCTCTTGTTCCTGTGCCTTGTGGCCCCGGGATGTTCGTGGTTCGGCGGACGAGCCAAACCCGCTTGGATCGATGGGGTGAGCGCGGAGTATCCACCGGGTCAATATCTGCTCGGCGTGGGCCAGTCGGAGGATCGGGCCGCCTCGGAGGACCAAGCCTATGCCGCGGTGGCGCGTGTGTTCAAGGCGGAGGTCTCGGCCCAGTCGAAGGACTGGGAGTCGTATCTCGTCGTCGAGCAGCGGGGACAGAGCCGCGATGAGCGGCGGCTCACGCTCGATCAACTGACGCGAGTCTCGACCGACAAGGTGCTTGAGAACGTCAAGATCGTGGACCGTTGGGTGGATCCGAAGAAGCGGCTCCATTATTCGTTGGCCGCCATGCATCGTCCGCAAGCCGAAGCGTCCTTCATGGAGCGGATCGGGGACTTGGATCGTTCCATTCAATCCGATGTAGACGAAGCGAAGCACACGACCGACAAGCTGACTAAGATCAGGAGTTTCAGGCGGGCGATTCGTAATCTGGTCATCCGAGAGGCATACAACGCCGATTTGCGGGTGATCCGGTCCAGCGGACAGGGGACGGCCGCCGCGTATCGGGTCAACGAATTGGCCCAAGAACTCGAGCAGTTCCTGGCGGGGCATCTCTTGCTCACAGTGCAAGTCACGGGGGACCAAGCGGAGCCGGTGCAGCGGGCATTGTCGGAAGGCCTGATCAGGGAAGGGCTGTTGGTGTCCTCCGGCGGTGTCGGGGGTTCGACGCCGGAACTGTTGGTCAAGGGCCTGGTCCGTGTATGGCCCATCGACGTGCGAGACCCTCAGTTCACCTACGTCCGCTGGTGCAGCGATTTCGAGATCGTCGATCTAGCCGGTCAGCGCGTGCTCGGGGCGATTTCCAAGGGGGGGAAAGAAGGGCATCTCTCAGAACGGGAAGCCACAGCCAAAGTCATGCGGGTCATGCAGCAGGATTTCAATTCGGACGTCGCCAAGGCGATTGCCGCGCACATTTACGGAGAATCCGAACTTCCAACGCAGGCGGTACGGCCTGCCGGCTGCCCACGCGACAGCGCGGGGAGCAAGCCGTCAGCAACTCACTAATCATCTTGTGGAGGGGAGACTACGCATATGAGTAGACCGAGAGGTGGGCGAGCACCACGGAGCCGTGGGCGTGGATTGACGGTGACGCAGAAGCGCGTCCCGAGCCGGTTGGCGAAACGGAGGCTGGGGGAACGGCTCCGGGAAGACACGGCTCAGTTCAATGCGGGAAATCTCGCCGAGAAGCTTCGGAAGGAAGGGTACGAAGAAGTGCCGCTCGATGAACTTCAGGACCGGTTGTCGAAGATGTCCGGGCCCCTGGCGGCCGTGATCTTGAAGGGGAGGATCTGAGCAGATGCCGTACTACTATTTCGATTCGACAGCTCTGGTGAAGCGGTACAGCATGGAGCGCGGGACCAGGATCGTCAACAAATTGATGGTGAAGCGGGGAAAGGTGGCCATCCTTCCGACTTGGACGGTGACGGAATTCTACTCATCCTTCTCCAATCGGGCTCAGCAAGGTGAAATCACGCGCGACGATTGTTATTCGGTGATTCACAAGTTCGAGAAGGAATCGGCGCAGGGGCTGTTCAGTTTCATCGCGCCGACGATGGACACCTATCTGGCGACGAAGGAATTGGTCATGGAGTATCCGTTTCTTCGCGCGCAGCAGGTGATGCACTTGGCGCTCGGATTGGAACTGAAACCGTTGCGGTTGACCGTGGTGAGCGCGGATACCCAGCTCTTGGCGGCCAGCAAGACGGCCGGCTTGCATATCATCAACCCGGAAGAGGATTGAGCATGGTCATGGGGACAGGCACCAGCTTCGCGTGAGCCAGTCCCCTAGGGACACTGATAGTCGGTGATCATCGAGGCAAGGACGATGATCCAGTCGTCCGCTGCGCCGCGCAGGTTTCTGGCTCGATCCAACACCGGCGGAGGAAGCTGGTCTTCCGACAGCGGCTTGAGCAGCGATAAGGCTTGTTGGACGCTGCCTTGTGCGAGGGCCAGGCTGCCGCAGACGCCCGACGAGGCAGGCAACTGGCCTCCGGCCCGCCGGAAGAGAGCCATGGCCCGGTACCCGTGCTCTTGCGAGCGAAAGAGCGGCTCCGCTCCCTCGT
>CAZPYP010000088.1:0-9031 GCA_964590845.1 uncultured Nitrospira sp.
AGGAACAGTCCACCGCTCACCAACTCCTGCGGCCGGGGGAAGAACCAGCCTGGGAAACTGGCCCGCGGCAGGGGGATGACGAAGAAGACGAGGCAACTGGCCGCCATCAGGATGGCGGCTAACGTGTAGACCACCGGTTCGGAGAGTGGTTTCCGCCGACCCAAGCGTTGTTCGTGACGCCATACGGCCCAGATGGCGATGAGCATGACGGCCAAGAACACCCGTGACCACAACCAACTCCACGGCACCACGTTGGCCGCGGCCGATGAAAGATGGGCGACCAATCCGGGCGAGGTGAGGATGCCATGGTAGACATCCAGCAGCCCCGTTCCGACGAAGGCGGTTCCCATGAGTAGGAAATGGTTGTCGCGCCGGCTGTAATGCCGCGTCAGTGCCATGATGCCGATCATCACCGCGATCATCCCGGCAGCGGTCTCGGTCATGCGATGGAGGTAGGCATCTCCGGTCCAGGACACGAAACTCAGCAGAGAAGACAGGATGATCAGCAGTCCCGCAGTCACCCCGTACCAGACAGGCCTTGAGCCTGAGGCTTCGTCGGTCGGTTGAGTCGTAGTCCGTTGCGACGTCATGGTTCTTGCTTTCAGCCGCGGGCGCAACTGTGTGCTCAACCCTTTTTCGGCAGGGAAGGCAAACATCTTGACGGTTGGGAGAGTAGGGACAAAGGACGTGGTGACGATACCGCCTAACGTCCCTATCGAACCAGGATCGCGCTGTTCAACGGCTGGAAACGGCGGCAGGGCCGGTGGCCTTGAAACTCCCGGCGTAGAAGGCGGCAACTTGGGATCGTCGTCCGATTTGCAGCTTCGAGTAGATGTTGGCCAGGTAATTCTTCACTGTTTTCTCGCTGAGATTGAGCTGGCCGGCGATTTCCTTGTTGGTCAGACCATCGGCCACCAATGGAAGCAGCCGCTGCTCTTGCGGAGACAGCAGGGGCCTCTTCGACTGGCCGGGCTGGACGGAGGCATTCTTGATCAGGTGCAGGGTGTATTTGGTCAGGCGCGCATCCAACAACGGCTGGCCGGAGGCGACCGTCTTGATTGCTCGGATCAGCGCGTCCGAGGCGATGTCTTTTAGGACGTAGCCTTGTGCGCCGGACAGGATGGCTTCCAACACCGTATGGTCGTCGGCGAAACTCGTCAAGAACAGCACACGGGTGTTGGGACAGCCGGAGAGAATGTCTCGCGCCACCTCGACGCCGCTGCCGTCGGGCAACCGGATATCGAGCAACACCACGTCCGGTTTGAGGCGGAGGCTCAGCTTCCTGGCCTCGTCGCCTTTCGATGCTTGGCCCACCACCTTGATTCCAGGGGTCAATTCCAACACGGCTCCCAGGCCGATGCGGACGACTTCATGATCGTCGACGATGAGTAGGCGGATCGGTTTGGATTTTCCAGCGCTCATGTCATGCCTCCGGTAACGTCACCGTCAGACAGGTGCCCTTGCGCGGCCGGCTTTCCAATGAAAACTTGGCGCCGATGGTCTTGGCCCTGGCGGCCATGTTGGCGAGACCGTGGCCGACCTGGCGTTTCTGCGAGGGCACAAAGCCGATGCCGTCGTCGCAGATCTCCATAGTAATGACTCTAGTCTCGCGCTTCAAGCGGACGGTCAGGCTGGCGGCGTGCGCGTGGCGCACGCTGTTGCTCAGCGCCTCCCGGGCGATGCTGAGACACTGTTCGGCCGCTTCCGTAGAGATGCGCTGGATCGCCTCCGAATCGATATGCAGGTCGATCCGGGGTCCCTGGCTCGCAGAGAAGGACTCGACCAGCCGTTCCAGGGCTTGACGAAGGTCCATCGGTGGCATCCGATCTTGCCTCAGCAGGGCGATGAACTGGCGGACGTCTTTCACCAGATCGTTGAGCTGAGCGATGGCGTGGTTCATGCGCAGCTTTGTCTGCTTGGCGGAGCGTGCGGCGAGCATCTTGCCCGCTTCGAGCTGCATCCCGACGGCATACAGCGACTGCAGGATGTTGTCGTGCAGGTCCTGACTCAACCGCTCCTTCGCCTCCGTTGCCTGTTTTCGCTCAGTGATGTCCTGTACGACGGCAAGAAGCAACGGTCCTGGGTGGTTCGGCAACTCGATGGGGGTCGTCTTGACGGAGACCCAAATGATGTCGCCCTGTTTCCGAACATACCGTTTCTCGTAGACGTAGCTCTTGATCTTGCCGGAAAAAAAGGCGTCGGTTAACGAGAGGTTCTCGGGTAGGTCGTCCGGATGGGTATAAAGCGCGTAGGTGTTGGCCAAAATTTCGTCCTCCGAGTAGCCGGTCAGGGTACAGAACGCCCTGTTGGCGCTCAGTAGCCGGCGCTCGGCGTCGACGATCACCAGCCCGACCGGCGCCTCCGATACGAAGCGGTGCAAGCGGAGTTCACTGGCCCGTAACGCATCCTCGGCGCGCTTTTGCTCGGTGACGTCCGTGCCGATAGTCACCATGCAGGACCGGCCGTTGAGTTCGATCTGTTCGGCCGATATGAGGCAGTGCCGAAACTGGCCTGATTTCATCCTGAGCAATACTTCGACGTTTCGGATGGCCCCATGTTCCTTCAGTCTCCCGGTGAAGGCTTTTCGGTGCTCGGGTGAGGGCCAAAGGCCTATTTCGTCGGCCGTTTTGCCGGCGACTTCGTCCTGGCGATAGCCGAACAGCTGGATCGCGGCGGCGTTGGCGTCCAGGCAGAGGCCCGTGTCGAGTTCGGAGATGACAATTGGGTAGGGGCTGGACCGGAACGCTTTAGCGAATCGCTCCTCGCTCTCCCGCAGGGCGAGTTCCGCCTGTTTTCGCTGAGTAATATCGTTGCCGACGGTAATCAGGCAGCGCCGGTCGTTGAGCGTGATGATCTCGCACGACACCAGGAGCTGCCGCTCTGTTCGGTCTTTCGAGAGCAGAGTCACCTCCTGATTGCTGATCCTGCTCTCGCGCTCGAGGCGCTCGAAGAAGGCGTTCCGGTGATCCAGCGTTGGCCAGATGCCCAGGAGCAAGGTCGTCTGACCGACCACCTCCTCACGTGTATACCCAAAGAGCCTGAGTCCGGCGTCGTTGACCTCGAGGCAACGGCCGCTCGAGTACTCGGTCATCAATACGGGGTGTGGGCTTGAACGGAAGGCGATGCGGAAGCGTTCTTCGCTGCTCCGCAGAGCATTTTGCGCTCTGATCCGCTGTTCTTCCGTCCCGATGGCCGAGGCGATGATGCTCATCAACCGTTCATCCCCTTCGTTGGGGACGAAATCGTGCTGGAACACCACGCACAACGAGCCGATACGTTCGCCGTCGATGCTCACGACCTTGCCGATGTAGGTTTGCAACCGGTATTGCGCAACGTTGGGATCGGTCTTGGCGTACGAGGTCTCGGGCAGCCGCCGGACCACCAACAAACGATCCTCGGCGCTATGAATCAAGTCGCAGCAGAGATGTCCTTCGGCCCGGCTCACCGGCTCGAAATCCGGCGGCGCCTGCCATCGGCCGATCGAGCAAAGCAATTCGCCCTCGAGACGCGAGTACAGCGCGCAGGTTCCTGCGAGCAGTTCACCACAGAGGGTCGTCAGGCGAGTGATGTTCTCGAGCGGGTCGCTACCGAATTTCAAGAAGCATTCGTTGATCTGCTGGAGGCGATGTTCCGTATGGAGCCGGTCGAACTCCCCGGCAATCCATTGCCCCATCAGGAGCAGGAAGTCCTTGTCTGCGTCGCTGAATCCCTCCGTCCGCGGTTCCGAGCCGAAGAAACAGATCGTTCCGTGGACATGGCGCTGTCCCTGGAGTTTGGTGCCGATGTAGGATTCGAGGCCCAGGGCCTGATAGGCCGGATGGCTTTGCCAATCGGAGGCGCCGGCATGCTGGATGGACATCACGCCGGGGGTCCTGAGCGTTGTGCCGCAATAGGACTCGCAGAGCGGCAGACTCATCCCTGTACGAAAGGCTGTGTTTGGAGCCCAGACGTGGGTGAGCTGCAGCTGATCGCTGTGCACCTTGGTGAGAACGCCGATGGGGAGATTGAACCGCCGGCATCCGAGTTCCAAGAGCGTCTGCACCCGCTGTTCGAACGACAACCCAGGAGTGGCGGTGGCGCTGTGCAGCGAGCGGATGGCGGCCTCGCTTTCGCGGAGCAGCGACTCCATGCGTTTGCGCTCGGAGATGTCCTCGATGATCGCGATGAAGTAGGAGGGACTGTGTGAGGTGGTCCGAATCAGAGACACCGTCAAATTGACCCAAATGTACGTGTCGTCGCTGCGGCGATACCGTTTCTCCATCGAGACGCACGGGCGGGTGTTCGCCACCAGCTCGTTGAGCAGTCGGAGATTGATCTCGAGATCTTCCGGATGAGTCAGCTCCTGGAAGGTTCGGCAGAGCATGGTTTTCGATGAGTATCCGAGCGTCTTGCACAGCTGGGGGTTGACGCGTAGAAATCGTCCTTCCAGGCTCAGTTGGGCGATGCCGATACCGGCGTGCTCATAAAACGCTCTCCAGCGCTCCTCACTCTCACGTATCTGTTCTTCGGCGAGACGTCGCTCGGAAACGTCCTCACAGACGACCAACACGAGCATGCGTCCGGCGGGATCCTTCACGGCTTGCGCTCGTTCCCGCACCCACAAGGTCGAGCCGTCTTTCCGGACTTTCCGGATTTCCCATTGAAATACGTTCAGTGGGGTGCCCGCGCAGAGGATCAGCTGGCTGAGGACCGTCTGGTGATCTTCGGGGTGAAAGACGCAAAGCACGGAGCGGTCGAGCAACTCATGCGGTTCGTATCCGAGTTCGCTGGCTCCGAATTGGTTGACCGACAGCACGCGGCCCTCGGGCGACAACGTGAAATACATGGAGGGGTTGTTGTCGTAGAGCAGGCGATAGCGGGCTTCGCTGTCCTGCACGGTCGACTCTGCCATTTCCCGGCGCCGGACCTCTTCTGCGAAGCGATCCTGCTGCCACTGAGGCGTGTGGGCGTGAGACACCGCTTCTTGCAGCACGGCAACCCTGGCTGTCGGATCGACCGACGGCGGCGTGGCGAGATTGGCGCGATCGGCCAACCGGCGAGGAGTTTCCACATCATCGTCTGCCGACACAAGATCGCGAGGCGGGACCGCCATCGAACCCTCCATAACCATCATCAGAAGATATCGCCAGAGGCGAGAGCCCTACTAGAATAGGGCCGTTCGGCCAGGAATTGCTAGAGGAGCCGAATGGCCCCAGAACGGACACTCTGGCAGCGATGTTGGGGAGAGGATTTGGTTGAGGAGGAATCCTCTTCTTAGGGTGACTTCTCGTAACTGGAGCGTCCTTCACGAACGAACCAGGCCACGGCTTCTGTGCGCCGCTTGACGTGCAACTTCTCGAAAATGTTGGCGAGATAGTTCTTGACGGTCTTGTCGCTCAACTTGAGATGGGCGGCGATTTCCTTGTTGGTTTTCCCCTCGGCTAACAGAGGAACGATGAGCCGCTCTTGCGGGGAAAGGCCCGAACGCTCCAGCGGTCCGCCGTCATGGCCGGGCTGCATACGAATCCAGTGCAACGCCCGTTGGGCGATACGGGGGTCGAGGTACCCACGTCCTTCGGCTATGGCCGTGATCGCCCGTACCAAATCATCCGTCCGCACGTCTTTGAGAATATAACCGTGAGCGCCGTTTTGCACGGCCGCCACGACCGTGCCGTCATCCGCATAACTGGTCAACACGAGGATACGAACGCGCGGGACGACCGCCAGGAGCCGTTGGCACGTGTCGATGCCTGAGGCATCCGGCAACTTGATGTCGAGCAGAATAACGTGAGGCTGGAGCCGCTCGGCCAATAACACCGCCTCCGCCGCCGTGCCGGCCTCTCCGACGATGGCGAAATCCTTCTCCAAACCCAACAGCGACCGCACGCCATGACGGACGACTTCATGGTCGTCCACGATGATGATCCTGATCGTCGGCCGTTTCATACAGCGGCTGAGACCGGTTCCAACGGAAATTCCATGTTCACATCGGTGCCGGCTCCGGGATGAGACCGAATGTGCAGACGCCCGCCCAACTTCCTGGCCCTGGCACTCATATTGGACAGCCCATACCCGCTGAGGCGTGTGTGTTCACAGGGGAACCCCACGCCATTATCGCTGATGAGCAGACACATGGAAGCGCCTCGCACGGTCAGCGACAAGGTCGCCGCAGTCGCTTTAGCGTGGCGCACACAGTTGCTGACCGCTTCACGAGTGATATTGACGATCTCCTGCTGTTCTTCCCTCGTGAGGAGCGTGGAAATGTCGGGCGGGACTCGCACGTCGATACGAACGGGACTGACTTGCATGTACGTATCGGCTAACGCGGCCAGTTCGGTCTCCAGGTCGAATTCTTCCACCATGCCTGATTCGAGCCCTTGGATCATCCCGCGGACTTGATGAATCAGCTTGTTGAGTTGGGGAACTGTCGGGTTCTCCAGCACTCGATCGTCCGGCCGAGGGCTCCTCCCCGAGCGCCGGGTCATTTCGATGCCCAAACCGATCGCATAGAGCGACTGCAGCACGACATCGTGAAGATCCCGTGCAAGGCGTGATCGGTCTTCAAGCAAGGCGCTGAGCCGTACTTCGGTGGCCCGCAAGGTCGCGATCAAGTCGTCCGGAGGAGTTGAGTCGGGTGAGGCGACCTCGCACATCCTGCCGGTCAGGAGTGGCAGATCGGGTGGTCGCGCCGCGCCATGGGAAGGAAGTTCCTGCGAAGGTGTTGACCGGTCTTCTCTCATGGGTGCCTCCTTACCATTGGCCAGCCGGTTCAGCGCCCCGAATCATAGGCCCAGGACCTGTCTCGGTCACCTGGCGTCTACGCCAGGTACAAGTCGGGAAATCAGCGCAATATACGACGCCCCGTCATGAGCTGATCAGCCCAGCTCCCAACGCGCGGGCGACGGCCTGGGTGCGCGACGTCACGTTCAGCTTCTCGAAGATGCTCCCGACATGGAACCGAACCGTCCGTTCACTGAGCCCGATGATCCGACCGATCTCCCAGTTGGTTTTCCCCTCCTTCATCCACTTGAGGACCGTCAGCTCTCGAGTGGAAAGGGATTGCGGAGCCCTCTGGGCTGCCGTTTTCCGTTCGAACTTCGCTTGAACGCGAACCAGGATGTCCAACAGGTAATCGGAAACCCGATAGGCCTTAGTTTGCAAGCCAGCAAAAGAGTCCGCTTCCGCGGACTCATGAGGATCCGGTTGGCCGATCAGAGATTCCCGAATGAATCTGGACAGGTCGACCAGCACGGCATCGACGTCTTTCTGTCCTTCGGCGCGGAGCAAACGATCCTGCAGCATGAGCAGGGGCAGGAGTTCTTCCTTGGTGCATTGGGCGAAGAGCTCCAGGGGAAACGTGTGATGGACGGACAACGACCGTTCATCGTCAATCCTAGGATGCGCGCTAGCCATGGCGATCTCCCCTCCTGGTGAACACTCGAGTGGTCCACATGTTGCCGACCATCACTCCGTCTTCACATCACGGGTTGGACGGAGACTGTTGGCGCTGAACTCGCGCATGGGCCGACGCTCCGATCGGTTCGAAGTAGGCGGCGCGCATTCCGGCATGACCGAGCGCGTCGTGAGCCACCGGGACATCCACACGTGAGAGGGCGACGACGATGTTCTTTCCGCCGAAGCCGAAACTGTTCACCAGCGCACGATTGATGATATGGGGCCGTCCGGTGCAGGCGACATAGTCCAGATCGCACTGCGGATCGGGCGTCGTCAGATGGAGTGTCGGCGGAATGAATTGATGTTGCAGTGCCAGTGTGGTCCCGATCATCTGGAACGCTCCACTCGCCGCGAAGGCGTGGCCCAACGCAGACTTGAAGGAACTGACGGGAATGCGGTAGGCGGACGATCCCATCGCCTGCTTGATGGCCATCGTCTCAATGAGGTCGAGTTCGACGGTGCCCAGTCCACACGCGTTGATGTAGTCCACTTCCTCAGGGAACCAATGGGCGGACACGATAGCCCGCTCGATGGCGCGGCGATGCTCTTTGCCGGTTTCGTCCGGCCGAGCCATGGAATAGGCGTCGGTGGTGAAGGCCCAGCCCTCGAGCTCGGCGTAAATGTGCGCGCCTCGGCGCTCGGCATGCTCCGCTTCCTCCAGGATCACACAGCCCGCCCCTTCGCCCAGCACGATGCCGCAGCGGGTCTGATCGAACGGGCGGGGGAGATTGCGCACCGTTCCCCGCTCGTCCGGCGCCAAGGTTCGGCCGGCGTCCATGGCCGAGAAAATCGTCGGATGCAGCGGCGCTTCGGCGCCGCCGGCGACGACGATATCGACGTCGTGCGAGCGGATCAGGTCATAGGCACGACCGATGGCGTTCGCCGTCGACGAGCAGCCGATCGAGTAGGTCTCGCATTCCCCATGCGTGCCCAGCGCGATGGAGACTTCCGCCGACACGGCGTTCGGAAACGTCGTGGTCATGGTGAAGGGGTTGGTGTGTTTGTAGTGCTTGGCCAGCATCGAATCGTGCGCCTCGAAGGCTTCCTTCAATCCACCGACGGAGGTGCCGAAGCAGACGCCCACCTGATGGCGGTCCTCCTGGTCGAGATCCAGCGCGGCATCGCGGCCCGCCATCATGGCGGCGGCCACGGCGAATTGAGAGACCCGCCCCATGCGTCGGGCCTTTTTGGGCGGCAGAAAATCTGTCGCATCGAAATCGGTCACTTCGCCCGCCAGCGAGGCGTTGAACGGCGTGGTGTCGAAGCTGGTGATCGGCTTGATGCCGGACCGCCCCTGGCTCAAGAGATGCCAGAAGGTCCGCAAGTCGCAGCCCAGCGGAGAGACGATGCCCATACCCGTGATGACGACGCGTCTTTGAGACGACATGTGAATGCTCCTTTCCCAATCTCCAATAGGTGGCTCAGCTTGCGCACTGGTGCCAATGGTTCATGTGGTCGCGATGAGCGGCCGGGAGACTCGGCTGAGGATAAAAGCGGTCGTAGAAAGCCGGATCGACGTGATGCGCTTGAAAGGCGATGACGGTCTTGAAGGCATCCACGTGCGCGGGGAACCGGCCGTAGGTCTTCATCATGTAGG
>CAZPYP010000089.1:0-9025 GCA_964590845.1 uncultured Nitrospira sp.
TCGACAACAAGGATCTGCGGTTGAAGCCCGGCATGACGGCCAACGTGTCGATCGTAGTGGCGCAGCGGGACCAGGTATTGAAGGTCCCGAACGCGGCCTTGCGATTCACTCCGCCCAAGAGTGATCACGGTGAAGCGGCTGGCGGCGACGGGAAATCCGGTTCGGCGAAACCGGTCAAGGGTGAGCGGGACGGTCGAGTCGCGCGAGCCGGCGCGGCGCCCGGGCGGACGATTTGGAAACAAAACGACAGCGGCGAATTGGCTTCTGTGGCGGTGCAGACGGGCATCTCCGACGGCTCCTTCACGGAGCTGTTGTCAGACAACGTCGCCGAGGGGGAGCAGGTCATCGTCGGAATCGAGCAGGCGCGCGGCGCCAAGAAAGGCGGCGACTTGCCGCCGGGATTCGGGTCGAGCGGCGGCCAGCGGCGTTCACGGGATCGAGGCATGTAGGAACCGTGAAGCGTTACTCGTGAATCGTCGTACGTCAAAAGGCCCGGCACCTTCCCCTCCATTCATGATCAGGGACCTCCTGCTCTATACAAGCCATTTACGTTTTACGCTTCACGAGATACAGAGATGAGCGCCCTGATTGAATGCGAAGATATCTGGAAGATCTATCGCGTCGGCGACGTCGAGGTGCAGGCGCTCCGAGGGCTCAGCCTGACGATCACGCAGGGTGAGTTCGTGGCGATCATGGGCTCTTCCGGGTCGGGCAAGTCCACGCTGATGAACATGCTCGGCTGCCTCGACCAACCCACCAGGGGCCAGTATCGGCTCAACGGCGTCGATGTCGGCAAACTCCGCCCCGACGAACTCGCCGAGATCCGCAATCAGCAGATCGGCTTCGTCTTTCAAAGTTTCAATCTGATTCCACGGACAAGCGCGCTCGAGAACGCCCAGTTGCCGCTGTTCTATCGGGGGCTTTCCCTCAAGGAGCAGCGGGCCAAGGCGGCGGCGGCGCTCCAACGGGTTGGGCTGAGCGGGCGGGAGCATCACTACCCCACACAGCTATCCGGCGGCCAACAACAACGTGTTGCGATCGCTCGGGCACTGGTGACGGCACCCGCCCTGTTGCTGGCCGACGAACCCACGGGTAATCTGGACACGCAATCGAGCCGGGAGATCATGCGGATTCTGGAAGATCTGAACGCCGAGGGCATCACGATCATCTTGGTCACGCATGAAACGGATGTCGCGGCCTACGCGCATCGTGAAATCGTGATCAAGGACGGGCAAGTCCTGACCGATCGTGTGACGGGAGCCCGGGCCGGGTCAGGGACCGTTGAGGTGTAAATGCTGGCGTTCGTCTGGCTGACGGTCATCACAGCCCTGCGCATCCTCGGCCGCAATCGTTTGCGTGCCGGCCTGACAATGTTGGGCATCGTCATCGGCGTCGGTGCGGTCATCGCGATGGTCAGCATCGGCGAAGGTGCGAAGAAAGCGGTGCAAGCGCAAATCGCCACCATGGGCACCAACGTGATCATCGTGTGGCCGGGCGCTACCACGGTCAGCGGCGTGCGCGGAGGACAAGGCGGAGCGGTGACGTTGACCGTCTCCGACGGCCTCGATCTCAAGAAGAAAATTCCGTTGCTGGCGGATACCGGTTGGGCCAAACGCGACGTCATGCAGATCGTCAACGGCAATCACAATTGGAACGGGACGATCAACGGCATTTCGCCAAGCTATCTCACGATCCGCGACTGGTCCTTCACGAGCGGCGGCCCATTCACGCAGGCGGATCTGGACAGCGCCGCCCGTGTCGCGCTGCTGGGGCAGACGGTCGTGGACAATCTGTTCGAACCGGGAGAAGAGCCGGTCGGCGCGGTCATTCGCATCAAGAACGTGCCGTTCCGTGTGATCGGAGTCTTGGCGCCCAAGGGGCAGTCGGCGCAGGGATCAGATCAGGACGACGTCATCTTCATCCCCTTCACGACCGCCGAGCGCAAGGTCTTCGGCACGCCGTTTCTCGGATCCGTCGGCGCGCTGTTTGCGACGACCGATCGGGGGGAAGACGTGCCGGAAGCGGTGGAGCAGATCCGCGACGTGTTGCGCACGCGTCACCGGCTGCAATCCGAGCAGAACGACGACTTTACCGTGCGGACGCAGGTGGATATCGGCAAGGTGCAGGAAGGGACCAGTCAGACTTTGACGATGATGTTATTCTCGATCGCGTCCGTTTCCTTGTTGGTGGGCGGGATCGGGATCATGAACATCCTCTTGGTATCCGTGACGGAGCGGACGAGAGAAATCGGCGTGCGGATGGCGGTTGGTGCCAAACGCCGGCACATCGTCGTACAGTTTCTCATTGAGGCCATGACGTTGAGCCTGTTCGGCGGCGCACTGGGGATCGTCCTGGGCGTGGGCGGGGCCAAGCTGACCACCGTCGTGGCCGGCTGGCCGACGATCATCTCGAGCGATGTGATCGTGATGGCGTTTCTGTTTTCGCTGGTCGTCGGCTTGTTCTTCGGGCTCTATCCCGCCAATAAGGCCGCCAGGTTGAATCCGATCGACGCCCTCCGTTACGAGTAGTGCGCGAGCGGAGGGCCGTCGCCTATGCGGCGCGTCGAGGCTCTCCAGAAGGCAGGGGCCGCGCTTCAATCACGGCGTCGATGGCGCGTTCGGGCGGCTGGCTTTCCTGATGGGAGAGGTTGACCGTGAACGGTGCCGGATAGGTGGATCCTCCCGGCTCGTGTGTCACCGTGACGATGGGCTGGTGCAGCCTGGTGGGGTTCAGATCCGTGACGACGGCGAGCTCTTTCGTGTTCAGTCGGACGCAGCTGTGCACGGGGTAGATGCCTACCGCTTTGATGAACCGTGAGAGAATGTCCTTGTCCAATTTCCCTTCTTGGCCCTCCCGATAGATCCGTTGCAGCGCCTGATGCGGGGCCATCGGTGTGGCGCCGCCGAAACCCATAATCAACTCGTCGTAGCGGTCCGTGATGGCGAGGATCCTCGTCCGGTTGGAGGTGAACTCGCCCCGTGTCTCCTGCGGATACCCGCTGCCATCGAGTAGGGCGTGATGCTCTCCGATCACATGGAGGATGCCGGCGTCGAATCCCTTCTGGCGTTCGAGCATCGTGATGCCCAGGCGAGGGTGAGCCTGAAACTGCTCCTGTTCACGCTGAGTCAGGCGGTTCGAGGTGGCGGCGACTCGTTTCAGGATCGACGGAGGGATCTGGATAAGCCCGATGTCGTGGAGCAGGGACGCGGTCGCCAGTTCGTTCAACTCGAGCGGATTGAAACCGTAGGTCTGGCCCAGCACGAGCGCCAAGGTGCAGGTGCTGAGCGCATGTTGGCTGAGGCTGGCGTCGTTGTCGCGATGTTGGCTCAATGCCATGAACATGGCGGAGTTTGTCAGGGTGCGAGTCGCGATCATGATCTCTTGGACCGCTTCTCTCGCCTGATGAGGGCTGACCGCGCCGCCGTGATTGATCGAGGAGAATAGGGAACGGACGGACTGTTCCAGCTGCGCTCTGGCGATTCTCGCCTGGGAGATTTCCTCGCTCAGTTGTTGGAGCGACTTCAGCTGCCTGGGTGGAGCGACGGCTGATTGTCGGGGATCTGACTCCGGCGGCGCTGCCGTCTGAGCGGCCGAAGGCGGCTCAATCGTTGAACGGGATGGATCGATCTCGACCTCCTCCACGCCAGTCCGGCGAAGCTTTTCGATCTGTCCCTCGTCTTGGATGAGGAAGGAATGACGGATGAAGGGAGAGCGGAACCAGGACAAATCGAGTCTGGCGATGAACATGCCGGGGCGTAAGTCGTCGACCCGGACGCGTTGTGTGGACATGCCCTTGCCTCTCGTTTCCGGCTGTACGGTGACAATCGAGACCGTGCCTGTATCGGTCGGAAGGACGGCGGACTGTAGCGTCAGGCGCTCGGATGAGACGAGGTGAGGCAGACTTCGATCCGGGGATTGGTTTTGTCGACGTGTTTATAGAGGTGGGTTTCCACGATGCGATTGTCGTTGACGCCCAGCCCTTCGCAGAGGGCGTCCTGGGCGATCTTGAGACCGCCATCCACATCACGCCGCAGGGCCGAGGTGAAGTAGAAGCGGATGGAAAGGGCGAGAGTCCCGGTCTGAAAACGGGAGAGCAGGGCCGCTCGGTCTGCCATTTTCGTCAGAGACAGCCAGACGAGCTGGCCGACGTGGGCCTTGTACGCGCGTCCGGCCGACGACAGCAGCCTCCGGCCCCTGACCGTGGCATATTGATGGTTGATGCTCGGCGGAACCGGCAGCGTGAAGGACAGAGCCGATTGGGTCGTTCTGGGGCCGCCGCTTGAGGACGCCGGCGCCGGTTTCGAATGAAGGGGTCTGGTGCGAGGTCCCGCGGTCGAAACCAACGGACGAGCGGTGGGGAACCGGAGGGGCAGCTTGGACAGTGAGATTCGAATCGGACGCCGGTAGGAGGGCATGCGCCTATTTACAGGAGATTGAGAATTTTCGCCATGTTCTGTTCGTAACGATCTTCAGAACGGGCGATATAGCGACGCCAGTGGCTGGGGTTCCAGATTTCCATGCGGTGGTAGAGGCCGACTAGGATGATCTCCTGATCCTCGTCGAGAGGGACGAGTTTGCGCAGCCGTCCTGGGATCAGGATGCGTCCCGCCTTGTCGATTTCCGAGGTGCCGGCTTCCGAGACGACGAAGTGCATGAAGAGCCGGCTCTGGTCCTCGTCCAGGGTCGTTCTGGTGCGCTCCAGGACCTTCTCCCATTCTTTCATCGAGTAGATGAGGATGGATTCTTCGGGGCCCTTGAGAAACACCACCGACAGGCCTTCGGATTCCACCTGCTCGCGAATCGGCGAGGGGACGATGAACCGTCCTTTCTCATCGACCTTGCACAAGTATTCACCGGCGAACATCAATGGACCCTGTCCTTTACGGCAAGGGGATTCTGGTACGATCGCGGATCCACTGTTCCAGATCCGAACGTACGAATCGCCATTCTTTCCCAAGCTTGAAGGCGGGAATCTGGCGACTCTGTAGATAACGGTAGAGCGTCCGCTGGGTAATCTTCAGGTAGCGGCAGGTCTCCTCCGCCGTCATCAGCTCGCTCTTGGGCTCTTTGGCCATCGATCAACCAGAGTGGAGAGGGCTTCATAGGCCTCATAGGGCTATGGACAGTGGTGTCAGGGTAGGAAAAACGGAAGGTTCTGTCAAGTGAAAATATATGACAATGCCTGTCAGAGTGAGTCAGAGCCGTCCAGATCACCCTCGCCTTCTGCCGGTGTTTCCATCGTCTCGGCCAGGTCGTCTCCCATATCTTCGCCCATTTCATCGCCCATCTTCTTCATGAAACGGGACATGCTTTCGGGGTCGTTCTCGTCCAAGCCGCTGAGGGCGTCCGGGTCGGCCAATGAAGCCAAGCGCGCCTCCTCCGATTTGGGGGAAGCGAAGCGGGACATGAGCCGTTCGAGGCGGGAGCTTCGGCAGTGAGAGCAAATCGCCGGTTGAGGATTGGCCAGGCTGAGCACGAGGAGGGTGCTGCGTTTCCGGCAGTCAAGGCAACGGTATTCATACAGCGGCATGTCAAAATCCCAAGGCCGGCAAGGAGCGCAAGCTCTGCTCAGCCAATATCCGATCGGGGATCAGATTTGTCTCGATCGTCCGCGCGAGTGTGAGGACCCGGACCGAGGCGGCGCCGGCCTTCTTCAATACTTTTGCACACTCGTTGACGGTGGTGCCGGTCGTATAGACGTCGTCGATCAGAAGGACGCGCTTTCCTGCCACGGCCTCCGGCTGCCGGACTGAAAACGCCTGCCGGAGATTGCGCAAGCGCTCCTGCCGCGAGAGGGTGGTCTGGGGATCGGTCGCGAGCAACCGAACCAGGGCCGAGGGCCACACGGGTGTGCGCAGGTGCCGGCCAATCCGGTCGGCGAAGAGCAGCGATTGGTTGTACTCCCTGGCCCGAAGGCGCGACGGGTGCAACGGCACCGGCAGGATCACGTCGGCCTCGAGGGTCGGGGGCAAGGCGTGAATCATGAGAGAGGCCAGCGGCTTGGCCAACGCATACTTGCCCCGGTATTTGAACGCGCAGATCGCATCCTGCAATGGCGGCAGATAAGGGAATAGGGTCCAGGCCCGGTCATAGGCCGGGGGGCGTTCTAGGCAATGCTGGCATTGGTGATCGGGGGTAAACGAGGTCGCCGCATGCGAGACGAACGGCTGGTCGCATCGAGCGCAGGCCGGCCCCTTCAGGGGAGCGATTCGCTCCCAGCAGCCCCGACAGAAGAACGGCACCGGGTCGCTGCCGAGCAACAGGCCGCAGCCGACACAGTCGACAGGCAGCACGAACCGGAGCGCCTGCCGGCACCACCCAAGGAGGTCGTCGCTGTTCAATATCTGACGCATAGAATGTGGAGCGGAACCTCGGTCTCTCTAACGCGCCTGTCGCCTCCTGTCAAGGTTGTCGCTCCGCAAACGGTTGTGATATACGAAGAGAACCCGCCTGGAACCTGGAGCCGCTCTCGTCGATGGTCTCTCTCATCGCATTGTCGAAGACCTACGAGCGGGGCGAGGACCGTATCCCCGGCCTTGACCGGGTGAGTCTCGATGTGGCGGCGGGCGAGTTTTGCGCCTTTGTCGGGCCGAGCGGTTGCGGCAAGAGCACCCTGCTCAATTTGATTGCCGGATTGGATCGTCCCACCTCCGGAGAGATACGCCTCAACGGGCAGTCGACGGCCTCCTTCACGCCGGACGACTGGACGAACGCCAGACGGCAATTGATCGGCATCGTGTTTCAGGCGTTCCATCTGATTCCCGGTCTGACGGTCGAAGAAAACGTGGCCTTTCCTCTCCTCTTGAACGGACTCTCGGGACGAAGAGTTCGCGAACCGGTCGACCAGATGCTGGCGTTGGTCGGCATGGCCCATCGTCGCCATCACCGTCCCGGTGAATTGTCCGGCGGAGAACAGCAGCGGACCGCGGTAGCGAGAGCCATCGTGCACCGGCCGAAGATTCTCCTGGCAGATGAGCCGACAGGCAATCTTGATTCTCAACATGGCGCGGACATCATCGGGCTTCTGCGCCGACTGGTGCAGGAGTTCGGCCAGACGGTGTTGCTAGTCACGCATAGCGCGGCCGCGGCGCAGGCGGCAGATTACACCTGGTCCATGAAGGACGGGGGTTTACTCGAGCGATGGGACCATCGTGCGGTCTCTACGGGAGGATGATGAATCTCACCACCACGATCGCAGGCGTCACGTTTCCCAGCTGTTTCATGAATGCGTCCGGCGCACTCTGCGTGACGAGAGAAGAGCTGGAAGCGCTGGGCCGCTCCAAGGCCGGGGCCATCGTGACCAAGTCGATGACGGTCGAGTCCCGACAGGGCAATCCGTCGCCTCGGTACTATGGATTCCCCGGTGGATCGATCAACTCGATGGGCTTGCCCAATCTCGGGTACAAGACATATGCGGCGTTGATTCCCGAGCTGAAACAATTCGGCAAACCGGTCATCGCGAGCGTCGCCGGCCTCTGCGAAGACGATTTCCCGACGATCGCCCAGGTGATCAACGACGCGAAGCCGGATTTGATCGAGGTGAATCTCTCCTGCCCCAACATTCCCGGCAAACCGCAAATCGGCTACGACGCCGACGCGTCCGAGCGGCTCATGAAGCGGGTGCGGAAGGTGATCACCGTGCCGATGGGCGTGAAGCTGCCGCCCTATTTCGATCCGGCGCATCACAAGCTGATGGGTGACGTGATCGGCCGGTGCGGAGTGGATTTCTTGAACTTGATCAATTCGGTGGGAAACGGCTTGGTGGTCGATCCAGAGACGGAAACGGTCGTCATCAAGCCGAAAGGCGGATTCGGGGGCCTCGGCGGCACCATCATCAAGCCGGTGGCGCTCGCCAACGTGCGGGCCTTTTACAAACACTTCGAAGGACGGATGCCGATCATCGGGACCGGCGGGGTCGTGAACGGCGTGGATGCCTTCGAACATTTCTTATGCGGCGCTTCCGCCGTGCAGATCGGGACCGTGCTCGTCGAGGAGGGCGTCGAGGTCTTTGCTCGGTTGGAACGTGAACTGGCCGCCTGCCTCGAAAAGAAAGGCTATCGATCGGTGGCGGATGCTCGGGGAAAGCTCAAAGAATTGTAGGAGGAGAGACGCTACTTCACAAAGGACTTGGAGAGCAGCCCCAGCTGCAGGGCTCGGCGCAGCAGTTGCGCGACGTTTCGCACGTTCAGGCGGCGCATGAGGTTGAAACGGTGCACTTCGACCGTCCGGACGCTGATTTGAAGGACGGTGGCGATTTCCCGGTTCGTGTGCCCCACCGATACCAGGCGCAGGATATCGCGCTGGCGCGGTGTCAGGAGATCCAGTTCCGTTTCGTCGATGGCCGACTCCGCCTTTCGGCGCAATGCACTCTTCATGTTCCTCACCTTCGATGTTGAGTAACTTGAAGCGAGTCTAGCAAAGGGTTGAAAACCTGTAAACGAAACTACTGATTCCTGCAGGGGCCGTTTCCTTGCTGCTGCGGCCTATGCGAGGCGATCGGTCCATTTCGGGCCGAGTCGCGATCGGTTCCCATCTCCTCTTCTATGGCCATATTGCCTCTCTTTGCCACGGCGCTTCTCCGGGCTCATGCCGGGCAGCAGCCGGTTCGTGTCGCCCTCAGCGTCGTCGGCGTTTCTCTCGGCGTCCTGGCATCCGTCGCCATCGGCGCGGCCAACGTCGAGGTCTTACGGTCGTTCGAGCAGGCGGTGACGACCGTGGCCGGTCCAGCCACGCTGGAAATCGTCGGCCAGGGATTGGGGATCGAGGAAACCGTCATCACGGCAGTCCGCCATGTCCCAGGTGTCGTCGTGGCCTCTCCCGTCATCGAAGAAACGGCTGTCATGGCGATCGGAGAGCACCGTGGCGAGTCCATGCCGGTCTACGGACTCGATCTGCTGACCGAAGTCGGACAGAAGGGTTTTCAGGTTCGGGAGGCGGATCGGCAGCGTGCCATCCAGGAACTGTTTGCGTCCGATGCCATCTATGTCGGGGAGGCGCTGGCCACGAGCTTGAACCTGACCGTCGG
>CAZPYP010000090.1:0-8971 GCA_964590845.1 uncultured Nitrospira sp.
TTCATCAGCGCATCGTAGTCCGGCATTTCTCTGGTGGTGATTTTGAGCTCCTCGATGCCGGTCTTCATCGCGACGTTGATCCAGATTTCCGGGACGAGCACGCCTTCTAAATCCAAACAGGCGATTACAGGCTTCTGCATGGGTTCTCCTCCGTGGAGCAAGGGGGCCGAAGCAAGGGGCGAGGGCCGGAAAGGGCTGCCGATTGTCCTATCGCCTCTTGCCGGTTACCTCTTGCCTATGAATAAATTCCTGGCTGACGTACCGCCAGAGCTTGTCGAGCAGCTGATCGATCACGGCTGATCCGGTCCAGGTTCTCCGTCCCTCCGCCTCGTGATGCCTGGCCCAGTCCAGCGCCAGCGGCAGCGGAATCAGCCGGGGGGGCGAATCCGTGAGGCCGGCCCACAACAGGCCGAGCACCGTGCCGATCCGCACGGAAACAGGCAAGGGGTCGACCGGGTTGTTAACCAGATCGTCGCACAACGGAGCCGGCGACGTGACCAACAGCTCGCGGCAGGCAGCGGGCCTCGCTTCGTAGATCGCACAGACTTCCTGTTCGAGAAACGGACAAGGCATCCGCAACGCGTAATAATCGCGATTCAGCGGATCGAGCGCCTCGTCGTTGACCGGCTGGGTTGACTCACCCAAGGCCTGGAGCCGGCCCCAGAGTCCCTTCGCCATCAACGTCGTCTTGGCCTCCGCCAGCCGTTGGTGCAAGACCTTGCGGCGTTCCTCCGGCAGTTGCTCGAGGTAATTCGCCAGGGCGAAGGCCTCGGGCGGAGAAACCGGCACCAGCATGCGGCAACAGGCGGCGCAACCCATGCGGCAGGACACGAGCTTTCCCTCGTTCCTCGCCAGCTGTTCCTCTAGCTTACCGGCCTCTTCCCCGAGCCGGCGGGCCAAGGGAACGATCGCCGAGATCGGGACGAATTCCGTCGGAACGTCCACCGCCGTCGTCAGTTGTCCGGCCGGCGTGTTGAGCGCGATTTCAAACCGTTCCGACATCGATGCAGGCTCTGGGTTTGAGGCGAGAGGCGACCGGAATAATGGGGTGATCCTCTTCCCCCTGGCCTTGCGCCAAGCACTGTTGGGCGCTGGCCGAAGGCCATCATAGGGAAGCGGCTCACATCCGGTCAACCGCGCGGCGGCATCTTGTCCCTTGCGCAGCACTCGACGCATAATGCTAGTCGATCAGAGGAGCGGTGATGACATTCTCCGGGCATGTGATGGGGCTGTTGAAAGAATACATGCGGGACTTGGTGGTGCAGGCGGAGCAGGAGGCCGACGCCCAGGCCTCGTTCGGTTTTTCGGCGGCGCCCTATCGCTCCGACCAGGCCCTGTCGGACCTGCTGGCGATTCTCGACGACCGGATCGAATCGGAAGGCCTCCAGGTTGGACTGCCGGAGGATTTCCTCCACCACATGTGGAGTCTCTGTAACGAAGCGCAATCTGCCGTGACGGAGCAGGTCTGGCTCGACCGCAACAGCCGCGATCAGCCGGCCTCGAAAGCGATGGTGCGAGAGATGACCTACAGCGCCTTGATTCAGTTTCTCGAGGCTCGCAATCAATGACACGCACCGCGATCGCATGCTTGGCCGCGGCTCTGGCGCTGGGTCTGCCCGCTATCGCCGGTGCGGCATCAGATAATGTTGCGTCGCAGGCGCCGGCAGCGTTCAGGCTGATTCCCATTGTCAAAGAGGGCCTCAGCCAGCCGCTCTTTTTGACCCATGCGGGAGACAAGACCGGGCAACTGTACGTGGTGGAGCAGGGAGGGCTCGTCAAAGTCCTCGACCGCGGAAGCCCGCAACCTCGGCCGTTTCTCGACGTGACGCCGTTCGTGAGGTCCGGGGGAGAACAGGGGCTCCTCGGACTGGCCTTTCATCCCCAATACGCACGCAACGGGCGCGTCTTCGTCAGCTACAACCGGAAAGAGGATGGGGCCACCGTTGTAGCCGAATATGCGCGAGGTGGCGCGGTTCGCGCCGAATCGGGAGGCCGGCTCCTGCTGGCCGTGCCGCAGCCCTATGCGAACCACAACGGCGGCATGATTGCTTTTGGGCCAGACGGGTATCTGTACATCGGACGTGGCGACGGCGGCTCTCGCGGCGACCCGCAGAATCGCGCGCAGAACGTGGATGAATTGCTCGGGAAGATGTTGCGGATCGATGTCGACCGAGGCTCGCCTTACGCCATTCCGGCGGACAACCCCTGGGCCAAGGGCGGGGGGCTACCTGAAATCTTTGCGCTGGGGTTGCGCAATCCGTGGCGCTTTTCCTTCGATCGGCAGACCGGCGATCTCTGGGCGGCCGACGTCGGGCAGAATGCCTGGGAAGAGATCGATCTCGTCCGACGCGGCGGCAATTATGGCTGGCGGCGCATGGAAGGCCGGCATTGCTACGAACCCAAGAGCGGCTGCGAGGGGCCGGACGTGAAGCTGGAGCTTCCCGTTGCGGAATACGGCCACGAGCACGGTCGCTGCTCGGTGACCGGCGGCTATGTCTATCGCGGCCCGGCGCTTCCCAGCTTACAGGGAACCTATCTGTTCGGCGATTATTGCAGCGGAGAGTTGTTCGGGTTGCCGGCGACGTCGGCCGCAGGTGGATCGGCCGAGCCGAAGACGATCATGAGGACGAGTCTTCGTATTTCCTCCTTCGGCGAAGACGAAACAGGGGAGTTGTACGTGATTGATCACCAGGGCGGAGTCTATCGGCTCGCGCCCTGAGCACAACCGACCGGGCCCCGTTCAGAGGAGCGAGAAATGGGACGCACCATACGGTACTGGCTCATGAAGTCCGAGCCGAGCGCGTTTTCAATTGATGACTTGGCCGCCTCGCCCAAGCGCACAACCAGCTGGGATGGAGTGCGCAACTACCAAGCCAGAAATTTTATGCGCGCCATGGCGGTCGGCGATCGGGTGTTCTTTTATCACAGCAATGCGGAGCCTCCTGCGATTGTCGGCATGGCGGAGGTCGTCCGAACGGCCTATCCGGACGACACCCAATTCGACAAGCACGACGATCACTACGATCCGGCCAGCTCACCGTCGGCACCGCGCTGGGACGTGGTCGATATCCGGCATTGCGACACGTTCACGCAGCCGATTCCGCTGGACCAATTGCGGAAGGAACCGCGCTTGAAGGGGATGGCCTTGTTGCAAAAAGGTTCGCGGCTCTCCGTTCAGCCGGTCACGGCCTCGGAGTGGGAGTCGATTATGAAGCTTACGAAGCCGAAGAGCGGAAGGTCGAGAGGGGCAGGCTAGGTCTTGGCCTTGCCGTTATCGAGATGTCGATGTTGCCAGTCGAGCCAGGCATGGCCCAGTTCATGGGCGAGAATGTACCGCCGCCTGGTGACCGGAAGTCTCTTTCGCAGGTAGATCGTTTTGGTTTCGTCATCCCAGATACCGTCCGCATTGGGATCGCGCCGGTCCATTTCCGTATCCGGGAGCTGGCGAACGGAAATACGGTAGCCGAAGGGCAGCACCACTCGCGACGGAATACGCATAGGAGAAACCGGCCTCCTTGCTGATTACCCTACCATAAGTCGCGCGAGGGAATCATCGAACTTATACCTTGTAAAACAATGACTTACAGTCATGCTTGTGACGGTATTCCGCCATGCCGGAGCCATTTTCCCGCCTACCTCTCACCGAAAAAACGTGCTACTGTGCCGGGCCAAACCTTGGTACCAGACCCGAAACACGGAGGTAGTAAGACTATGATGCTGTTCAGGCCATCTGTGGCACGTACGCTCCTTGTGGCCGGTTGTTTGATCACCGGCTGGTCGTTCCTCAATAGCGGAGTGGGGGCTGCGTCGCCAGCCGCCCATGCGCCCCATGGTACGGTCACGGTGGACGGCGTCACCGTTCCTGACATTGGACCGCTGCCCACCGCCATTCCGCAACCCTCGACCAACCTAAACTACGCCGCGAAATTGGAACTCGGCAAACAGCTCTACTTCGATGGTCGCCTATCCAAGAACGGCGCCATCGCCTGCGCCTTCTGTCATAACCCCGGCACGGGCTGGGCCGACTCACGCCAGACGTCGATCGGCATCGGTGGTGGTGTCGGAGGGCGTCAGGCTCCGACGGTGTTGAACACCGCCTTCAACCCGGTGCAGTTCTGGGACGGACGGGCGCGTTCGCTGGAAGAGCAGGCGATCGGGCCGATCCACAATCCGATCGAAATGGGTGAAACCCACGAGCAAGTGGTGGCCAAACTGAACAAGATCAAGGGGTATCAGCAACAATTTCGAGCCGTGTTCGGCACGGACGTCAATCTACAGGGGATTGCCGAGGCGATCGCGGCGTTTGAACGGACGGTCATTTCGACCAATAGCGCGTTCGACAAGCATAGGGCCGGCGACAACAAGGCGATGGACGAAGCAGCCGTTCGCGGGCTGGGTCTGTTCCGAGGGAAAGCGCGCTGCATCTTGTGCCACAACGGCCCCAATTTCACCGACAATCAGTTTCACAATTTGGGTGTGCCGCAAGTCGGCCCGTTAAAGGAAGATCTTGGGCGGTACGCCGTGACGAGGGCGGACAGGGATAAGGGCGCGTTCAAGACGCCCACCTTGCGCAGTATCGCCGAGACCGCTCCCTATATGCATGACGGGGCGTTCAAGACGTTGGAGGAAGTCGTGAGTTTTCTGAACAGCGGCGGCGGGGCCAATGCCCATTTGAGCCCGCTGATGAAGCCGTTGGAGTTGACTGCGGAAGAACAGGCGGACGTGGTGGCCTTTCTAAAGGCCCTGACCGGTGAGCCGACGAAGCTTGCGCTTCCCAAGCTGCCGAAATAAGCAATTTGGCGAATCCTTTTACCGTACGTTGTCTCAGACCCCCAATACGAGCGCTGGTCTGCTCATCACGTGAGCGGCCGGCCTCACCAACCCCAAGAAGGAGGATCGTTATGAAGGGCATGTCGATGAAACTGGTAGGCGCATTCGGCCTCATGGCGCTGGCCGGCTGTGCCGAAATGCAGGGAAGCGGGTCGGGGCCGGCAGCGGCCGCCGCCAAGCCGGGACCGGCTCAGGGCTACAACATCCACGTGATGGCGCCTCATAAGTTCGAAGACGGGACGGTTCACGGGCCCTTCCATCACTACTGCAAACCGGTCTCACCGGAAATCATCCAGTGTTTGCTCTTCGAGTCCACCGACCCCAACGCGGTGCTGACGGACGTCGAATACTTCGTGGCCAAGTCCGTGTCGCGTGCGCATGTGCCGTTGGAGACCTGGAACAAGTACTACCATGACCATGAGGTGGAGATTGCCACAGGCCGTGTCCAGGTCCTCGACATGCCGGAGGCCCAAGCCAAAGAGATCGCCGCCGTCGCTGCGAAGACCGACGGGATCATATTTCATCTCTGGCCGGACGGGGCCAAAGCGCCGGATGGAACAGTCGGCCATCCCCAGTCTGTCGGGCACAAGCTGAGGACGGAGTAGGCGCCTTCGTTCGGCTGGTCCGGCCGATCGATCGGCCGGACCAGCACCATTGCTGGTCGTTCCATGAACGTCACATCATTGAGGCTCATCCCGGCCTTTGTCATCCTCCTTAGTGCCCCCCTGCTCTGGGCTGCCGATCCGGATGTCTTGCGCCCTCGTGTGCCATCGGATCAATTCGAAGAGGCTCGCCGAGTGACCAACCCCTTGCCTGCCACGCCGGACATCGTCGAGAAAGGCCGGAAGATTTTCGAGGGTAAGGGGTTCTGCCGGGCTTGTCACGGCGCTGACGGAAGGGGATTGGGGGGAGACATCGAGCCGGGGAGTCTGAAGGGGCCTCTGCCGCGGAACTTCACGGATCGGGAATGGCAGGCTGCACGGACGGACGGAGAGTTGTTCTGGATTCTCACCCATGGCAGCAAGGGCACCGCCATGGCCTCGTTCATTCCGTTGGTCTTGACCGAAGAAGAGGCGTGGCAGGTGTTGAGGTACGTCCGCTCTTTCGGCCAGCCGTAGGGCGGTCATGTTCCGACGCGTAGTCTTGTGCGGGCTCCTTGTGGTCGGAACGGCCGCCGCCTTCCGAGCCGCCGGTGCCGTCGCAGCCGAGTGGTCGGCCATCGCCCAGGCCAAAACGATTTATACGGACAATGTGTTCGAGCTGTCGGCCGCTCGGCGACTGGCGCTCAGTGAAGACCCCAGCCAGCCGATCATCGTCACGACCGATCGGCCCTCCGATGTCGTCTGGACCCCTGCGATCGACCTGCGTCGAAGCTCGACCTCGAGCCTCGGCACGACCGAGCTCTCCTTCAAGGCCCACGGATTCATCTTCACCAACAACCCGATCTTCAACCACGGTGACTATCGCGTGCAAGCCCATCAACAGGTGGCGCCCGGCACGTTCGTGCTGCTGCGGTACCGCTACGTGCCGAATCTCTTCCTCGGTCCGAGTGTCGAGCGGCAGACAGGCCAGCGGCTTCAAGAAGAAGAGCGGGTCACCTCCCACACCTGGCGCATGCAGTTGGAGCGGCAACTCGACGATCGATGGATGGTCACGCTGGTCGGCCGCTATGGATTGCGGTTCTACAATCAGGTCTTCTCGGAGCGCGATACGACGTTTTATACCCTGGGTCCGCGCCTGCAATATCGGCCGACCAGCTGGGCAACGGTGACGCTCGACTACCTCTATGAACGGGGCTTGGCCGATGGACGTGATGAGCCCCAATTCAAAGACGATGTCTCCTACCGGCAGCATTTCGTCTCGTTCAGCACACTGTTCCAACTCACCGCTCCCTTTTCTCTCGGACTGACCTATGTCTACCGTGAGAAACAATTCACGTCACAGATCGTAGGGGATGCTTCTAATGGAGCGGTCGACCATCTGCATCAAGGGACGGCGGAACTGCACTACGATGTATCGCGGGCGGCGAGGGTTACATGGGGTTTCCAGCGTACCCAACGCTCTTCCAACGTCGGAACCCGAGACTTCTTCAACACCAACACCTCGCTCGGCCTGGAATATCGGTTCTAGCCCTCATACCCCCCCTTCCGAGGAGTGGTGAAACGCCACGAGACTCGGGCATCCTAGAATATGAACCAATCGTGCTGATCATGAGGGCCCCGGTGAGATCGTTCACGTGTATCCTGATACTGGCCTGCTGCGCTCTGTTGAGCGGCTGCTCCAAGCGACTGTTTTGGCTCGAAGTGAGTCCTGAGAACAGAGTGCTCGACGGGTTCGACGAAGACCAGGAACTCCGAGGCCGGATCGGGAAACTGGTGAAAGGGCCGGTCGTTGAAGGCAGCAAGTGCAACTGGTTTGCCGCTACGTCTTCCATCCACGATCGGACCATCCGAGACGCCTATACCGATGCCATTTTGAAGGCTGGTCCTGCCTACGATGCCCTGGTGAATGTGTTGGAGCAATCGACCATGTACGCGCCGTTGCTCTATTGCGTGTCGCTCAAGGGTACGCCGGTTCGGATGCATTCGCCTCTCCAACAGAACGCCACTGTGTCCTCTGAGATGCAGCAGCCGAAACC
Organism: uncultured Nitrospira sp.; assembly: GCA_964590845.1. Classification (GTDB taxonomy): domain Bacteria; phylum Nitrospirota; class Nitrospiria; order Nitrospirales; family Nitrospiraceae; genus Nitrospira_C. Next base: position 7,469 of record CAZPYP010000090.1, read on the forward strand.
TTCCTTGCGGTAAGACCTTCGGACGTCACCGCGCCACAAGCGAACCGTCGGGTTCCGCCGAGCGACCGGTTGCCGTCAGGCACGGTTCGGCGTCAGCTATCCGGACGGTCTTGTGAAAGAAAGCCGTGGATTTTGCCGGGCCGTTCTTGTACCTTCCCCCGCGTCGAGCCCACATTGTTTCGTGCCAGATCGGGTGGTCGCGCATGACGCTTCGAGTTCGGGTTGGACTCGTCGGACTTACATTGGCCGCCGTCGGCACGCTGTATGCCGAGGGCGTAGTCAAAACGGGATGGATCGAAGCGCTCCTTGTCGGCCCGATCCTCCTGACGCTGTTCTCACGCAGCGCCTTCGCCAGCATCTCGCAAGGCGTGCTCCTCGTCATCACCTCCGTCAGTCTGTCGCTCTCGTTGCTGGATCTGGTTCTGCGGCCGACCATCGGCGATCGATTGCACTACACACCGACCAACATTTCCTCCCGCAAGTTGCCGAAACTTCCCATGCTCGGCCGATGGGATCCCGATCAGACCCTCGATAGAGAAAGTTACGGGGACCTTGCGGCTATGACCGGCGATCCCGCGCTGCAGGAACGCCGTCGGATCCTGTTCAGGACCGACGAGTTCGGCTTCAGGAACGTTCCGTCATCGAAGCCGGTCAATCTTGTGATCCTCGGCGATTCGTTTCCTGCCGGCGGTGGGACGAGCGATGAAGATATGGTCGCACGGTTGTTAGAGACCCGGTACGGATACCATACCTACAATCTCGCCTATCCGGGGGGGCCCTACGATCAGTTCATCAATTTCGCGATCGAATGGGACAGGATGAACGTCGCCGCTCCTCTCCCGATGATTTGGACGTTCTATACGGGGAATGACTTGGACGACGAAGGCGGGAAGATTTGGACGATAGAAGATTTACCGTGGCGGCATGGAATGGCGGCCTGGCTGGTCACATATCGAACGTACCGGGATCGTTCTCCGCTTAACCAATGGATGGCGGCGATCCGCCACCGACTGTGGAGCAGTCCCTCGACGGTGTTGGTGAGACGCCTGCCCAATGGCCAGCCCGTGCTGTTTTGGGGGCCGCAGGAAGCGGCTGCGCAGCGCTCCCGTAAAGACGTCGAGCGGCACCCTAACTTCGAGAAGATGAAACGCACCCTTGGCGCGATGCGGTCGCTGGCCGAGAAGCGGAACGTCGATGTGACCGTTCTCATCCTTCCGACGAAGGGAGAAGTCTATCGGTGGCTACTGGAAGCGAAAGATCCCGACCCCACGGATCTGAATCCCTCGGGGTTTGCACAGGCCGTGCTGGCGGCCTGCGAAACCGTGAGCATCCCGTGCTCCGACACGAAGCCGTACCTCATCTCCGAAGCGAGAAGTCTGTACGACCGTGAAGGGGGGCTCTTGTGGTGGCGAGACGATACGCACATCGGGCCGCATGGCCATGCGGCCTTGGCGGCCTACATCGCGGAAAAAGTACTCAGCAAACCCTCCCTCTTGGAAGCCA
>CAZPYP010000091.1:0-8823 GCA_964590845.1 uncultured Nitrospira sp.
ACGGTCCCTTTGTACTGTTGGAGATGTTGCTCCAACCAGGACACCGACTCGGCGTCGAGGTGGTTCGTCGGCTCGTCGAGCAACAGGATGTCCGGCTCCTGGATCATCAATCGGCAGAGCGCGACGCGGCGTTTTTCGCCGCCCGACAACGTGCCGACTTTCTGATCCGCGGGCGGGCAGCGAAGCGCGTCCATGGCGACCTCCAGCTCGTTTTCCAGCTCCCAGCCGTTGGCCGCTTCGATCTTCTCTTGAAGCTGCGCCTGCTTATCCAGCAACTTTTCCATCTGGTCGGGATCGGCCTCGCCGATCTTGTTGCTCACGTCTTCGTATTCCTTAAGCAGCGCAACCAGCTCCTTCTTCCCCTCCTCGACGACCTCTTTGACTGTCTTGTTCGGATCGAGCTGCGGCTCCTGTTCGAGCAAGCCGACGCTGTAGCCCTTCGAGCGGGTGATTTCACCCGTGTAGTTCTGATCGACGCCCGCGATGATCTTCAGCAAGGAGCTTTTCCCCGACCCGTTCAAACCCAGGACGCCGATCTTGGCCCCGTAGTAAAACCCGAGATAGATCTCGCGCAACACCTGCTTCTTCGGCGGATAGACCTTGCCGACATTGACGAGGGAAAAGATCACCTGCTTGTCGTTCGTAGCCATGGAGTCCTTTGTATAGTGGATGGTTCGAGTTCGGAAGGGTCACGATAACAAAACGGATCGGACTTTCACAACAAGGAGGACTAGATCCCCAATTCCTCGGAGAGCCGCACTTCCGATTCGTCAAGGATCTCTTCCAAGCAGGTGAAGCAGGGAAACGGGAACCGGTCCACCGGAAGCGCGCAGACCTCGCCAACCGGCGAGTCGTCCAAGGCCGGTCCGCCGCAGGCTTTGTGGATCAGAGTCAACATCCCAGCCTCACGGCCCCTGAACCGCCTTGCGAAGCAATTCCATGTGCTCCGACGCGCTGAGCCGATGGTCACCGGGGATAAGATTCAGGAACACCGGAAACTCTGGAGCCCCCTCAAGGAGCCGGTCGACGAAGTCCCGGCTGCCTGACGAGGCGATCGCCTGGTCCTGCAAGCCATGGAAGATCGTCGTCTTGATGGGTCGTAAGCGATCGAACGTCCTGCTCCAGTAGGCTTCGCTTTCTTCGACCCATTTCCACGACAGCGGCCAGTCCTTGTGTAGGGGGTCGTCGTCCCAGGGCATCCAGCCGGCTGTATGCCACTCGTGCAGTCGCTCGGGTGGGATCGATTTCGCTCTGACACCCATCATGTTGAAGGCGGGGGCCATGAGGATCAATTCTTCGACGATTGGAAATTCCGGCGCCATCAGCCAAGCGATCCAGCCGCCCAGCGAGTTGCCGACAATCGTCATGGGCGGCCCCGGTTCGAGGAGCCGTAGCACGGCTCTGGCATCGTCGAGCCAATCAGACAACGTGTAATCCGTGAATCGGCCTTCCGAGTCGCCGAACCCGCGGACATCATAACAGCAAAAGCCCCATCCCTTTTCTTGGCACCATTGCGCCAGCGCTTTGCTTTTGTTGCCCCAGCGCTTGGAGAGAAAGCCGGTGATGAAGAGGATCTGACGATTGCGACCATCGAACCGGTCTCCGCGGATCAGTTTGCCGTCTGCGCCTTTCAATTCGAGTGGATGGAGGCTCATGCTTTCGTCAAGAGCTTCGTGATGAAGGCACTCAATCGATCAAGGACCAGTGCCGGTATCTCATGGCCGCCCTTAAACGCGTGCCACTCCACTGACAACCCTTCTTTGGTCAGTTCGTCGCGCAACCGCTCCGCCATGACGTACGGCAAGATCGGATCCTGCATGCCGTGGCTTTGAAACACCGGCAGACCCGCCCGTTTGCTCACCGACGGACGCCAATCCTGCTTCGCGAGCAGGGACCCGGACAGCTGTACGAGCCCCGCGAATGGAATGGCCGTCCGCATCACCATGTCACAGCTCAACATGGCGCCCTGAGAGAACCCGCCGATCACCGTCTTTCTGTAGTCGATGGGCAAGACTTTGGGCAAGTGGTTGAGAAACTGCTCGAACGTCTCGCGCACTGGCGGCAGCCCGCGCGGCACTTCGGCTGACAGATCCCGGACCCGTCCGGCGGCCCGATCCGCTTCGAGCCGGACCATATCGATCAGCCACCAGGCGCGCGCGTCGCCGTAGCCGAAACTCAGTGAGAGTGGCCCTTCAGGAAACAGAACTCTGGTCCCCTTCGGCATGGCCATCACGTCGGCGAGCGGAACCAAATCGTCCCCCGGCGCGCCGAACCCGTGCAGGAGGATGAGGCAGGGGCCGTTGCCGCCGCCATGCCCATCTGTCCCACCCGTCAGCCTGACTTTGAGTCCGCCCAGCAGTTCGGTTCTCATGCGAAGGAGATCAGCCGAGATACAGGTATTGCAGGAGGGCGACGAGACCGTAGAGGGAAGACTCGACGACCGGCTGCTGGTAGAGCGGGACAAACGCGCCCTGCTCGTTGTCCTTCACCTCGTCGATGACGTACTGGATCTGCTTCATGCGCACGTCATGATCTTTCCCCAATCCCAGCGTCTGGACCATTTGGCGGCTCAGCCCGTCGAGCATGGCACCCTTTGCCCTGCTGGCCGCCTGGAACAGGAGGTACGCGGCGAGCAATGCGAGAAAGACATTCAAGGACCAGGTCGTCAAGATGATGAGCGGGTAATTCCACACGTCGAAGTAGTCGTTGCGCGCCGCCATCAGGATCAACAGCGCGATGAAGGGATAGCGGATGATCCGGTTCACGACTTCGGTGCGCTGGCCGATGAGATCCACCGCGGCCAGATATTTGAGTTTTTCGAACTCGGACCGCTGAGCCTGGCCGAGACCGTAGTCGTGGAGGTACTCGTCCTGGACCTGATCGGACCAGCCGCCGGTCGAGGCGGTGACCCAGCCGATCCACCGGCGGCACAACATTACCGCGTCGAACACGGTCAGGTTCAGGAGCACGACGAGCGACATACTGAACAGGGTCATGAACCAGTCCATCCTGCAACTCAGCAGTCCGCGGCAGGGATGGATGAACTCGTCGTCGAACACCCAGCGTTCCAGCGACCAGATGATCCCCAGATAGAGCAGGAAGAGGATGAACACGCGGGCGGTCCGTTGCGCCGTTCTGCTGGCTTCGCGATACCAGGACCAGGCTTGGTCCACAGTCGTCCCGGCCATGGTCGCGACCGGATGATGCACTCGCTGCAGGTTCGTCCAGAAGGACCTGAACGTAAACCGTAGCCTGCTCGACCGTTCTTCGAACCGAAACTCTTGGCTGATTTGGTCTCCGTTCTGCGACAGATCGCGCAGACCTTTTCCGAGGAAGACCAGGCACAGCACGACGACGAGCAGGCGGAGCAGTTCGCTCGGCCAAATGCTCACGCCGGCCGTGAGCGAGAAGGGTTCGCCGCCATCATGGTCCGCCAAGAGTCCCGCGGCGCCCCCGGCCGCGAGAAAAGCCAGATAGGCCAACGCAATCCCGATGCCGATCGCCGCGACCAACCCCCGATGCCCGGTAGCCCAAAGCCATAGCCGCTGATTGCTCCACGTCACGACGGCGCCGACTAACAGTCCGATGACCACCACCGCCATCACGGCGGTGTTGTCGAACCCGACGCCCTGTTTCAGTTGGCCATAGTCGTCCATGTGGGCCAGATCGGCGCGCAGCGGGTGCACCGTCCTGATGCCTTCCTTGTCGACGACACTCAAATCCACGGCGCCGGTTCGCCCCACTTCGAACAGGCGGGGATGGGGCCCGGCGTCGAAGAGCCGATCTTCCGGTGTCAAGACGGCATGGTACTCGGTCGTACAGGGGCCGGTCTGAGGCTGATGGCTGTGGGATCGGCAGGCCAAGTGGCCGACCGCCTGCAAGACGGCAAAGTACGCGGAGGTCTGGTAGCTGCTGCGGAAGGGCGGCACGTCGCGCTGGAGGTCGCCCTCGAGTTGTAGCCCGAAGGGCGAGGCGATGACCATGTTGCGCGTCGATTTGTACTCGCTGGGGTGCAAATAGCGGGCATCGAGATCGACGGTGAAGAAGATCGCGTGCGGAAACGAGGGACGCAGGGCTTTGATGATGAGCAGCGCATCGTAAGGATCGCTGCCCAGGATGCCGATCGCCCTGGCGCCTTCGCCTTCTTCATGAATCCGGGAGGCCAATGCTCGGACGTAGTCCAGCTGCCCGGCCCCTTCCGGCCGGTCTTGTTGCCCGTCGGCTCCTTTGGCGCGTTCGGGCTTGCCGGCTTTCGCGGCCTCTCCCGGCACCTCCCCGTCGAGTCCGCTGAGGTAGCTGTATCGGAACACGTTGAGCGCCAACGACTCGTAGTCCGCGGGCCGTCGGATCTGTAGATCCACGGCGCTCGCCACGTTCAGACACCGCTGTTTGATGTCCCGCGGCACCTGGATCGTCTTGAGGTCGTCGTCGGAGAACGTCGCGATTTTGGCGCAGGCGGCCGCACGGAATTCGATCGGCAACGCCCGCCCGTAGAACGAATCCCACTCGCTGATCAAGATGACGGCGTCCCAGCCCAATCGGACCTGCCGCCGCTCCAGTTCGGCGACCAACGCGTCGAACAACCGGTCGTCCGAGCCGACGTCGTAACGCAGCTGGACGTCGGCCTGTCGGAGCCGAACCGCGAATTCTGCTTCGCAGGCTTCGTAGGTGGCGCAGACCGCCCCTTTGCCGCCCTCCGTCTTGAGGCCGTAGGCCAGCAAACCCTTCATGGCGCTGGACCAGGGCGAGTAGAGCTCGATCGCGCCGTCGGCGTTGGGCCAGACGCGGATGCCGTCGTGCGGTTCCCCATAGACCTCGCCGGCTTCTTCCAGCAACGATCGAAACGCGGACGAACTGCGCGGCCCGAGGATTTTGAAGGTTACCGCCTGTTGTAACGCAGGATTCAGCCGGACCAGCTTCGGTTTGCCGTCGACCAGCTGGCACTCGCTTCGTTGCTTCGATTCTTCACAGACCAGCGCTTGGGAAAACGACGTCAGCGTCGCGAAGAATCCCCGGCTCAGCGCTTCATCGGACAACCAGACGACCAGCACATTCTGGTCGCGCGAGACTTGCTCGTCGCAGACGCGGGTTTTCCGGAGCCGGTACCATTCGTAGGGCACCGCTTGTAGGGGGCCTTGCGGATCCCACTCGACGAAGGAAAGGTGCCCTTCGGATTCCGGCACATAGCACCCGACGCCCAGCGCCGTGCCGACCGCATAGCGATCCCGGATTCGAGACTCGGTGCTCTCCACGTACGACCCGCCGCTGGTCGTGGCCAGCAACACGGTGATGCGGTCGCCGTTCTTGACGCGGGAGACGATCGTGTGGCGGAGGGGGCGCAGCCGTTCGGTCAAGGAGGCCGTTTGCTGCCTGGTAGGAGCCGGTCCCTTGGCTGTCAGCGCCCTTTGGGCGGCTGCGACCGGATCTTCCCACAGTCGCGCGCGAACGAGCTGTTCTCCGGCCGCCGGTTTCAGCTCCAGGCCGCCTCCGGACGGTCGTGAACTTTTCAGCGGCTCCTTGACGAGCAACACTCCGGCGAACGCCAGGACGAGCGTGAGCGCGCCGGCCACCGCGAGTTTCGAATCGCCCTGTCTTTTCGCCATGTGACGAGATTCCGTTCGCTCTTGTTGCGGTGCCCGTCACTGTACAACAGACAGAGGAGGAGACTGCAAGGAGTTTCAGACCGTCAGAGCGCCGAGAGTGGAGAGACCGCTACTGGGAGACGACCTTGTAAATGCCGCTTGCGTTGGACACGTAGACGAACCCGTCCGCGCCCAACATGAGGCTCAGCAGTCCCCCGTTGCCTCCGTTGTAGGCGGTGCTGGAGCTGCCGAGCAACGTCAGGTTCGCTCCCGTCAGGACGATGCGGCGGATCCGCCCGTCGTTCCAGGCGGTGAAGAGGAGATTGTTGCGATACGCGGCAGGATAGACGGTGGAGTCCTCCGGGATCGCGACGATCCCGGTCGGCGCGATGGTCGGCGTGTAGACAAGAATAGGATCGGCGAAGCTCGAATTCCCTGCAATGCCCCTGACCGTGGGCCAGCCGTAGTTGCCGCCCGCGATGATACGATTGATCTCGTCGCTGTCGCCGGGGCCGTTCTCCGTTTCCCAAAGATGGCCAGTATGCCCGTGGAACGCGAATCCGTAACTGTTTCGAATCCCCAGGGCGTAGACTTTCTTGGCGTTGGCATTGGCATTGGAAAAGAATGGGTTGTCAGATGGGGCGCTCCCGTCGGGGTTTACGCGAAGGATCTTGCCGGCCAACGTTGTCAGCGATTGGGAATTCGCGGTGTTCGCCGCGTCGCCGATGACCACATACAGCTTGCCATCAGGCCCGAACTGAATGATCCCGCCGTTATGGATGCTGCTGACGGGCAAGTTGTCGAGGATCGGCGTCTCGTCCGTGCAGGTGCCACTTGAATCCGTATAGCGCACGACGCGATTCATGGTCGCGCCGGCCGCGGTGTAATACGCATACAGATACCGGTTCTGCGCGAAATTTGGGTCAAGCGCCAATCCAAGTAAGCCCTGTTCGCCGTTTGTGGCCACCGACAACTGGCAAAACGGCGTCGAAACCAGTTGCCACTGCGCATTGATGATCCGGATCCTGCCGGTCAGTCGCTCGTTGAAAAACACCCGACCGTCCGGCGCCAGCGAAAGGCCGACGGGAAAGTTGAGTCCTGTGAGAATCGGCTGCAGCTGAAGATCGCTGGCGGGTGGCTGGCTCACGGAAAAACTTCGCGTCGCCGTCGCTTCGGGGTTGGTCAACTCACCATGGTTGGCATTCGCCAACACCAGCCTGAATTGATGCCCCGTTGAGGACAGGCCGAAGACGTCGAGCGCGTTGGCGGACTTCCAATGGACAAAGTGGGTATGGGCGCCATTGTACTGGACACCGTTGTCCTGGGTGATGCCGGCGCCGTTGTAGAACATGTATGGCATCTGGTCGGCATCGAGATAGACGTGGAGATGTGTCTGCCCCGGCGTCCCGATCGTATGGTGCTGGACCGCGAAGCCCACGGTGACAGCTCCGACCGGCACGGAGGCGCCCGCAGTCGGGTTGGTCACCGAAACGGTCGGTACCGCCGCTGGGATCAACCCGGGTGGAACGTTCGTGTTCTCCGGTTTCGGCGTGATGTTCTGCGGAGGGAACTCCGGAGTCGAGCGCCCAGTGCCCTGGTTCATCGTGACGAAACCAAGATTGACCGGGCCATTACTCGTCAACGCAAACACGTTGGTCGCGCCCAGATAGAAGGGATACACGACTCCGTTGCTTACGAAGAACAGACGGACGTTCTGTTGGGTCGGCAGGTTCGGAAGCGAAAAAGGGAATCGGCCGGGGCTGCTCGGCGGACGACCGGCCGTATCGTCTTGAGCCAAAATCTGATCATTGTCATTTATCGCGACGATGCGCGTGCCGCCGACTGTCCCGCTGATCGAGACACCGGCCGGTGCGGCTGGCGCGGCGGTGCCACTGCCGTTCTCCGTGCAGGCGGCCAGAGCCCAGCCGATCACAATGATCGCCAAGAGAGAGAACACAGGGACAGCATTACCGGGCTTCATGCCGCTGTGAAGAGCAGGAACGATGCCGATCAGAGGAAGCCGCTAAGATGAGCGGCTAATAGATAAATGTCGGCCCACTTTGGGCGGCGGCAGGGCATACCTGTCCATAACCGTTGTCACCTGTATGCCTTCTGAAGCAGTCTGCGGCTGGAGGTCCGGAGAAAGAAGGCTTCGCCAGACGTACCGCGGCCTAGTGTGGATCGCTGGGATTGACGAGGACCCGGTAAACATGGCCGTCTGTCGAACTGGCGTACATGTAGCCATCCGGACCTTGTTTGAACGCGATCAGCCCTCCGGTCCCGCCCTCGTAAGGAGTGGAGAGGGATGACAGGCTCGTCAGGGCAGAATCGAGCACGATCCGGCGTATTTTTCCCTCGACGAAATCGGTAAAGAACAGATTGTTGTGGTATTGGCTCGGGTATACCGATGTCGCAGCCAAGGCCACGATGTTGGTAATGCCGACCGGTTGCGGCAACGTCAGAATCGGATCGATGTACGGCGGGCCCGACGGACCCGTGATCAACGGCCACCCGTAGTTGCCGCCGGACACAATACGATTGACTTCATCGTCGAAGGATGGGCCATTGTCCGTGCTCCAGAGATGGCCGCTGACCGGATGAACCGCCAGTCCAAAGCTGTTCCGGACTCCCAGGGCCCAAACTGGGGAACCGGCAAACGGATTGTCTGACGGGATACTGCCGTCCGAATTGATTCGAAGAATTTTCCCGTTTGGGGAACTGCTATCTTGCGAGAGGAAATCTTGTGTGGCGTCCCCCACAGTGACGTACAACTTTCCATCGGGGCCGAACAGGAGCACCCCTCCGTTGTGCTGGTCAGCAGCGAGCAGGTTGTCAAGGATTATGACCGGATTTTGGCCCTGACCGTTTACATCCGTGACACGGATCAAGCGGTTGAACTGCTCGTCCACCGTTGTGAAGTACAGGTAGACGAATCTGTTCGCGGCGTAATTCGGATCGATGGCGATCCCCGTCATGCCCTGTTCTCCGATCTGCCCAACGTCCGAATGAAAGAACGGGGTGGCGCGCAGTTGCCAGGTGCTGCCGACGATGTCGGCCACCCACACGTCGCCGTCTTTCCCCGTGGTCATAAACACCTGCCCGCCACCCGGGGTGAACGCCATCCCGTTTGGAACCAAACCTGAAAGCGCCGGTTCAAGAATAAATTCTCCGGATTGCGAGGCCCCCGAAACATTGAACGTCCGTGTGACTGCGGCTTCCGGGTTTCCCAACTCGCTGTGAT
>CAZPYP010000092.1:0-2759 GCA_964590845.1 uncultured Nitrospira sp.
TGGATGTTCTTGCCGGTCGAGAGGTCCATCACCGTGTCGGCGCCCCAGCGGATCGACCAGATCATCTTTTCGACCTCTTCTTCGATCGAGGACGCGACGGCGGAATTTCCGATGTTCGAGTTGATCTTCACCAGGAAGTTGCGGCCGATGATCATCGGCTCGCTCTCCGGATGATTGATGTTGGCCGGAATGATCGCGCGGCCTCTGGCGACTTCGTCGCGGACGAATTCCGGTGTAATCGACTTGGGAATGCTGGCGCCCCAGGAATGGCCTGGATGCTGCGCGATGCCCCCGCCGTGGCCGTTGCGCGAGGCCAGTTCACGCGCGACCTCGCGGGACTGGTTTTCCCGGATCGCGATGAATTCCATTTCCGGGGTGACGATGCCCTTGCGCGCGTAGTGAATCTGGGTGACGTTGCATCCGCTCTTGGCACGGAGCGGTTTGCGGATATGTTGGAAACGCAGTTCGTCGAGCTTGGGATCAGCCGCGCGCATGCGGCCATACTGCGAGGTCACATCGGAAAGCTGCTCGACATCGCCGCGCGAGAGAATCCACTCGCGGCGCAACGCGGCCAAGCCTTTGCGTAGTTCGATGGACACCGATGGGTCGGTATAGGGGCCCGACGTGTCGTAGACCGTGATCGGTTCGTTGGGGGTCGGGCCACCGCCGTTCATCGATTTGGTTGGCGTCAGACTGATTTCGCGCATCGGCACGCGGACGCCCGGTTGGGCGCCGGTGACGAAGATCTTTCGGGACGCGGGAAACGGCTCTGTCGTGATCGTCGTGGAGGCCGGTTTGTGGCCGTTCCCGTTGGGGGTACCGTTTGCGTTCATGGGGAGATCCTTTCGCCGGATCGTGGACGACTTGGTGGGCAACAAAAAAGCCGCACCCTCCGCCAGGAAGGTACGGCTGCTCGCTCACAAAGACCGGATCGTGATCCGCTTCCCTACGCTGGTATTACCCAGGTCAGGTTGTGAGGGTCGTCCGATGAGTCGGACTCTCAGCCGCAAAGGCCCCCCTAGCTATGCAAGAAATCGTAGTCCCGGCCCTCTATGAAGTCAACGGGTTAAAAGGCCTAGTTGGGCCATCCGAGTGGACCGGTCTGCTAGGACTTCTTCCAGCCTGCGGTTTCGTTGATTGTCCGGGGGGGCTATCGTAGAATGATTTTCCATAATTTAGCCGAGGTCCCGTGACGACCATTTCGACAGTTCCCAAGCCGATCACCGACTACCAGTTGCTGGCGGCGGAGGAGCTGTTTCGGCGAACCGCGCAGGCTAAACGCACCCTCGGCGATCGAGTGATGATTCTCGGCCACAATTACCAGCGGGACGAGGTCATCGAACATGCGGATTTCCGCGGCGACTCGCTCCTGCTCTCCAAGCTCGCAGCCGAACGGTCCGAGCGGCCGTATATCGTCTTCTGCGGCGTGCATTTCATGGCCGAAACGGCGGATATTCTGAGCCGAACCAACCAGACGGTCATCTTGCCGGACATGGCGGCCGGTTGTTCGATGGCGGACATGGCGGCGATCGAACAGGTCGATCAATGTTGGGAGACGTTGGGGCGTATTCTGCCGGTGGAAGAAACGGTCATGCCGGCTGTCTATGTCAACAGCGCGGCGGTCCTGAAGGCCTTCTGCGGCGAGCACGGCGGAATTACCTGTACCTCGTCCAATGCGAAGGCGGTCATCGAGTGGTGTTGGGCCAGACGCGAGAAGATTCTCTTCTTCCCCGACGAACATCTCGGTCGCAATACGGCCAACAAGATGGGTCTGTCGCGCGAACAGATGATCGTCTGGGATCCGTTCCAGCCGAATGGCGGCAATAGCCGCGACGCGATCAAGCGGGCGAAGCTCATCCTCTGGAAGGGGCACTGCAGCGTCCACCAAATGTTCCAGCCCGTTCACGTCGACAACTTCCGGAAGCAGTATCCGGACGGCACGGTCATCGTCCACCCGGAGTGCCACGAGGACGTCGTCAACAAAGCCGATCTGGTCGGATCGACGGAGTTCATCATCAAGACAGTCACCGCTGCCCCGGCCGGGACGGTCTGGGCGGTGGGGACCGAGTTGAATCTGGTGAATCGGTTGAAGCGAGAGATGGCCGAGCGGAACAAAAAAGTGTTCTTCCTGTCTTCAACCGTCTGCCAATGCGCGACGATGTTCCGGATCGATGGCGCGCATCTCTGTTGGGCCATGGAGAACCTGGCCGACGGCCACGTCGTGAACCGGATCGTCGTGCCCGAGGACGACAAACGCTGGGCGCGGATCGCGCTCGATCGCATGATGGCGGTCAGCTAAAGCTAGGCGAACGGCGCGTGGCCAGCGGCGAGAGGAAAAACTGCACCAGCAAAATTGGATTGCTACCGGTTCTTCCCTCCTGTAAATTTCCCTCTCGCCTCTTGCCTCTGGCCCTGAGCCTGGCGTAAATCAAGCGCATGGACTACAAGTCGACGCTCAATCTCCCGAAAACCGACTTTCCGATGAAGGCGAATCTGCCGCAGCGGGAACCGGAACTGCTCGCATGGTGGGATCAGGAGCGGCTCTACGAGAAGATCCAGGAAGTGGGGCAGGGTCGGCCTCGCTACGTGCTGCACGATGGCCCCCCCTACGCGAATGGCCGCATCCACATCGGCCATGCGCTCAACAAGATTCTCAAAGACATCGTCGTCAAATCGAAGACCATGGCCGGGTTCCATGCCCCGTACGTGCCTGGTTGGGATTGCCATGGTCTGCCGATCGAGCATCAAGTGCTCAAAGA
>CAZPYP010000092.1:2859-8715 GCA_964590845.1 uncultured Nitrospira sp.
GCGGAGGCCGAGGTCGAATACGAAGACCACACGTCGCCCTCCATCTATGTGAAGTTTCCGCTGGTTCACCAGCCGAAGATGCTGTCCGGTTCCGGGCTGTTCAATCTCCCGTTCCCCTCCGATGTCGAGCGGGTTTCGGTGGTCATCTGGACCACGACCCCTTGGACGCTTCCGGCCAATCAGGCGGTCTGTCTCCACCCGGACATCGACTACGCGTTCGTCCAAGTCGGTCGCGAAGTTCTGATCGTCGCCGACAAGCTGCTGGACGACGTGGCAAAGAAGTGCCAGCTCCCGGACCATCGGGTGTTGGGAACGCGCAAGGGGAGCCAGAATTTTGAAGGCCTCGAAACACAACGGCCGATCAGCACCGGCCTCTCGCCGATCCTGTTGGGAGATTTCGTCACGCTGGAACAAGGCACCGGTTGTGTCCACATCGCGCCGGGCCACGGCATGGAAGACTACATTCTGGTCTTGGAGCACAATGCCAAGGCCTCTCTGGGGGAGCGGCTGGAGATACTGGCGCCGGTCGATCATGCCGGTCGATTCACCGAGGCCGTGACCGATTTTGCCGGCCAACATGTCTTCAAGGCGAATCCTGCCATCGTAGAACAGCTCAAGGTCAAAGACAAACTCCTCGGGCATGGACAGCTGGGGCACTCCTATCCGCATTGTTGGCGCTGCAAGAGCCCCGTAATTTTCCGGGCCACCGAACAATGGTTCGTGTCGATGGAGACGAATGAGTTACGGCAGGAGGCGTTGGCGGAGATCGATCGCGTCCAATGGATTCCGCCTTGGGGCAAGGACCGCATCAACGGCATGATCGCGAATCGCCCAGACTGGTGTCTCTCGCGCCAGCGGGTCTGGGGCGTGCCGATTCCCGGCTTTACTTGTGTGGGGTGCCGCCATGTCTTGGCCGATCCGGTCGTCATCGAGCAGATCGCCTCCAAGATGGAGGCCGGGGGGGCGGATGTCTGGTTCGAGCAGACCGCCGCGCAGCTCTTACCTGCAGGCACGACCTGTCCGAAGTGCGGTGGGACCGATTTCGAAAAGGAACGCGACATCCTCGATGTCTGGTTCGAGTCGGGGGTGAGTTATGCGGCGGTGCTCAAGCCTCGCCGATGGTGGCCGGCCGATCTCTATCTCGAAGGATCGGATCAGCACCGCGGCTGGTTTCACAGTGCGTTGCTGGCCGGCGTCGTCACGGACCGCCGAGCGCCCTATCGAGCGGTGCTCACGCACGGGTTCGTGCTCGACGGGCAAGGCAAGAAGATGTCCAAGTCGGCGGGGAACGTCGTGGCGCCGCAGGACGTCATCAAACAGTCCGGCGCGGAAATCCTCCGGCTCTGGGTGTCGGCCCAGGATTACCGCGAGGACCTGCGAATCTCTCCGGAGATCCTGAATCATCTGATCGAGGCGTACCGGAAGATCCGAAACACTTGCCGGTTCCTCCTCAGCAATCTCTATGATTTCGACCCGGCGAAAGATCGTGTCGCCTACGACCGGCTGCCGGAACTCGATCGTTGGGCCTTGATGCGATTGGAGGAACTCACCGGCCGCGTTCGCAAGGCCTACGACGACTGCGAGTTTCACGCGATCTATCACGCGCTCAACAATTTCTGTTCCGTGGATTTGAGCGCGATCTACCTCGACATCCTGAAGGACCGCCTGTATACCTTCCGGGCGGATGCTCCGTTGCGACGCGGCTCTCAGACGGTCCTCTACGAAATCATCGTGGGGATGACGAAGCTCATGGCGCCCGTGCTAAGCTTCACCTCCGAGGAGATTTGGCGGTCGTTGTCGGCGCAAATGGGCGGCGCGCTCGGTTCGACCAGCGTCCATCTGGCGCAGTTCCCCGAGTCCCGGCCGGAATGGCGGGATGAGAAGTTGGCGCAGCGGTGGGAACGGCTGCTGGGGTTTCGAACGGCGGTCCAGGGGGTGCTCGAGGTCAGCCGGCGGGACAAAGTGATCGGATCGTCGCTCGAAGCGGCGGTCGAATTGTGTGCCAACCCGGACGACCATGCGTTCCTCAGAGCCTATGAACGGGATTTGCCGGCGTTGTTCATCGTCTCGCAGGTCAAGTTGATCGAGAACGGCGCGAGCAGCGGGCCGATATCCATTGCGGCGAGCAAGTCCACCTATGGGAAATGTGAGCGTTGCTGGAATTACCGGGAAGCGGTCGGCACCCATGCAGCCCATCCGACGCTTTGCGACCGCTGCCTGGAGGCCGTCCGGTGAGCCGAGGTGCCCGCTACAGCTTGCTGGCGCTGATCGGACTGCTGGTGATGGTCGTCGATCAGGCGACCAAGTATTCCATCATGCAGTCGATGCGTCTGCATGAATCCATTCCCATCATTCCCAATCTCTTCAGCTTGACGTACATCCGCAATCCCGGAGCGGCGTTCGGCCTCATGGCGGGCAGCAGCGATGCCTTCCGCATGGTCTTTTTCGGCATCACCTCACTCTTTGCGTTGGGGCTGTTGGGGACGATTCTGGTTCGGCTGCCGGAGCGGGACTGGATCGGTCAGTTGAGCATCGCCGGCATCCTGGGTGGGGCGGTCGGAAATTTGATCGACCGCTTACGGTTCGGCGAGGTAATCGACTTTCTGGACGTGTACGTCGAGTCGTATCATTGGCCCGCCTTCAACGTGGCGGACTCGGCCATCAGCGTCGGGGTTGTGTGCCTCATCATCCATTTTGCGCTCGAGCGAAAGGATGCGCCGGTTCCTGCCTCGGAAACACCGTCCTCTACGTCCTCGTGACCGTCAGGCTGGAAGCGAGAGAATGAACCCGCCTTGCTCGGCGAATTGTTGTTGCTGCGCCGCGGAGAACATCACCAGCGGTTCGCTATGGCAGAATTGGCACTCCTTCAGCGTCACGACCGCATCCTGTTCGCCCAACCCCTCTAGGTAGCGTTTCGCCAGCTGGAGCGCCGTGGCCTCGTCCGTCGTCATGACGTCGAAGTGGATCAGGCCTGTCTTTCCCCGGACCCACGTATCGTAGACATGTACGGTATCGCTCTGCATCGAGTCGTCATCCTCCCTATACACCGAAAAGATACAGCACCACCAAGCCCATCACGATACGATAGTACGCGAAGGGCCGCAAGGTGTGCCGCTTGACGAACGTCAGGAACGCGGCGATGACGATCCAGGCCACGATGAATGAGACGGCCATACCGATGCCGAGCGCGAGGTAGTCTTCCGACCGGAAGAGCCCACGGGATTTCCACATTTGATAACAGGTCGCCACGATTAGCGTGGGCAGGGCCAGGAAAAACGAATACTCGGTCGCCACCTTGCGGTCGAGCCCGGCGAGCAACCCGCCGATGATCGTCGACCCCGACCGTGACATGCCGGGAATTAAGGAGGCGCACTGCGCCAGGCCGATGAGGATCGCATTTCGCAACCCCACCAATTCCAGCTGTTGGATGCGCGGCTGAGTCTGACGGGCTTCCACCGCCAGGATGATGCCGCCGCCGGCGATCGAGGTGAATGCGACGGTCTGCGGGCTGAACAAATGGCTCTTGATCCAACCGTGCGTCGCCAGGCCGACCAGCCCGGCCGGGAGAAAGGCCGCGCCCAGCCCGAGCAAAAACCAGAGATGAGGGTGCTTCATCATGGATCCACGGATCGCGTCGATCACGGGCGGGCGGGAAGGACTTCCGAGCGCGCGGCGCAGCTCGGCTTGTTCGCCGAAGGCCCGAGCGCACAACGTGGCGAGCTTGTCCCGTTCGTAGATGACGACGGCGAGGATAGCGCCGAGCTGAATGGAGATCTCGGCATTCGCCGCGACATCGCCGGTAAAGCCGAGGGCATGGCCGACCAGGATCAGATGGCCCGTGGAGGAGACAGGAAGGAATTCCGTGAGCCCTTCTACGATGCCGAGAATGACGGCGAGGGCCGGGCCCCATTCGTTCATCGAATCGTTCCCCAGTTCATGGTCCGGTACGCGGTGATCGCATATTCACAGACTGCCGACGGTCCGTCAAGCAACCGCAACGTTCTTCCTGCCAGCAAATCAGTTGACAAAGTGTGAGGCTTGGCATACACACAATCCTATAGTAGGCGATTTCGATATCGTGCCTGCGATCGTGCCGTACAATCGTCGAGGGAAGGGGAGGTCCTCATGAAATCAGTTTGGATGTCAGCCGTGCTCCTGCTCGGAGCCGTCTCGATGGTCGGCTGTGTCGTCAGTAACTCCAAATATCAGGACGCCTTGGCCGAAGCCGACAATGCCAAGGGTGAGCTCGCCACCACACGCGCCCAGAAGAGCGCGCTGGAACAGCAAGTGAAGACGCTCAAGGAGCTGAACGTCAAGTTCGGCAACGAAGCGCAGGCGGCCAACGACGAACTCGAACGGATTCAGCACGGGCGCGATAAGGAGCGGGGCACCATCGAATCCCGGACCAAGGAGCTCGAGGATCGCGTGCGGCAGTTGGCCTCGCAGAACAAGGCGGTGCGGGCGGAATATGAAGACGCCAAGCGCCATAACGAGACGCTGAAGTCGCTCGTCGCGCGTTACCAGAAGGAATTGAAGGAGCGCTCCGTCACGGGCACGTTGGTCCCTTCGTCGTCGAACGCGCCGTCCGGAACCCCGACGTTGCCGATGACGCCTCCCTCTCAGGGCACCCCAGGAGGCTTAATGAATGTCAACAAGGCCTCCGCAGGCGATATGGTACTGGTGTTGGGCCTATCCAAAGACTTGGCCGAACGGATCGTCACCAACCGTCCCTACAAGGTGAAGGGTGAATTGGTGGCGAAAAACGTGTTGCCGAAAGAGACGTTCGATATGATCAGGGAGCGGATCAGCGTCAGCCCTTGATCAACGATGAGCCGAAGCGGTCATCCGGCGGGCCGTCCACCCACAGTGGACGGCCCGCTGTGTTTTTGAGCCCGCGGCGCGCAGATGATTCCCCGGTCCCTTCTTGCTAGAATGATCGAGGTTGAACGGTTATCCGGAGGCGCGGATGCGGCGAACGATCATGATCGCGGCGGTCTTGGCGGTCGGGCTTGCCATCGCCGGGTACGTCTTTTTCAACGGTGAACGGAAGGTTCCGGTCCGGTACCGGACCGCAGGAGTCGAGCGGGGTGCCGTCGTCTCCCTGGTCACCGCCACGGGCACGATCAACCCCGTTGTCTCGGTGCAGGTCGGGACTCAAGTCTCCGGCATGATCAAAAGCCTGCATGCCGACTTCAACTCGGTGGTCAAAGCCGGCGACGTCGTGGCGGAAATCGATCCGGAGCCCTTTCGGGCCCGCCGGGATCAAGCGGCCAGTAACTTGGAGATGGCGCGGGCCAACGTGGCGCGGGCCAGAACCGAACAAGCTCAGCGAAAGCGGGAGCTGGATCGGACGAAATCCTTGCTGGCTCAGCAGTTCGTGTCGCAGAACGACGTGGATGTGGCCGTGACCAACGCCCAAGGAGCCGACGCGCAGGTCAATGTGGCCACGGCCCAGGTCAAACAGGCCGAAGCCGCCTTGAATGCCGCCGACCTCGATCTGAAATATACGACGATCCGTTCGCCGGTGAACGGGATCGTCGTCGCCAGGAACATTGAAGTCGGCCAAACCGTGGCGGCGAGTTTCGCCACGCCGAACTTATTTCTCATCGCGCTCGACTTGACCAAAATGCAGGTCGATACCAACGTCAGCGAATCGGATATCGGCGGCATCACCGAGGGCAAAGAAGCCACCTTCACCGTCGATGCGTATCCCGGCGTGCCGTTTGCCGGCACGATCAGACAGGTGCGACTCGCACCGATCAACGTTCAGAACGTCGTGACCTACAACGTGGTGGTGGGCGTCGACAACAAGGATCTGCGGTTGAAGCCCGGCATGACGGCCAACGTGTCGATCGT
>CAZPYP010000093.1:0-5799 GCA_964590845.1 uncultured Nitrospira sp.
TGGTTCGTGAGGTGCTTGGTTGCGCGGGGCGCTGGCTCGACGAGGTCTGCGACGAAGTGTCTCAGCGACGCCCCGGTTTGCTCAGCGCATCGTCCAGCGACGATGACGACGCGGAAGCGGTATGAGCCATGCCGAGGTTCCGTTCACGCAAGACGTTCAAACTTGTCAGACATCTCCCTGACGATCATCGCGAATCGGTCCCGGCATGGAAGCGCGAGGAAGAGGGGCTCTCACGCGATCTGCAAGACCGTTGGTCGACGCTGCACCGCCACTGCGCCGATCAATCGAGCCATCTGCGGCTCAGCCGTCTCGTCCGCCGGTTGACTCACCACGACTACGGCATTCGGGAGTCGGCGCTCGCCGAGCTCGAACTGGCGACACAACTCATCCGAGGTGGTGTGCGGGTGGCGTTTCTGCCTGAGTCTCAATCGAGGACAGCCGATCTGGAATGCCGCCTTGGGCACGATCGTTTTTTCGTCGAAGTGACCGTGATGGTCGGGTCCGCTGAGCGGCAGCGGCTGCCGTTGCGTGGCTTGGTTGCCGATGAAACGTTGGGGATCGAGGAAGATCGAGGGGTTGTTCTCATCCATCGCATTCTTGCAAGGATTCAGCAGAAATATAAACAATTGGTTGACTATTGTGACCCTGTCCTTCTAAGCATTTCGATTCCCCGGGCGGATCTCGGAGGAGATCGGACGTCCCGGCCAGACAGGATCTGGCTGGACCTCAAAGCTCTGGCTGGGGCTGTGACGGTCTTATTGACCAGGTTTCGGTCCGTCAGCGCGGTCATGATCTCGTTGTGGGATGTCGAGCCGATACCGTCGAAGGCGGCCACGAGATTGGCCAACGTTGAAATCGTCGAACGAGCCAGGCACGACCGGGTTCGGCCGCGGGTGCGTCTGCTCATCGAGAACCCCTCGGCCCGAACCGGTCTTGGCGAGAGTGTGGCGGATCTCTGTCGTCAGGTTTTGTGACGGCGTCAGGCGGGGAGCGAGCTTTTCAGCATTTCCAGATTCTTCGTCACCATCGCGTCGCCATTCTTCGTGGATACGTCGATTCCGGCGATCGCCACTTGCCGGCATTCAGCGGCCTGGCCGAGCTTCTGGAGCGACTGGGCGAGCGCCAGGTAAGCCGCTGAATAAGAGGGCTTGACCGTCACGCACTGGCGCAAGGCCTTGGCCGCCTCCTCGAAGTTGCCGTCGTCCATGTAGGCTTTCCCTAGGCCGAACCACGCCACGTCGTCGTTTGGATCCATCGCCAGAACTTTTTTCAGTGGCTCGATGCGGGGGTTGGGCATCAACGGCTCCTTATCAAGAATAGAGACTGAGCCGACCGTAACACGCGTTTCCGCGCGTTGTCTACGCTCTTTCGTGCGTGATAACCTGCTCCACATGGGCAAGACGGGGCTTGTTTATCATCCCGCGTATCTTGAGCACGACATGGGAGCCGGGCACCCCGAATCTCCTAATCGGCTCCGTGCCATCATGCAGCGACTCGAGCAGAACGGCACGTTGGCACGGCTGGCTTGGATCGAACCGCGCAGGGCGGAGGACAAGTGGATCACGATGGTCCATACGCCCGGTTATGTGGCGGCGCTCAACCAACATGCCCCTGCCCACGGGCGGGTGTCGCTCGACCCTGATACCTCGATGTCACCTGGATCATTGAATGCCGCGTATCTGGCTGCAGGCGGAGCTTTGGCGGCAGTCGATGCCATCGTCGCCAAACAGGTCGACCATGTATTCTGTGCCGTGCGGCCGCCGGGGCACCATGCGGAGGCCGGGCGGGCGATGGGTTTCTGTCTGTTCAACAATGTCGCGATTGCCGCCCGGTACGTGCAGCAGAAGCATGGGCTAAAGAAAGTCCTCATCGTCGACTGGGACGTGCATCACGGGAACGGCACCCAGCACAGTTTTGAAGACGATCCCTCCATCTTGTTCTTCAGCTCCCATCAGTATCCACATTATCCGGGAACCGGGCGCGGCACGGACCGGGGTACAGGCGCCGGGGAAGGGTTCACGATCAATGTGCCGATGGAGGCCGGCGAGGGTGACGAGGAATACCACGCGATGTTCCTCAAGTCGCTGGTGCCGACAGCCGACTCGTTCAGGCCAGACTTCGTGATCATCTCGGCCGGATTCGATGCCCACCGCGACGACCCCTTGGCCAGTATGGGCTTGACGGAGGCCGGTTATGCCGACTTGACCGACATCGTCGCCGGTATTGCGAAGCGACATGCGGAGGGGCGGATCCTGTCGTCGTTGGAAGGGGGATACAACCTCACCGCCTTGGCCGCCTCGGTCGAGGCTCATCTGCTGGCGTTACTGAAGGCATGACGCGCGGGCTCAAAATTGGTCTGGCGCTGCTGACTGCCGCCGGAGCCGTCTATCTCTACTACACCGAGATCAAACCGGTCGTGATCTTCGGGCTGCGCTCCGAGTACGCCCACGCCATCCCGTTCCAGCGAGTTCCGGAGGGTTTGCCCAGCCTGAAGGCGGAGTCCTGTGGCCAATGTCATCGCGACATCTACGAGGAGTGGAAGTCGAGCATTCATGCCCATGCCTATGAGGATCCGTTCTTCCAAGCCTATTGGAAAAAAGACAAGAACATTTGGGTGTGTTTGAATTGCCACACGCCACTGGAAAATCAACAACCGACTCTTGTGAAGGAGATTCCTCGAGGTCGCGTCGAGAAGGCGGCGCAAGAGCCGAACCCGCACTACGACCCAGAGTATCAAAAGGAATCCGTCACCTGCGCCGCCTGCCACGTTCGGGACGGAGTCATCTACGGGCCGTTCGAAGATTCCGTCGCACCGCATCCGACCAAGTTCGATCCCAACTTTCGTACGGCCCAGGTTTGTAACCGTTGCCACAACGTCGTGTCCGGACCGGTGCAGTTCTACCGAGTGGGACCGTGCGGGACCTATGCCGAATACGAAGGCAAGTTCTACATGAAGGAGCGGGGGTTTATTTGCCAGAGCTGCCATATGCCGGAGATCGACCGCCCGATTGCCACCAACGGTCCTCTGCGGCGGGGCCGGCAACATCTCTGGAGAGGCGGGCACGATCCCGACATGGTCAAGCGCGCGGTGGCGGTGCAGGTCAAGGCCGATCTCACGGCGCCGAAACCTGGTGACCGCGTGGGATTCACGCTCACCCTCATCAACGCCGGAGCCGGTCACAAGATTCCCACCGGCGACCCAGACCGCTTCTTCACGGTCGAGTTCACGGTCGAGGACCGGCAGGGAGCGGTGTTGGATCGGCAGACCTCCACCATGGGGCGCTGGATCATGTGGCAGCCGGCCATCGTGGAGTTGTATGATAACCGCCTCATGCCGTTGGCCAGCCGCGAGTATCAGTTCGTGTATCAAATGCCGCAGGCCGCCGACGGTTTGAAAGTGAAAACGCGGGTCCAGTACCATATCCTGACCGACAAGCAGCATGACATGCTGCGGACCGAGTACGGCCTGACCGGAGCTGATCCGTATCGGTTCGTCATCTACGAACGCGAATTTCCCTTGTCGGGAGAACTCGCGGCGGTGTTGCGCCGTGAGAGCGATCAGCAGACAGCTATCGGCAGCCAGGCTGAGCCGACCAGCTGTCCGCTGAAAGCGGACGGCTGAAAGTTCGGTACAAGAGGAGCATCATGAACCACCCGTTACTCATCGATACGGCGACGCTTGAATCGCGGTTGGGGCAGCCGGGATTGGTCGTCATCGACGTTCGTGGAAAAGCGGCGTACGAATTCGGCGGACATATCCCCGGTGCCGTCCATACGACCTGGCACGACTATAGCGATCCCAATGCGGTGGCAAAGGGACTGCTCGATCCGGACATGGGGCACATGCAGCAGAAGATGCGCTTCCTGGGCATCAACGACGACAGCGAGATCGTCATTTACTCGAATCCCTTCGACAACTGGGGCGACGAAGGCAGGATGTTCTGGATGCTGGAGTACCTAGGCCATACCAACATCAGGGTTCTCGACGGCGGCTGGGTCAAATGGGTGGAGGAGCGAAGGCCCTTCGAGCATGGCCGGGTGACGCCCAAGCCCGGCAACTTTACGGTGAAGGTGGCCAAGCAGACTGCCGTCATGAAGGACGAACTGAAAGAGATGGTGAAGAAGCCGCGCCCCAATACCGTGATCGTCGATGCCAGGAGCTTGGAGGAGTACCTGGGAAAGGACATTTCAGGGATTCCAAGATCCGGCCACATCCCTTCCGCAATTCACCTGGCGTGGAATGGATTCCTCAACAAAAATGCAACCGTGAAAGATCTCGCCGTCATCCAAACCAGCCTGGAGGACAAGGGCTTGAAGCCGGAGCAAGACATCGTGTGCTACTGCACCGGGGGCGTACGGTCGGCCTGGTTGTATTTCGTCCTCAAGCTGGCCGGGTACAAGTCCGTGAGGAACTACGCCGGAAGCTGGTGGGAATGGAGCCGAGACTTCGCGTGCCCGGTAGAAAAGGATTTTCGAGGCTTACAACACGTCCTGGGTGTCGATGAGGCGGCGCGGCCTTCTTGACACCCTCCGGGGGGCTGTGTAAGTTGAAACCAGTATTGTGCGGACTCATCACAGAACGCATCTAACCCGGTTACAGAGGAGGCGTCCATGACGACGATCAATCGCGGAATGTTCGTGTTGGCGGCGGTGGCCCTGCTGGGGTTGCCGGTTGTGGCGCAAGCCGACAACAAGCATGTCAGTGAAGCCGTCGAGCATGCCAAGGAAGCGGCGGCCCATGGCAAGCAGGGGCATGCCGATGCTCTGGTGAAGCATGCGGAAGGAGCTTTGAAGCATGCACAGGCGGCCGGAATGAAGAATCCCCATCTCGATGAAGGCATCAAGCATCTCAACGAAGCGATCGAGCACGGCAAGGCCGGCCATGCCGATGTGGCCACCCAACATGCGGAGGGCGCGGTGACGCATCTGTCCGAAGTGAAGTAGGAGAAGCGGCTAGTCAGCCGATTGCTGCCAGCAGACGACTCAAGAACGGGCAGGGATGATCTCCCTGCCCGTTCTTGTCTGGAGAGAGCCGCGTGGCGACGTACAAGGGTAAGGTGGGGCCAGCCTACGTGCGAAACGGAACAGACCGTCCGATCTGCTACTCCGAGCCCTGGGTGGTGTGCCGCTGCTTCTGCGGGATCGAGCCACCAAAGTAGTCCGTGGCAATGCGCGGATCGACGGCGCGTCATGCTCTCGTGGCCAGGAGCAGGGAGGTAACGATGGGCAATGTTGGTAGAGGTTTACTCTTTACGGCATTTGCAGTCGTCGCGTTACAGGACGTCGCATTGGGGGAGTCGCGCACCGAGCAGGCGAACCGGGCCGGCATCAAGGCCGGACCCGCGGCAGCCTGCACGTTGATGAGCAAAGCTGAGTTCGCGAAGATCACCGGTCGCCAGCCGTTTGACGAGCCGGCTGGCGCGCAACTCGCCAACGGCGGCTCATCGTGCGAGTACGAAGGCGGTGGGTTCACACTGTACTCGGGGCCGCAGTCCGAGGCGCACTACGAGGCGCTGCTCAAAATCTTCAAGGCGGACGCCACGCCGCGGCAGCCGGTCACAGGGGTGGGCGCGCGCGCGTATGTCATGCTCCCCAAGCCGCGCGACCAGTATCAGGGGGAGTATGCAATTTTGGTCGTGCGCCAGGGTGTGCACACGCTGGCGGTGAACCTTGAGGCGGGACGCAACGAAAAGGCGAATACGCTGCAGCCAAAGCTAGAGGCGCTGGCCAAGGCGGCGTTGCCACGGTTGCCTTGAGCGCCGCGCGGCGGCCTTATCGCGCAACCGGTTCGGCCGTCAT
>CAZPYP010000093.1:5899-8599 GCA_964590845.1 uncultured Nitrospira sp.
ATGTTTCTGGTCGCCGCACCCAGCCTCCGCGATCCCAATTTCCGTCAGACCGTGGTCCTGCTCTGCGAACACGGGACCGAAGGCGCGTTGGGTGTCGTCGTCAATCGGCCGACGGCCATGTCCGTGTCCGAGGCCTTGCCGCAAGTGCCGGTGCTCGAAGGACAGCAGCATGTGTTGTTCTCCGGCGGACCGGTTCAGCCGAATCAGGTGATGCTGCTCTACCGGCTCGAACGGTTGCCGGACAACTCTCACCACGTGTTCGACGGCGTCTGTCTCGGCGGCGACATGGAGTTGGTGGACAAGATTCTGACGGCGAACGGAGGGCGTGAGGCTTTTCGCGCGTACGTCGGCTATTCGGGCTGGGGACCGGGCCAGCTCGAATCCGAAATGAAAACCGGTTCCTGGATCACCATTCCAGCGGATCCGGCGGTCGTGTTCGAGAAAGACCCTGCCAGAATCTGGGCCGACATTGTCGGCGCCTTGGGCGAGGAGTATCGTCACTATGCGGACATGCCGGCCGATCCTTCGCTGAATTAGCCTTTCCCTGTTTCCCTTACATTGCGGTGCCGACGTACGGAATGTTACGCTCCGGAATGCCGTTTCGGGCGTTCGCCACAGAGACGCAGGTTTCTCTCGTTGTGAGTTGTCTGATCTTCGTCCTGGGCGGGCTGCAATCGGCCTGCGGGGTCGGTTATACGATCGTCAAGTCGGAGTCGAAGCTCGATCGCCTCTCGGTGCCGATGACGAAGGCGCAGGTGATCGATGAAATCGGGCGTCCCGATCGCGTCTTGCGCGACGACGGGCGTCTCTTGGTGTGGGAATACTCGCTCACGGCTCGGAAGCAGTGGCTCTACGAGCTGGCCTATTGTCCGCTGTCCGTGTGGATCGGCGGCTGTCTGTTCTATCCCTTCACCAACATCGCTTCGGAACACCAGCGTGAATATCCGCACCACGTCGTCTTGGTGAACGACGAACTGTGCGCCTGGGGGCCGCCAGCGGCGATTCTCCAGCGGCGGCGCGTCTGTGCGGCGTCCGGGGTGCCGCCTTCGCCGGCGGGCGGCGGCAGGCCGGAACCGGTGGTGTCCGGCACAGGTCCGATCAATCGCGAGAGCATCGACCGATATCGGACGATGGCGGTCATGCTGTTCGAAGACGCAGCCGGGACTCAGGGGACCGGGTCGCGGGTCGCCGGCATCGTGACGACGCTTTTGCTGGATCTCGACGTCCACATGGTGGAGCGGGCCAAACTCGATGAAGTGCTGAAGGAGCAGGTGATTCAGCTGACCCATTCGGATGACGCGAACGTGCTGAAGGTGGGTAAACTCGTGGGCGCGCAGGCCATCATCGTCGGCGAAGTGCAGCAATGGGAACGCCGAGAGCAGGAGCGGTTGCACAGCGTCTCGCTGGCGTTGCGGATGATCGACGTCGAAACCGGTCTCCTGTTGTTCGGGGGCGAGGGACACCTGACCGATCCCACGACCGAAGATCCGGAAAGTTCGGCTCGGTTGATCGTCCACCGCATGCTGGCGCGGTTCGCCTCGCAGACCGGCCTGCTGGGTTCCGGGAGGATCGGCGTCAATTGGGAGTTGCTGGAGGAGAAGGGTGCCCGATTTTATCTGGTGCGTGAACTGCGCAGCGGACTGCCGGCGGAGAAGGCCGGGTTGAAAGTGGGCGACCGCATCACAGCCTGCAACGGGACCTCGTTGGCGGCCGTGCAGACCGAACGCGAGGCCAAACGCCTCTGTCAGGTCGAGGCGGGGCAGACCTTGCAGTTGGATGTTCGTCGCCCGGAGGGGCCGTCTCACGTCATGGTGACGGCGGAGAAGCGACCGGGGTTGTAAGCAACACGGACCTCAAGAAAGGATCGAGCAGGATGGAGCAGGCAGAAGTCCCGCAACCGGCCACTGAGTCGCTGTTGAAGAAGTTGCACGATCGGCCCAGCATGCCCTTGGCCGATTGGCTCCGCGCGCCGGCGCACGTGCATTTCAAGGCCTTTCGTATGTCGGATCCTCCGACGCAGCGGGCGGCCAGCCGTCGCGAGTTCGAATCGCTGCTCGCAGCCATGAAGGTGCCCGCCGGCACCACCGTCCTTCGGGAGACGTTCGGCTACGGGGTCAAGGAAACGGACGTCGGCGAGCGGCTCATTCTGGTCTGGCAAGCCCATACCGAATACTACAACTACCAAATCTGGCACCTGCCGCCGGGCACCATTCCCGACGTGTCATTCGGATCGCTGGCGTTTCCCGGATACCGATTCCCGGCAGAGCCGTTGGGGACGGAAGTCTGCCGGCTGGATATCCTGCTCTCGAAGGATCCTTTGCCCGCCAGGGAGCGCCTGCGCGAGTTGTTCCCAGGGCCGGTGGTCTACGGCAGCAGAATTTTCGGCGAGCATACGAGCCTGGTGACCAGTTTCACGCCGGATGAGCAGGGGAGAGAGCGATACTTGGTAATGCTGGGGGCTCCCGACCGTCAGGCGTCGAGGCTCAAGGACATCGTCGATGCGATCGTGCGCATCGAAACCTATTATCATCTCTTGCTCATGCAGAAGCCGCTGTTCTCCGCCGCCATCGATCAGGTGTACAAGTTCGAGCAGGTGCACCTGAAGCAGCGCGAAATCATCACGGCCCACATCGGCCACGCCGACTCGCAGACGTTGCAGCGGTGGCTCAATAGTCTGACCCAAGATCTCCTCAAGACCAA
>CAZPYP010000094.1:0-8386 GCA_964590845.1 uncultured Nitrospira sp.
TGCGGTAGACTTGTTTGATCTGCTGCGAAGACAACTGCGGTGCTTGTACGACAGCTCGCGATCGCACACCACCCACGCTTCCGGCGGCATCGAGCGCGGTCTGGTCTGGCATCAACAACACGAGATGCGTCGTGTCCTCGTCCATGGCGGCAATCAGCGCGGCCGGCGACGCTACCGTTTCCTCATGTGTCGACGGCGAGGCTTGTATAAAAACCACCGTTCGATCGTCGAGCCGGGTGAGACGCAGTCTCGTCTCCCCCACGGGCTCGACCTCATAGCTGCCGGAGCGGATTGCCACGTCAGTTCCGTCGGCGCTGGTAAAATGAAGCTGCCGATCGGTCGTGACGATCGAAGGTGCCGTGCCCGGTTGTGCATGATCAGGCGGCTCGTCGGCGAGTGCGACGTCCATGCCGCCCCACGAGCCAAGACACAGCAGCACAACCAGGAGGCTTCTGCATTCAGCTAGGACGCGCCATCGGCGAGCAAGGCCTTTCGCGACCTCCTGTGATTCGCTCACTCCCGCCAAATCTGTCGTCGCGCTCACTGGGCTTACCTCAACACCGCCTCAGACACTTCAGCAAAAACGCCCACGTCTTCTCAATAGTTCGTCGATCACAACATGAAAAGGTTCGGTCACTGGTGTCGTTCTTCCACTGCTCCCCTTCCAAACTGTACTCGTTCCCGCTGGAACTGGAGATCACCGCCGCGCCGATCGGGAATACGGCGAACATCAACATGACGTTTCTCATCGCTAACCAATCAGCCCTGCTGGCGCACCTCTCCGGGAAAACGAACGCTGCGAATCATCGCTAAGCGCCATGTTGCTTACCTCGATCACGCCGATGGGTCGACGCCACTACAAGGAAACATTCCAGCTACAAGTGAACGTCGCGTCACCCAGCGGGTTGCTCCACATCCATGCGATCCCGGTTGCCTGTTTCGTTGAGCCGGTCGTCACTGGAACGACGTACGAGGTACCGGATGAAAACAGTTGCTGCGGCTGCGCGAATGCACTCACCGTCGCCGACGTCCTCGGATCGGGCCGCAATGGATTCAGCAAGTGTCCGGTATAGGGCACGGTGGTAGAGAATGACGGCGTCGTTGTTAGCCGAAATGCGGGCTGTCCCGTCGCAGGGTTTGTGACCAAAGGCGCTTGCCAAGTCTCCATGCGCGTGGCCGTCCCTTCCCACGTGCCACGCCACTGTCCGCCCGCGCCTGTCTGATCCATGAATCCGCTGACGCTCATCGTGTATTGAAACTGATAAGTCTTCATCGCCGGCATCGACGAGATCGTCGCCACTTTCTCCCAGCGGTGCAACTCGACGCCGTTGTAAGTTCCCGCAGCGCCTCCCGTCGTCATGTAGGTTCCTTGCGCCTTGACGAGACACTGGCCTCCATCCTTGGGCGCGGGTTGCTCGAAAGGGGTATGGTAAGAGCGCCGCGCTTCTTTTAAGATTTTCTCCATTCGGCTACAACCCACCGCTGTTACACAAGGTTGCCCTACGGCGCGACTGCTGACATCGCCCTCGTCGGTCGTAACTGGTGAGCCATCACCTGGTGAGGCAGCTTCAACGATTTGAGCAGGCGGATTCGTTGCTGCATCACGCTTTTCTGCCCCATCAGTCGCTGTACAGGCAGCAATAAGAGATCCCAGCAAAACAACGCTCATCGTCTTCCCTGCTTGTCTCATGGCTTCTCCTCCTCAATCGAACGCAGGCTGCGACCTGAACGTCCCTTACCGAGTTTGTCGATGCCTTCAGCCGAAAGGTTCAATCTTCATGCTTGTTCAGTACACCGCAAAGTCGTATTCCAAATTCTCCCGCCGCACCGTGGGGTTCTGCCCCCCCTGGGTCAGGGTGCGCACCTGCTCGATCACATAGGCCTGCAGCTCGCTGACCGTGATAATCCGATCCTGGTTGGCATCGGCCCCATGGTTCTTCAGCCCGTTCAGGAGGGCATAGGTGAACACACCGTTCTTCCACTGCTCGCCTTCGAGGCTGTACTCGTTGCCGCTGGAGCTTGAAATCACCGCCGCCCCGGTGCCGCGCCGCAGGTCGGCAAACCAATCCTGCTGGAATCGGAGCATCTCGTTGGAGAGACGCGAGACGCCCGATCCGCCGCTTGCGGGAGCGGGCTGCCCATCGGCCACCACCGTCACGGCGCGGGCGGCTTTGAAGGCCCGCATCTTGACGGTGCCGGCCCCGTCCGTCTCCGTCTGAGCCACCACGATGGCTTGGTCTTTCTCGATTTCTCCTGAGAAGCAGGTGTCGATCAACAGTACTTTCTGCAAGGCTGGAATGCCGTCCAGGAGGTTCTCGAATTCCTGGTACGGCAAGCCGTTCGCGGCCGGGTGTTTGGCGTCGATGTCGTACGTGCCGAAATAATAATCCGACTTGTCGTCCGTCATGCCGTGGCCGGCGGCGAAGACCACGACGAGATCGTTGATCTTCGATCGTTTGAGCCAATCCTTTGCCTTGACGATCTCTGCCTTCGTCGCGTTCTGATTCGACAGGTTCAAGACATGCACCTTGGTCGAGGCACTCGCCCGCTGCTCCAGCGCCTTGTAGGCGGCGATCAGATCGCCGGCATCCTTCGCTGCGTAGCGGAGGTTATAGGCTTTATCTTTGTAGTCGCTCACCCCGACGGCCACGACATAGACCTCGGCCGTCGCGGCTTGCGCCGTCGAGACGGTGTAGAGCGTCTGTTTGTACGATTCGGCCCCCTGTCGATTGAGGACCGAAATTTGGATCTTGTTGCGGCCGTGCACCAGAGGAACCGACAGCTCCTGCTCATGGGTCTTCAGCTCTCTGCTCGGCAACGGAAGCCCGGCCGTCCCATAGATCGGCACGTCGTTGAGAAACACGTTAAATCGGTCCAAAGCGACCTTGCTGTCCGTGGCTCGGACGCGTAACGTGAGCGTCGCGGCGTTCATCGATACGGGCACGTCCTTGGTCAGCAGTTCCACGTCCGGCACATGGAAATCGGCGGCGAGCATGAACTCGGTAAGGCCCATTTTCTTGAGCCGGCGTTCATAGGCAAGGCGGTAACTCTGCACGACCTCCGGCGACACCAACCCCAGTCGCGCCAGCACGATGTCCGGGCGGTTGTACCGCAGATCGAACTGCTCGAACGGGTAGAGTTGTTTCCTGACGCGAAACGACACGCCTTTGATCCGCGCTTTCGAGGCGCGGTAATACTGGTCCGGAGTGACCGTTACGAAATCCTCCCGACCCAACGCGATGAACGCGGCCAGCTCTTTGCCCTTGTGAACATCCCAAAGCCGCACCGTCCCATCTGCTCCGCCGCTCAGCAGCCGGCGGCCGTCAGGCGTGAACGCCACCGCATTGACCGCGGCCGTATGACCGATCAGTTCGACGCGATCCTGGCCGCTCCCCACATCCCAGACCGTAATCACCTGACCATGACCGCGGGCGGCAAGCCGGCCATCCGGACTGAAGGCGGCGCCGGTCCCCTCGACGTTCAATTCCAGCTCGCCCAGGATACTCATCGGATCGAAACTAGGTTGTTGGGCCGGCTTCTTCGGCGCGGGCACTTTCTTGCCGGTCGCAACGTCCCATATCGTCTTACCGCCCCACCCGTCGGTTAAGAGGAATCGTCCGTCCGGACTGAATGCCAAGCTCCGGGCGCCGCGGTTTTCGTCGCCGAGATCCTCGAATAACTCGGACGGGTCGTCCATCATGACCATGGCGCCGGATTTGGGCATCGAGCGGGAAGACATGCCCCCGAAGGGCAGGAGCGACTTCAGGCTATTCGCCTCCTCCATGGCCTGCTGGTGTTCCTGCTCACGCATTCGCTGTTGTTGCGCTCGGGCCTGCAGGCGGCTCACGTTACGAAATTCGAGGACTTGCTTCCCGGTGCGCAAGTCCCACAAGGCCGTGCTGCTGGCTCGGCCGATCGCCACAAGCTGCCCGTTTGGATGCACGGCCAGCGAACGGACCCACTGCGCGCTGTCTTCTATCCGTTCCGCGGTCTGCGGATCAATGGACGGATGTGTCGGCGCCTGGGCTTCCATCATGGCGCGGAGCTTCGGATCGAGCCCTTCGTACGCCGAGGGATCCTGCATCAATCCAAACCCTTTGGACAGCTCCTCCTTGGGCAGCGTGATCCGTTGCCGTTCTTTGCCCGACGAGAGATCCCACGACACAACGTGGTTGCCGATCCCACCCACGACGGTCTGGCCATCCGGCGTGACACGGAGCAAGGCAGGCGTGAACTGATGGACGGCAAGTGGTGGCGCGAGATTACGTACTCGCGCTCCAGTGGTTAAATCCCAGACCCACGCCGATCCGTTCACGCAGCCGGTGGCCAACAGTGGCTGCACGCGGCTCACGGCGACTGAACTCACGGCCATGCCGTCCGGACAATCGAAGGTGCGAACCAACTGCCCCGTGGCAAGATCCCAGAGCTTGGCGCTTCCTCCGTGCATGCCGGCCACGATCGACCGACCGTCCGCCGTAAGGCTCAAATCGGACACTTCGCTGATCCCGCCTGCCAGCCGCGTCTCCTCTCCACTGACCAGATCTTGTAGATACGGCGCTCCGTCCTTCAACGGTCCGACAATCAACCTGCGGCCGTCGGGACTGAAATTCAGCGACGTCGCCTCCATCCGCTTGACCTCTCGACCGCTGGGAAACTCCAGCAGCTTGGCCATTCCGTCGCCCTTGGCAATCGCCAGTACCTGTCCGTCCGGGCTGAACGTCAGGGCATGGGTCATTCCCATGCCGGTCATGCCGGACGTATGCAGAGAAATCGACGTCAGAGTCTTTCCCGTTTCGAGATCCAGCACGCGCATCGTCTGATCGACCGGCTGTTCGGTCACAAGGTACCGACCATCGGGACTGAGAGTCCCCCCGATTCCATCCGATATTCCGGCGTAGGGCAACGTGCGGCGCAGCTTTTTCACCGGCACATCCCACACGAGCAGTTCCTGCTTGAACGTGGGATCAGGCGGTTGGCGGTCGAACAACCCGCCCAATCCCACGATCGAACCAATGGTCGAGCCAATCGTGCCGATCATGCCGGCGGACGAGGACAGGCCCACGTCGGTTTTCATCGTGACTACGACCTTGCCGTCCCGGCTGATCGCCAGAGCCTGCTGGACCGTGGAATCCGGAACGGTCCAGACGGTACGGCCTGCGGCGAGATCAAGGACGGAAACCGGTTGGTTTCCTGCGACCAAGCGGTCGCTGGATTTGGCGCCGCCGCTTTCGTGCACAGCCGCATAGCGTCCATTGGCGCTGATCGCTCCCCCACCGCCCAGTAGAGACCCGACGCTGCGCACCTCGCGTCCGGTGGCGACCTCAATGACTTTGACGCCCCCGCTGTACTCATGGACGACGATCTGCGCGCTGTCTTCGCTGAATGCGAGTCGGTCGGCTCCCTGCCCGAACCCTCCGAATCCGGTAAAGTTCCGGATCTCCTGGCCGCTCGCCACGTCCCAAATCTTGACCGACCCATCTTGGCTCCCGCTCGACGCGATATACCGACCGTTTGGGCTCAACGCGAGCGCGTGGATGCCGCCGGCGTGACCAGTCTGAAATACGACTTCGACCCCGTCCGTGTTGATGGGAGGGGGCTTGGCCGGCGCTCGTCCCATACTTCGAGTCATGACCTGCTCCAACTCGGCTTGGCTCGGCATGCGGTAGTCCGGAACCGGCGGACTCGAAAACAGATCCACCCAGCCGCAACCAGCAGCATGGGCAGCCAGCAAGAGAATGCCGAGCACGCGGCCTTTCATCCATGCACCTTTTCTCTGCGAAGCGATCGAACCAGTCCATCTGCCGATATACGCCGGGCAGATGAATCGCCTATGGATCTGTCGTCGGAGCAGTCCTCTTGGTTCAATGGGATGGAATGGGGAAGACAGCGGAATGTTGAGAGGCGCACGATGGCTCCTCGCACTTGTGGCGGGGAAAGCTTAGGAGAACCAGGCTAAAAGATCAACCTGAGCCAAGGGGGGCTCGTCTCAAGACTGCCGAATTGACAGCCTCTGGAACCCATCCTACACTTGGGCGCCGTGAACCTTGTCCACACTGGCTACGACAGATCGTTGAGACGCACGGCCTGGAGCGACACACCTGAAAAGGAGACTGCAATGCGGCGCCTAGGAAGAACACTCATGGGAACGATGATGGTCGTGATCGCGGGTTGTGTAACAGCCTCTCAGGACACCGCTCCCTCCCCGGAAGCCGGCGTGATCGAACTGACGGAATCCGTCCATTTCCAGACCCGAGACGGATCGGAGCAGGTCATCCAAGCCGGCGCCTACCAAGTGGATGCGGCGTTGCCGGATGCGCTGGTCATCGCTGATGTGAACGGAACCGTCTCGGCGACCGTCAAGGCCCACGCAGTTCCCCACGATTTCGACGTGCCATTTCCGCTTGCCCTGGCAGCGCCGGACGGAGAAGACACCCGCCATATTGTGCTTCTCATGCCGAAAGGACAGGGACTGGATGCCGTCGGGTCGATCAGCGGAATCCAATCCCGGGCGTCTGCTTCCACGGGCATCTCCCGCTTCACCATGCAACAGTCGATACAGACGCTGGCACCCTCCAAGTTGGCTCTGATGAACGCTCCGGATCTGTGTGCCGGGGCGATCCCTCCGCCGCCGGTTCCACCGCAGACTGCAACCATCCATGCGCCGATGCAGACAAATCGCAAGGCCACCGGGTTTACGTCCAAAGCAGGGATGGGGCAGTCGATCCCACCAACTGATGAGTTCGGCCCGAATCCGATCCCCGACGTGGTGGATTGGCAGCCAAAGCAAAAGATACCGGCGGGGCGTGAACTGACGATCCGCGGCCGCAATCTTGATCCGACGAGATTCGTCGCAAAGATCGGAGAGACGGTGCTAACCCCGATCGTGCAAACGCCTTCAGAGATTCGAGTCGCCGTGCCGGCCTGGCTGCGGTCATTCCAGACGCCGCTGGTGGTCTACCATCGAGGAGGCACCCCTCGCACGCTTGAAATGTATTACGAAGTGTTCGACCCCGTGGCAAAAATCACCAGGGTCGTCCCGGAATCCTTCAGCCAGGGCGACCTGGTCACTCTCTGCGGCGTCAGCCTGTCGCACCTGAGCTTGATCGAGAACGTGCGAACGAATCCGGGCGGAGGAATACCCCAGAGCGAAATGAGAAAACTGGCTCTGATCGGGCAACCGAACGGGATATATCAGAATTACCACTGGGTCGAAATGCTGAATCCGGCCGCGGCTCCTTCCGGCGATCGGTTGACCTTCGTCGCGAGCAATCTCTTTAAATCGATCTTTCGACAGGCGGACGCGAGTCAAACGGGAGCCTATACGGATATTGTCAGCGATCCTGCTCCACCTTCGCCGGTGACCGGCCCCCTGTCCTTCCGCTCCGAGGCCAACCCCACCAACAGCCGGGACGTACTCGCACCGAATCCGGTGACGTGGAAAACGGGAGGTCCCAAAATCGTGAAGTTAGGCGTGAATCCCAACGCCAGCGGATTTCGCGTCAACGAATCGTTCGTGATCCTCCCGGCTGTGTTGCCGAACAACGCAACGTTCCCCAGACTCGCCCAATTGTTGGTGGAAGGATACAACCTGAGCGGGCAGTATCGGATAGGGACCGTCCCTCTGAGGGCGAGCTTCAGCGGCCCCGGCCTTCCCTCTGACGAGACGAAGGGCTTGTTGAGTGTTCCCGGGAACGCCACAAGCGGCCAGGTCTGCGGCACTAGAAACGGTGCGACGACCTGCTGGCCGCAGCCCGTTACGGTCGTGCCTGGCCCAGTCCTGGCCTCGCTGCCGTGGCAACTTCCCGCTCCGCCTTCACTCCCCGCAAGTTACAATTTGCAGAGCCCGCGTTGGCCGTTGGCTTTACGCACAACCTACGTCATCAACGGCCTCTATTTAGCGGCATCCGCTGTTCCCGGCCTCACATACGCACTTGAAATACCAGACTTGATGATCCCCTCGCGGCAGATCGCCGGAGGAGCTCCCACTTTCGAACAATGCAATATGGTGTTCACGATTCTCGAGCATACGGCGAGCCGCATCCAGTTCCGGATCGGGGATCCGTCGAAGCCGGGTCCATCCAGCACCTGCATGGCAATTTTGACGAATTGGTACTTCAACCAGGCTGCGCAAGGCGGGCCGACCCTGAGACTCATCGCCCGCTATGGGGGACAGCAATCGGATCTCGCCTATTTCAATGTGTACTTCACGCAGTAGCCGACGCTCAATGCCTACTGCGCTCACGAAGCAAACCTGCATGGAGGAAGTGGCCTCCGCCGGTCGATCGCCGTACGCGACTGTTCAACCGGCGCCATGAGAGCCCTCGACTCTCACTATCTCGGCAGGTACTTCACCACGTAGTCGGTGCCGCGAAAGGCTGATTCGATG
>CAZPYP010000095.1:0-4412 GCA_964590845.1 uncultured Nitrospira sp.
CTCGGCCCCTGCTTGTCGAGATATTCCTCCTGCCAATGGAGCACGTTGCCGAGCAGGCGCGCGGCCTCGTCGTCCAGGTTGTGGCCGGTCGCCATCACGTCGTAATCCTGTTCGATCGCAACGCGGTTGAATTGGTACCGCTTGATTGTCCCGCACGTCGAACAGGTCGGGCGGTGGACCAGCATCGACAGTTCCTTGATCCCGGCGCCTTCCTCCTGTTCAACGGTATGGGTATGGAGCAAAGCGCCAAGCGGAGCGGCGAGGCGCTCCGCATAGGCCCGCACCTTCTCCTGTGACCGGTTCGAATAGCCGCCGATGCCGAGGTTGACGTAGAGCGCATCCGCCTTGTAGCCGAGTTTCAGCAAAATGTCCCAGAGCGCCAAACTGTCTTTCCCGCCGGAGACGGCGACGAGAATGCGGTCGTCCTGCTTAAACATCTTCTCCGACTTGATCGCGCGCGCAACCTGGTCGTAGACGAAGGTATTGAAGCAGCCCTTGCAGAACGCGGCATGATGCCGGGGAATCTTGATCGCGGCTTTGGACTTACACTTGGTGCAGTTCATTGGGCAACCATAGGCTAGTGGTGAGGGGCCAGAGGCTAGAGATCGAGAAGTATTTTTGTACACCCCTTGCTGCGTGTCTCTGGCCTCATGCCCGCGGCTCAATAGAGCCGCCAGAAATCACCGGTCTAATTTCAATCTGGTCCTTGTCGTATAGCATCTCGTCCTCGGTCACGAGTTCGTCGCCTCGGATCACGAGGTGCGCTTCGACGACGAGCTGGAGTTCACGCAAAAGTTCTTTTGCCTTCTTGGGACCTTTCACTTCGATGGTTCGAGAAGGATGACTCAACTGAACTTGCATATTGGGGATGATACGGTTCCATGAAAATGAAAGCAAATCATTGGCTAAAGCCCCGCAGAATTGCTAGACCGACACCCTATGGTTCTGTCGAGCAGGCCATTTCGACACAGGGTCATGAAGTAAGTATTCGAGGCTGCTCGACTTGATTCGAGGAAACTACTCTGCGAGCTGGTTTGTTTATGGATGATGGGAGCCACCCTTGTATCAATGCCTTCGACTTCTTTCGGAATGGGTCCTCTATATGGGCATAAGTTAATTGAGACAGGAGAAGAATGGCCAGGATAGTCAGGCACACAAATAGAATGCCGACAAGGGGATGGGGGGTTAGCAAGGGGTCTCCTTGCCTGTCGATAATCTGGG
This sequence comes from uncultured Nitrospira sp., assembly GCA_964590845.1. Taxonomy (GTDB): domain Bacteria; phylum Nitrospirota; class Nitrospiria; order Nitrospirales; family Nitrospiraceae; genus Nitrospira_C. The sequence goes on from CAZPYP010000095.1 coordinate 1,222, forward strand.
GTGTGTGAAGAATAAATCTGAGGGCTTGAGAAAATAACCAAATGACTGCGAGGTGAACCATATAGATGGAGTAGCTCAACTGTCCTAGGCGTGCTAAAGGCGCGGCAGTCAAGAGTTTGCTCAGCCAGCCGGTCCCCGCAGTTGAAATAATAAGGATGGCATATAGCAATAACAGGAAAGCCCTAGATGCAGCCGAGATTTCGCCTGATAGCAAGAATAGAATTCCAGCAAGCGAGGCAATGCCACATATATCTTTGAAGTATCTAGAAGTCCATAGCCAGACTCCTGCCTGGTTGAGGGCTTCCCAACCGCCGTAGGCGAGCACTCCTAGAAAAAACCCTATGATACATCTGAAAAAGCTGTGGCTAAACTCGCCGAGTTCGAAGACTATGCTCGTTGCGATCAGGATTATTAATGCGAAGACTATGACCGCACGATTCTTGATGAAAAGTGAGGCGACTGCGAAAAGAGCATAAGTATAGAATTCAGTGCTGATGCTCCACGCTACCAGGTTGTAAGTCGCTTTATCGTGGAAGCCTAGGGCTTGAACCAGGAGTAAGTTGCTTGCAAACGAAAAGGCATTGTTTGAAGTAAACGCTTTCTTATTTGCGACAAGCCCGTACTCGATTTCCGCGATGGATTTCGCAATTTCAATTCCAAGAAACACTAAGAGCAGAGTCAGGTGTAGTGGATATAACCGACCAAGCCGTAGCCACATGAATTTTGCGACATCCCGGGCCGTATCTATTCTGCCTCCATAACTGTGATAGATAACAAAGCCGGACAGGACAAAAAAGAAGTCCACCATTAGGGAGCCGTTACGTATCAGAAGCAAATCATGGAATGGGAAAGTCCATGCAATATGAAAGATGGCAACTCCCATGGCAGCAATTCCGCGCAAAGATTCCAATCCTCCAAAAAATTCACGCGAATCGCTGCCGCTTCTCATGGGTGAGCCTATGGCGACCTGCGAGTTGCAACAGGGGGGTATCATTCTCAGTCAGGGAAGCACACGAATATGAAGTTGGTGCGTACCATCGCTGTCCGGCCAGGAATGGCTTAAAACAAGGCTTCGCGGAGGAACTTCGCCGCTTCTTCGGGAGAGACCGGGTTTATGTAGAAGCCGGTGCCCCATTCGAAGCCGGCGACTTGGGTCAACTTGGGGATGATTTCGATGTGCCAGTGATAGTAGTCCCCGGTCTTTTCGTGCAAGGGCGAGCTGTGCAGGATGAAGTTATAGGCCGGCTTTGAGAGCACCTTGTCCATCCGGCGCAGCGACTCGGAGAGGATCGGCGCGAGGAATTCGAACTGCTGCTTCTGGCTTTCCTCGAAGTAGCCCGCATGCCGTTTCGGCAAGATCCACATTTCGAACGGAAAGCGCGGCGCGAAGGGCGTCACGCAGACGAACTCCGGATTTTCGGCGACGACGCGATCGCCTTCCGACAAATCCTGCCTCAGAATGTCGCAGTAGATACAGCGTTCCTTCTGTTGGTAATGGGCGCGGCAGCCGTCGATTTCTTCCATCACGCTCGTCGGGAGCACCGGCAGGGCGATCAGTTGAGAATGGCTGTGCTCGAGCGTGGCGCCGGCCGAAGCGCCGTGGTTCTTGAAGATCAGGATATAGCGCAGGCGCACGTCTTTTTTGAGATCCAGGATGCGGTCGCGGTAGGCCCAGAGCACGTCTTCGATGCGTTTGGCCGGAAGGTCCGCCAGGCTGTCCTTGTGGCCGGGCGCTTCGATGATGACCTCATGCGCGCCGATGCCGTTCATCCGATCGTACAGTCCGAGCCCTTCACGGCCCAATTCGCCTTCCACTTGCAGGGCTGGAAACTTGTTCGGCACGACCCGGACCGACCAATTGGGGGCGTTTGCTTCCGAAGGCTGCGGCCGATAGGCCATGATTTCTTTCGGGGTCAGCCGTTCTTGGCCGGGGCAGAAGGGGCAGAGCGACGTGGCCAGCGGACGGACCGGCTGCAGTTGGGCGAAGTCGTGCGGACGGCCGCTGCGCTCCGTCGAAATGATCACCCACCGGCCGACGATGGGATCGCGTCTGAGATCAGGCATGGTTTCCTCGGATCTCGTGAGGCGTGAGGCGTGAGGCGTAAGGGGATGTAAACATAACAGCCAATGCGAGCGGCCGACTGAAGACTATCATAGCTCACACCTCACGCCTAACGTTTCACGCCTTACGGTCTACACCCGCCACATGGTGGCCTCGAAGTCCGGTCCCGGGACCATGAGCCTGGCCGGCTGATGATGCGGGTAGCGGGCGATTTCCAAACCATGCTCCAGAACTGCGAGACTCAACTCGACGGTCTGGTCCTGTTCGATGTCCACGTCCTTGAGCGGCACAGCCAGCTCGAGAATGGCGCGTCTGGCGATCAGGCGAGAGCCCCCGAGTTCTCGCCATAACCCTTCCGCCGTCTTGTCCCAACGCCGATATTCGGTTGCCGCTGCCGTGGTCAGCGGAAATGCCAATCGAAACTGGCGCTTCGGCGTCTGGAGATACAGATGAATTTCAAGATTCTGTTCCTTCGCCTGCGACGCCTCGTCGGGATCCAGCCGGAGATAGAGATGCTCCAGGTCCCATCCGAAGTAGATGGCGGTGAACAAGCCCTCGGATTTCCACATCGCCCCCAGCGGCGGATGGGGACTGATCGTGCCGGCGCCGCGCCACTCGAAGAAGTCCGTGACGACGCCGTCGAGCGAGGGGGTCACGAAGGCCAGCGGTTCGGTGATACGATCGCCCGCTCCAACAGAGCGGAGCCCGCAGATCGGTTCGTTCAGCATGGCGGGAGGCGTTTCGCCGGCCAACGTCCACACGTTGCGGAGATGGGTGCGGAAGAGCCGGTCGAATTCCTCCTTGTAGGCCGTATCGAAATCGTCCCCGTACCACCAAAACCAGTCGCTGCCTTCGGCGGCGTACAACTCGTTCCACGCGGCTTCAGCCTTCTCCGGCGCGAGCGACGGAGTGCGCTCCAGCAAGCGGGCTCTGGTGTGGCCGACCAGATCCCACCCGCGGTTGTCCTCCTGATGGCCGATCCAAATCTTGAAGTCCTGATTGATCCAGGAGCCCGAATGCACATGCGACAGCGATTCGGCCGGCGGCATGGCGGTCAACGCCTCGGACATGGTCGAAGTCATGACGCGCATGGTGCCTTCATGGTCCAGCGACCGCTTGGTAAAGGCGG
>CAZPYP010000095.1:4512-8315 GCA_964590845.1 uncultured Nitrospira sp.
TCGTCCGATCCGATCCGATAGGGACGGTAGAGCCTGCTGGGCTTCTGCCAGGGTTGATGCATGGCTTCGAGCGAGCGGGCCAGAATCCCTTCGTCCGTCGCCAGCCAGCGGAGTCCCACTTTCGGCAGCATCGGAATGAGTTCCGGACAGACGGAGCCCTCAGACGGCCAGAGCCCGACCGGCGCGACGCCGAACGTCGCTCGGTGGAACTCGACGGCGCGCCGCAACTGGGCCTCGGCATCTTCCGGCGCGCGGAACCTGGCCGGGAGCGGCAAATCCGGCCTGGCGCGCCTGGTGTGTTCGCTGTCGATCACCAGCGGCAAGATCGGATGGTAGAAGGGCGTAGTTGTGAGTTCGACTTGTCCGCGCTCCATCAGGCGGCGGTACATCGGGACGATATCTTGGACGACCTGCCGCTGGAGCGCCAAGACCTCTTGCTTGTCTTCTTCGGTGAAGTTCCGGTTCTTGGCGCGAAGCGAGGCCAGTTTGGGATAGCGGTGAAGAGGGCCATACCCGAACCAGGCGAGGTTGAACCAGACTTGGAGGTCGAGCAGTTCCTGAGTCGTAAAGGCGCGCGCCACCCGCTCGAGATGGTCGCCGGACAGCTCCATGCCGCGTTTGACCAAGAGTTCGTGGTACCGCGGGTAGGGGCGGACCATCGTCGCCCAGTTGGCCGAGAAGAAATGCCGGACGAGAAAAGCCTTCTCCTCCGGCCGCAACTGCTCCGCCGGTTTTTGCGCCTGCTCCAGGAAAAAATCGCGGACGGTGCCGGCGCTGATTTCCTGTAGCTGCAACAGCAGCGAGGGCGTGAAATTGAACGTGGCCTTGACGGCGGGAAACTGCTCCAGCAGGAAGGCCATGTCGAAGTAGGCCTTGGTCGCATGCAGCCTGACCCAGGGCATACTGGCCGTGGCCGTCACCGGATCGGTGTAGTACGGCTGGTGCATATGCCAGAAGAAGCAGACGCGAGCGGTTTTCATGGGTGTCGTTCGAGGGCCGGTTGCCAACCTCGATTGAGTATGTCATAGGGGTAGAGTCCATGCAATCAACGGAGGGAAATGGAGAGCGTTGATTCGGCGGAACGGCCGCACGCGATCGGCCGATGGATGTGGTATTGGGCTCCGCTCGCGCTCTATGCCGGAATCATTTTCTATCTGTCCTCCCTGTCACATCCGGAAGACGAGTTGCCGGAGCTGCTGATCAAGCAAGTCGGCGACAAGGTCCTGCATCTGGTGGAGTATGGCGTGTTGGGCGTCCTCTGCTACCGCGCCTTCCGTTGGGGCGCCGGTCCGGTCGTGGCGCGACAAGCGCTGATGCTGGCCATCGTCGCGGCGTCGTTCTACGGCTTGACCGACGAGTGGCATCAGTCGTTCGTCCCTCCGCGAGAATCCAGTTGGCTCGACTGGGTGACGGATACGGTCGGGGGCGTCATCGGCTCCATCGGTTGGAGCCGGGTCGCGCGATCGTGACGCCCCTCTCCTGCGATAAGTGTTCGTCGCCCCGCACCATTCATGTATAATGCGCCGCTGATGGGCACGACCGATCCTGCCGCGCCAAAGACCCCGCTCGCTCCTCCGGATCCTACACTCGTCGCCGAGACGGTTCGGATGAGGCTGCCGTTTTCCGCATCGGTCAAGCAGCTCACGCCGCTCACCGGCGACGCGTCGAACCGGCGGTATTTTCGCCTCGATCTTGCGGGGGCGACGCCTCGTTCCGTCATCCTGATGCAGCTGGCCGAACCGGAGGCCTTCAAGCAGTCGGAAGAAGCCGTCAGCGGCGCCGGCCATCACATCGCCGAGCTGCCCTTCCTCAACGTGCGTTCGCATCTGGCGAAAGCCGGAATCTCCGTACCGGCTCTCCATTACTACGATCAAACCGCCGGGCTGCTGTATCTGGAAGACTTCGGCGACCTAACGCTTTCCGAAGCCTGCGCTGGTGCGAAGCCGGAGGATCTTGAACGGCGATACAGGCAGGCCGTCGACGTGCTCGTGCAGATGCAGGCAGCGGCGACGATACCGGCCGATCCCGGTTGCCTGGCGTTTCACCGCGGCTTCGACGTGCCGCTCTTAATGTGGGAGTTCGACCACTTTCTTGAATATGGCATCGTGGCGCGCCATGGGAAATCGGTGGCCGACTCGGATCAGCGGGCGATCCGGGATGAGTTCCGAAAAATCTCCGAACTGTTGGCCGGGCAGCCGAAAGTTTTCGTGCATCGAGACTATCACTCCAGGAATTTGATGGTGGACGGCGATCGCTTGGGCGTCATCGATTTTCAAGACGCGCTCATGGGGCCGGCGACCTACGACTTGGCCTCCTTGCTTCGGGACGCCTACATCGCGCTGGACGAAGGGCTCATCGACCGGTTAATCGACCGGTATCTCGATGGCATGAAGGGAAGAACACAGGCGGTCCCGAGCCGTGATGAGTATCGCCGCCTCTTCGATGTCACAAGCATCCAGCGCAATCTCAAGGCCGCCGGCCGGTTCGTCTACATCGACCGCGTCAAGGGCAATCCCAAGTTCCTTGCCGACATTCCGCGAACGCTCGGCTACGTGAAACGCAATCTCGGCAAGTATCCCGAACTCGCTACCCTGCGCACGCTGATGAGCAAGTATGTGCCGGAACTCCAATAGGAGTCAGGCGAGTGGCGAGAGGCGAGGGGCTATGGGCTGGAAGTATCCGCATAGGTGTCGGCTCCTTGCCTCCTGCCCCGCACCTCTTGCCTGCGCCGGAATTCAATGAAGGCGATGATCCTGGCGGCGGGGCTCGGCACCAGGCTGAGACCCTTGACCAATACGATCCCCAAGCCGCTCCTGCCGGTGGCGGGGACTCCGCTGATCGTCTGGAATCTTCTGTTGCTCAAACGGCATGGGATCCAGGATGTCATCATCAATCTCCATCATCTGGGTCCCATGATCGAGCAGGCCCTCGGCAACGGCTCGCGGTACGGGCTGCGCATTCAATATTCGCAAGAGCCGGTCATTCTCGGGACAGGCGGCGGAATCAAGCAGGCCGAACCGAATTTCTCCGGGCAGCCGGTGCTCGTGATGAACGGCGATACGTTGGTCGAAATCGATCTGGAGGCGCTCTGGACGTTTTATCAACGGCGCAACGCGGCGGCGGCGCTCGTTTTACGCCCCGATCCGGACGCGGCGAAATGGGGGCTGGTCGAGGTAGGCGAGGAGGGCCGGATCGTCCGCATCACCGGTCGGGGCAAGACGGAACCAGGGACGACCCGACCGCGCATGTTCGCCGGAATTCACATCCTGCATCCGCGGCTGCTTCGGGAAGTTCCGAGGGGGAAAGAGTCCTCGATCATCGATGCCTACGTGGCGGCCATCCAGCGCGGCGACGCGGTGCTCGGTTTCGACCACGAAGGGTACTGGTCGGACATCGGCACGCCCGAGCGCTATGCGCAGGCCGAGCACGACGCAGCCCGCGGGCTCATCAATCTCTCGGCGCGGATGCCGGCCGGACAGACGGCGCATTCCTGAGCGCCGTCAGCACTCTTCCTGTTTCAATCGTTGCTGCTTGATCAAACGGGCGAGGTAGGTCCGTTGGAGCTGGAGCCGTTCGGCGGCTTTGGTTTGGTTGCCTTCGGCCTGTTTCAGGGCCTGGTCGATGATGTGCCGGCTGTGTTCGGTCATCGACTGATGGTAGGGAAGCGACACGTAGGTCAATCCGCCCGGCTGCGCCGGGCCGTGATCGAGCGAGAGCATGGCCGGCTCGATCGTATCGCTGGGGCTCAAGATCACGGCTCGGGCGATGACGTTTTCCAACTCGCGGATGTTCCCCGGCCAGGG
>CAZPYP010000096.1:0-8279 GCA_964590845.1 uncultured Nitrospira sp.
GTCGGCGCCGCGACCGAGACCGAAATGAAGGAAAAGAAGGCCCGCGTCGAGGACGCGCTGCACGCCACGAAGGCGGCGGTCGAAGAAGGGATCGTCCCCGGCGGCGGCACGGCCTATCTCCGCTGCATCGACGCGCTGAGTTCGCTCAAGTTGGCGCCGGAGCAGCAGGTCGGCGTGAACATCATCCGCCGCTCGCTGGAAGAGCCGATCCGCCAGATCGTCACCAACGCCGGAGGCGAAGGCTCGGTCGTCGTGGAAAAAGTCCGCGCCGACAAGAACAACGCTGCGGGATTCAACGCCGCGACGGAAGAATATGTCGACATGATCAAGGCCGGCATCATCGATCCGACCAAGGTGTCGCGCTGCGCCCTGCAGAACGCGGCCTCCGTGGCAGGTCTGATGCTCACCACCGAGGTCATGATCACCGAGATTCCGGAAGAGAAGAAGGAACCGGCCGGCGGGCATGGTCACAGCCACGGCATGGAAGGCATGTACTAAGTCGCTGGCAGCTACCAGCTGATAGCCATCACAAGGGCCCGGCGGTTCCCCGCCGGGCCCTTCGTGTTTCATACGAGCTCCCCCTCCCTGCCAAGATTCCGAAATCCGTTTGAGACCTTGTCCTACGTGTCTATACTAGGGACCAATGTGTCCCGTGACCAAATTGGGCGCGGTGGGGAGCGGCCACGGCCCCGACGAACGGCCGACATCTCCGCTTCTGGCATGGGTCAAACCCTTCGCCGCTCCGCTCATCGTCCTCGGCACCGTGGCAATGTTCATCGCCGATCTCCACGTTCCTATGGGGTTCGTGCCCTGGCTCCCTTATCTCGCATTGGCCCTGGCTGTGTCCCGTCTGTATCAACCGCGCACACTCATCTTGGCGACCATCTTGTGGTCGCTCGCCATTCTTGGTGAACCGCTTCTCCGATCCAATGCGGCCGATGTTTGGACGCAGGGATTGTTCAACCGCGCCATGGGGGCCTCCACCCTGTGGGTCCTCACAGGTCTGCTGTACTTCGACGCCGCCGCCCGCCGCGGACGACAGGCCACGGAAGCCAGACTCCATGCGATCGCGGAAGGCGCCCTCGACGCCGTCGTGGCCATGGATCGAGACGGAGCGGTGATCGAATGGAACCCGCAGGCGGAAACGATTTTCGGCTTCTCCCGGCACGAAGCGCTCGGCAAGCCGCTGGCTCAACTGATCATTCCTCCGGAGTACCGGGAGGCCCATGCGAGCGGCCTCCAGCGGTTTCTCTCGACCGGCCAGCCCAAGATCCTCCGGCAACGCATCGAAATCACAGCCCTGCGGAAAAACGGCGAGATCTTCCCCGTCGAGCTGACCGTCATTCCTCTCCAGCTGGGCGACCAGATCCTGTTCTCGTCTTTTATCCGCGACATCACCGAACGCAAACGCGCGGAGGGGCAGCTCCAGCAATCTACCGCCTTCATCGAATCCATGTTCGATCACCTCCCCAACATGGTCTTCGTCAAGGACGCCAAGGACCTGCGCTTCGTCCGCTTCAACCGCGCCGGGGAGGAGCTGCTAGGCTATTCGCGGTCGGAGTTGCTCGGCAAGAACGACTACGACTTCTTTCCCAAAGACGAGGCAGACTTCTTTGTCGCCAAGGACCGAGAAACGTTGCACCAGGGCCGCCTGGTCGACATCCAGGAGGAACCGATCCAAACGAAATCGAAAGGCATCCGCATCCTGCATACGAAGAAAATTCCCATCCGCGACCACAGCGGCACGGCGCAATACCTGTTGGGCATTTCCGAAGACATCACCGAGCGCAAGGCGGCGGAACAGGCCTTGGTCGACGCCCGGCTGACTGCGGAATTGGCCAGCCAAGCCAAAGGCGACTTTCTCGCAAACATGAGCCATGAAATGCGGACGCCGCTGACGGCGATCGTCGGGATCTCGGATTATTTGTTGCGGACCGAACTGGCGAAAGAGCAGCGCGAACTGGTCCATCGCTGCATGAAAGCCAGCGACGGCTTGCTGCGGCAGATTGAAGATCTGCTGCTGGCCGCCAAGGCGGAGTCCGGCACGCTCCAGCTCATCTCGGAGACCTTCATTCTTCAGGAGATCGTCTCGGAGACGACCGATCTCCTGAGGACTGAAATCGAGGCCAAAGGACTCGAACTGATCGTCGACCTTCACCCCGCGCTGCCGAGCCACATCGAAGGAGACGCTCATCGCCTGCAACAAGTCTTGTTGAACTTGATTCGTAACGCGCTAAAGTTCACCGCACAGGGCCGGGTCACGGTCACGGTCGCACCATCTTCCGACTCTCACCACACACACTTGGTGCAATTCTCCGTGGCCGACACCGGCATCGGCATCGACCCCGACCAGTGTGTCGCGATCTTTGACCGCTTTACGCAAGCCGACTCGCGCTCGAGCCGCCAATACGGCGGGGTCGGCCTCGGCCTGTCGATCTGCAAGCGGCTGGTCGAGCTGATGGGCGGCCGGATCTGGATCGACAGCGTAAAAGGACAAGGCAGCCGGTTCTCCTTCGCCATCCCGTTCAAGGGATTGCAAGATCGCGCCGGCGTGCAGCCATCCACGACGGCCCGGCAACCGGCGAAACCCGTCCCGTTTGCACCGATGCCACCGGAGCGCGCATTGTCGATCCTCTTGGCAGAAGATTCCATTGAGTCCCAAGAAATCTTGAAGCTCTATCTGCGCGGCACGCCGCATCGCGTCGACTGCGCCTCGACGGGGACGAAAGTCGTCGCCCTCTTCAAGGAAGGGCGGTACGACTTGGTGTTCATGGATCTTCACATGCCCGAGTTGGACGGCCTGTCCGCAACCAGACTCATTCGACAATGGGAAACGGCGGCGGCCCGGCCGCGTACACCCATCGTGGCGCTCACGGCCAACGGAATGGCCGAGGCGCAACGCGAGAGTTTGGAGGCCGGCTGCGACGACTATCTCACCAAGCCGATCAAGATGGAGCAGCTGCTGAGTGCCATCCAACGCTATGCATCCGCTGCGCCGCCGCCGGGCACCTCTGGGCAACCAGTCGCCACGGCGCTCGATCAAGAGGGGATGAACAGCACCCTGGACATGATGCGGCCCAAGTTTCTGCGCAACCGCGAGAAGGACATCGCGGTCTTGAGGGCCGCCATCGGCCAGGAGGATTTTGAACAGATCCGAACCATCGGCCATCGAATCAAGGGACTGGCCGGATCGTACGGGTTGGACCAGATCGGACAGATCGGCGCCGCGATCGAACAGGCCGCGCAGGCGCGAAACGTCCAGCTACTCACGCAACAGGTCGCCCAATTGGTGGACGCCCTGCACCGGGCGCAGCAGGCGGCGGGAGATGTCCCCGGCGGGACTCACCGCGCCGCATGAGATCGCGCGAGGAGGAGCACGCATCATGAGCATTCTGATCGTCGACGATTTCGAAGAGCAACGGGATCTCTTGGCTGCCACGCTGCAGCAAGCAGGCTATCGCTCGCTGGAATTCGCGGCATCGGCCGCCGAGGCGCTGGCACGCCTGGCCGAGGGGACGGGAGGACCGTCCGGCAACCGCGTCGACATCGTGCTGCTGGACCTGCTCATGCCGGACATGGACGGCCTCGAAGCCTGCCGGAAAATCCGGGAAGACGAGCGGCTGGAGCACTTGCCCGTCATCGTCGTCACGGCCAAGACCGACCCGAGCGACATCAAGGCCGCCTATAACGCCGGCGCCACCGACTACATCCGCAAGCCGGTGATTCCAGCCGAGTTGGTGGCCCGCGTGTCGATGGCGATGAGCATGAAGGAAGAGATCGACAACCGCGCCGAACGCGAGCGGGAATTGACGGAACAGACCCAGGTGCTTGGGAAGAAGGCCAAGGAGCTCGACGCGCTGCGCAGCTCGATCTGCGTCTGCGCCAAATGCAAACGGGTGAAGACAAGTTCAGGCTTGTGGCAGCGGATCGAGGATTATCTGGAGGAAAAGTTGAACGCGAAAATCACCTCCGGCGCCTGCAGCAAGTGCGTGGGCAACAGTACGCCGGGCACCGTGCGGGCGAGGTTCTAAGGAACTGCCGTCATTCCGCTCGGCGGCTGTCCCTGTTCCCACGTGGGAAACTGCCGCGTTCCTCGCAGCGAACCAATCCCCTTCAGCATAACAGGGACAGGCACCGCGAGAGCGGAGCCGGTCCCTACAATTTCATCGCCGCCTTAAACCAAGCCGAATGCGTCGTGTTATAAAAGAACGCCCGGAATGCGGCATGCACCACCGCCGTGTGTGTCGCATGGTCCGCAAGAAACTTCTTCACCGCGGCCGTCCGGTCACCGCCCTCGTAACCGCTGCGGATCGCGCAGCGCTCCAATTCCTCCGCCTCATCCGGCAAGGCATGGGTTTGTAGGTCGTGCACCATCTGCAACTTGTGCTCGACGTCACGCAAAAAGAGATAGGCGGCGGTCAACTCGTCGCGTTGCCCGGCGGTGATCACCTTCTTGACGGCGAACCGCTCGAGCGATCCCAGCGTGCTGCGGTCCAATAAAGCCGGAGCCTTCTGACCGGCTAAGACCTGAATGGTCTGCACGAGAAACTCGATCTCCCTGATTCCTCCGGTGCCCAGTTTGACGTTGCGGCGCTCGTGGCCGCGGTCGGCCATCTTGCCGTCGATCATCTCCTTCACCGCGCGCACGTCCTGCACGATCGCCAATGCCCCGTCGCGATCTACTTTTTTGGAACCGAAGATGAACGGCTTGACCATCTTCAAAAACGCCTGCCCCACATCGTTCGATCCGGCCACAGGCCAGGCTTTGAGCAAGGCCAGCCGTTCCCAGACCACGCCTCTGGTGGAGTAATACTTCCGATAGTCGTCCAGTGAACGGGCCAACTGTCCGACCGACCCCTCCGCCCTCAGCCGCAGATCCACGCGGAACACATACCCTTCTCTGGTCTGCTCGACCAACGCCTTCGTCAACTCGCGCGAGAGGATCTCGAAATATTCTTCGTTGGAGATGCCGACGACCGCCGGTTTGCCGTTGGACTTCGTGCGCGGCATCCGCGTCTCGCCCTCGTGCGACGCGTACACATAGATCAGATCGACGTCGGAGCTGTAGTTCAACTCATGGCCGCCGAGTTTCCCCATCCCCATCACGGCGAAACCCGTCTCGACCCATTTCCCCTGTCTGGTCTTGTGCATGGGGCACCCGTAGACCGCACGCAGGTCCGCATCCACGACTTCATAAGCCGCATGGATCAACAGGCTCGCCAGATCCGAGAGCGACGCCGTGGTTTCCGGCACATCCGCCAACCGGAGGAGGTCGCGGACCCCGATCCGCAGCATCTCGCGCCGCCGGAACCGGCGCAGCACCTCCAGCTTCAGCTCCTTGACCGTCAGCCTGGCCAATTGCTTGTGCAACGCCTGCTCGATGGCCTCCCGACTCGGCGGCCTGGAGAGCACGTCCTGCTCCGCCAGCCAGTACACCAGCATGGGATCGCGAATGATCGTAAAGGCCAGCGCATCGCTGTTGCCGAAAATCGTCGCCAGCAAATCCAGCATGCGCGGCGAACTGCGCAGGTAATCGAGAAACGCCGATCGGGAGACGTTCGAGAGCAACCGCTCCCAATGGTTTAAGGCTTGGTCAGGATCGGCAGTCCCGGCGATCGCCTCCAAGAGCAGCGGAAGAATGTCGGCCAGCTGCCGCCGTTCATGCGGCTCGCCGGCCATGGATTGGAGGTTCTGATCGGCCTGCTCGGGCTGTCTGAGGCCGTAGGCCGACAGAATGGCCTTCGTGGCCTCGGAGTCCGGCTCCTCCGCCAGTAAGAGCGGCCTGGGATCGGGTCTATCTGACGGCGGGACCACCGGCAGACTAGCCGGCTTAGCCGGTTTACGGCGTATGGTTGTTTTGCGCTCGCTCATCACTCGTCACCCGTCACTGATCACCTTGCCGATGGGGCGGCATTATACTGGCGGTGCCTGCCTCGCACAACGAACGGCTCTTTCGCTATACTGCGGGGCGGAGCAATCAGCTCTCAGCTTTCAGCCATCAGCTGGAACACTCTCCCCTTCCTACGAGCTGAATGCTGACTGCTGAAGGCTGATAGCCAAGGTCAAGGAACTCCCGGTCCCATGCTCACTGAAGACCAACTACGATCAATACAAGCACGTTGCGCCGACATTCCCCCCGACATCCTGCAGGACTTCCTCAGCCGGATGGACCAGGAATACTTCAGGCGCGTCGATCCGGCGGCCATCGCCCGGCACGTTCACTTGGCGGCGCAGTTGACGCCCGATCACCTCTGCGAGTTGGCCGTCTCGGAACAGCGCGGCGATCAGTTCGATCTCACGATCGTCGCCTACGACTACTTCGCCGAGTTCGCCACCATCTGCGGCCTCTTGTCGGCCTTCGGCCTGAACATCGAAGAAGGCCAGATCTACACCTTTGCCGAAGCTGCGGCACAGCAGCCAGCCAGGGCCTCCTACGACGGCGGGCCACGCCAGCGACCGAAAGGACGGCCCGGGCTCTCGCGCAAGAAGATCGTCGACATCTTCCGCATCCAGCCGGTGCGCGGCGCCGCGTTCGGAGCGGAGGATCACGCACGCCTGGCCAACGAGCTGCGCGCCGTCATCGGCCTGCTCGACGCCAACCAATTCGAGGAGGCCCGGCATGCGGTGAACCGGCACTTGGTCGAACAGCTCGGCAAGCGGCGCGGCTCCTTCAGCGGCCTGCTCCACCCCGTCCAGATCACCTTCGACAACAGCCAGTCGCCCACGGACACCCTCATGGTGATTCGCTCGGACGATACGCCGGCTTTTCTCTACGCCTTCGCCAACGCCCTGGCCATGCGGAACATCTACATCGCCAAGGCCCAGATCGACATGGAGGGCGGCAAGCTGCATGACCGGTTCTACGTCCGCAATCGCTACGGCCAAAAGATCACCGACGCGGCGGATCAGCAACAGCTCCGCCTCACCGCCGTCCTCATCAAGCAGTTCACCCATGCCCTTACCTGGGCGCCGGACCCGACCAAGGCCCTCGAAGCCTTCGACCAATTTCTCGATTTGATCGTGCAGGAGACCAAAGGCAAGGCCCAGCAGGAGGTCCTGGCCTTTTTGAGCGACAAGAAAACGTTTCCCCTCCTCGCCCGGCTGCTCGGCGCCAGCGACTTTCTCTGGGAAGACTTCCTCAGACGCCAACACGACAACCTCGTCCCCCTGTTGAAAGACTATCGGGACGAACCATTGATCAAGCCCGTCGCCGCGCTCAAGAAGGACCTGGACAAGGCCGTCGACAAGGCCAAGACGGACGAGGCCAAGAAAGCGGCGCTCAATCAATTCAAAGACCGCGAGCTGTTCCGCATCGACATGAAACACATCGTCGAGCCCGGCACCAGCCTGGCCGACTTCTCGCTCGCGCTTACGCAACTGGCGGAAGTGATCGTCCAGCGGAGCTTGATCGATTGCCAGGCCAAGCTGGAGAAGATCTATGGCACTCCGCGGATGGCCAACAAGAAGCCCTGCCCGTTCGCCATCCTGGGCGTCGGAAAATTCGGCGGCCGGGAACTCGGCTACGCCTCCGACATCGAGCTGCTGTTCGTGTACGGAGGAGCGGGACGCAGCAGCGGCAAGGAGCAGATCGAGAACAGCGAATACTTCGAGCGGCTCACCCAGGAGCTGTTGCAACGGATCGAAGCCAAGCAGGAAGGCATCTTCCATCTCGACGTGCGCCTGCGTCCCCACGGCGGCAAAGGCTTTCTCGCCAATCCACTGGAGGAGATCACCAGCTACTACAGCGATAAGGGCCTTGCCGCCCCATTTGAGCGCCAGTCGCTGATCAAACTGCGCTTCGTCGCAGGCGACGCGGCGCTCGGCAAACAGGTCGAGGCCCATCGGGATCGCTTCGTCTATAGCGGAGAGGCATGGGACCTCGCCACCGCGCTGGACCTACGGCGGCAACAGCTCAAGCAACTCGTCGAGCGCGGCACGGTCAACGTCAAGCTCAGCCCCGGCGGCTTGGTCGATATCGAATACGCCATCCAATATCTACAGCTCATGCACGGGCACAAACAGGCGGTCTTGCGGACGCCGAACGCGATGCAGGCGCTAACAGGCCTGGTCGATTGCGGCATCGTGAGCCGCCAGGACGGCGAGCACCTCCGCAAGGCCTATCTCTTCATCCGTATGCTGATCGACGGCCTCCGCATGGTGCGGGGCAACGCGAAGGATTTGGTCCTCCCGCCGGCGGATTCGGACGAGTTCATTTTCCTGGCGAGAAGAGTGGGATATACGACGGATGATTGGCAGGCGGGGGCGAGGCATTTGAAGGA
>CAZPYP010000097.1:0-8247 GCA_964590845.1 uncultured Nitrospira sp.
GCTGGTCGACGACAGGACCCGCTCACCCCTTCGCTCCCATTCCGAAATACTTGGCTTTGATTTCTTCCATCAGGGCCACGGTAATCCTGGTCTGCCCGCGGTCGGCCGCCGTCCGTTCCAGCTCGATCTTCGCCATCGCCCGCACCGGAGCCGGCACTTTGTCCAACCGATGCTCTGCTTCAGGCTCCCATTCAATCCGTTCACCGGTCCGCGGACGAAGCAGCGTGTCGTAGGCAATCACCCGCTCGCCGCGAACGCGCACATCCTGCTCCACATCCTCGCGAAACAGGGGAGCCAGATAGGGAGGCATGCGCTCCAACCGGTGCAGCGCCTCATCCGTCCACATCAACCGGTCGACCAGCCCCAGCGTCTGCCCCGCCGGCACATCGACGCCGACTTTTAAACCGCAACCGCGACACTCCGAGCGGATGAACCATTGGAGCACCCCGTCTTCATAGGCTCGCTCTTCAATCCCTTCCGTATGCATCCAGCGTCCGCAGCCGCAGGTCAGCATGGGCGCTTCCAGCTCTCAGCCATCCGCAATCGGCTGTCAGCTCGACAGCTCATCCGATCTTTCCCGGATACAGAATATAGAGCATCGTATAGGTGAAGGTGCCGGTGACGAACAGGACGCAGTAGATGACCATCGTGAATCGGCCGAGCGCCCGATGTCGCTTGGCCCCGTCGGGCCACTTCCGCTGAATCGCCATTTCAATCGCAAACACGACCGCGACCAGGATCAGCAAGCCCAGATAGACCTCCAGCTTGCGCAATGAAAATCCCGCCGTCACCACGCGCGACAAAAACAGGCCCAGGACGACGACCGTGATCCCGCCGAAAATGAGCCCGACCTTCTTCCACGTCGTCTGCAAGAGCGACTCTCGAAGCGACCGCACGCCGTCGATGACCTGCTGTGAACGAAAGCCCAAGACGATCATATACACCGCCATCACCAACCCGATGATCACCAGAATGATATGGAGGGTGAGAACGGGAATGAATACGTAATCGTAGAGCGACTGCGAGCCGCCGAATCCTTCCTTGCCCTCGACCGCAAGGACACCGAGCTGTCGAAACAAATAATATGCAATAAAGAAACTCAGCATCGCGATCATGCCGCCCAGCATCAACCAGTGATGGGCATCGGCTTTCCGCTTGCGCGCCTGCATCCACCCGAAGACAAAGAGACCGGTAAAGAGCGTGGCCATGAATTGGCTCAAGTCCGCCCCGATTGTCGCATGCGTCCCGAAAAACCCCGGATCGCGTAACCAGTCCATCGTCACATCCTTTGTCGTTTATCGCTCGTGAAGCCTATCCCGGCTACCCGTTTGGCTTTCACGAAAACCGCCTCATGCTTTATGCTACTTCATGCCCTGCACGACAGCCGTCTTCTCCAGTTCCGTGGCGGATGCAAACCCCGCCTGCGTCATCCACTGGATGGCATCGCCGGTTTTGTAGCAGCCCCCCTGCTGGGTGTTGACCAGAATGTGCACGGCAAACGCCGTGGTCCAGGCCGGACCGGTCCCCGCTTCATCCAGAAAGCGATCTTTGATGATGAGCCGCCCGCCTGGCGCCAGATGAGCGAACACTTTGCGGACCAGGGCCGCATTCGTGTCGAACGTTTGATAATGCAGAATGTCAGACATCAGCACGACCTCGTAGGGCCCCCCGAGCGAGTCGGTATTGAAATCCCCGGGTAGCAGCGCGATCCGCGATTCCAGCCCCGCGTCCTTCACCGTTTTCTCGGTCAACCGGAGGGTTGCGGGGAGATCGAACACCGTCGCCGTGAGTTCGGGATAGGTGCGGCAAAACGCGATGGCATTCGTCCCCGCGCCGCCGCCCAGATCCAGCAGGCGAATCCGCCCGGTCAGTTGGAGCCGTCTGGCAAAATCTGGCCCGCTTTGCTGCCCGATCCGGTGGAGCACCGCCAACACATTACTCCCCAACTCCGGATCGGTTTCGAAAACATGCCGGTCCACCGACCGCTTCCCGGTGCGGATCGTGTCCTCCAGCTTCCCCCAGTTGTTCCACTCCGCATCGTGCAGCAGGAGCAAGTGGCCGATGTACTGGGACGAATGCCGGACGAGGTGTGTCTCAGCCGCCGATGAATTCGCGTAGACCTCCCCCTCTTTCGTCAGCAGCCTCATCGCCACCAGGGCGTTCAGCAGGAGGCTGAGCGTCGCCTCATGAGCCCCGATTCGACCCGCGACCTCACCGACGGTCTTGGGCTTTCCATTCAACGCGGAAAACACATCCAACCGGACGGCCGTCAGGAGGATTTTGGTCTCCCAGTAGTACCCGAGCTGGAAAATTTCTGCGAGCGACAGTTCTCGTGACACACCGGTACCCCGAAGCTTGGCAATCCAAAAATTGGCATCTTACCCAGTTCAGAAAGTGAAAGGCAAGGCGACTAACGGAGCGGAAACATGAGGAGAAACAGAAAGGGCAGCGGATTGCTCCGCTGCCCTTTGTCGCGGGATGATCCCGCTGAAACTGGAAACCGGCTTACTTGATTTCAGCCTTGAGGTCAGCTTTCCCGCCTTCAGGAACGTCCACCTCGAACTCCACCTTCTTGCCCTTCGCGGCAAACGGATGCCAGGCTACCACCTTGTGTTTGCCGGCCGGAACATCCTTGATCTCGAAAGAACCGTCTTCCTTCACCACTGCGAAGTGAGGATTCGACACCGGGAGGAAGAAGGACTGCATGAACTCGTGCTGGTCGCACTGTAACCGATAGTAGCCGTCTTTCTCCGCGCCGCCACGGAACACGACCGGCTTGTCGAGCTTATCGCCCTTCTTGGCCAGACCGATGTTGAATCCGGTTGCGGAGCTTGAACCCTTCACCACGAAGCTATGCGGATTGTGAAGCACACCCTGGACCGACTTGGGATCATCCGGATCCGCATCGGTGTTCTCGACCTTAAACGCCTTGTTATTCACGACCACACCGCTGAAGGGCAGGAACTCACAGAACGCTGCCACAACCTCGGTCCCCTTGTACCCGTCCACGAACGCCTTGTCCTCAACGTCGATCACGGCCACAACTGCACCCTTCAGACCGCCATCCTTGCCGACTTCGATCGTCGGCATGAACCGCTTGTCCCCATCGATGAGGGCCTTGTTGGGGTTCTTGGGACAGAACTTCGGATTCGGGAACTTCGCGAAGGAAAACTCCTTCTTTTCGGACTTCCCGGCAAAGGTGACTTTACCGGCGATGGTTCCCCCGGCGAACGAGGTGAGAGGAGCGGCGACGAACGCCACTGCCGCTACGCCGAATACAACTGATAACGCACCCTTCTTCATGACTGCCTCCTTGTGATGAACAAAATAACTGCTGGATTAGCCTTTCCAAGACCCTCAACGACCGATATAGAGGAGATCCCCTCCGGCCATTAACAACTCGATCTCACAACCAAGACGGCGAGGCCTAGACTTGGACCGAGCATATATATAAAAGTCTACCGTACCCTGTCAATCTGAAACAAGGGGGCGTGAGTCCTTGCTGCAAGCCTATTTGTTTTGTTGCAGGATGTGGACCACCGCTCCCCCCGCGGTCGCTCGCACCGCTTCATTGGTGTCATGCAGGCCCCCCTTGAGCAACGGAAGAATGCTGTGGTCCCCGATATGACCGAGCGAGCGAACGGCCACGACCTTGGGACCCGGCAACGGGTCGGCCACCAGATTCGCCAATATCTCGATGGCACCGGTCGCATTCGCCTTCGTCGCCTTGCCCAACGCATAGGCCGCGGACGATCGCCCGGCCGTGTCGTTCAGCTGCGCCAACGCCCTGACCGTTGAAGCGACCACCTCATAGGGCTGACCAAGCTGGAGCAGCGCGGCAACCGACGCCGCGCGAACGGTGAACGTCCCGTCACTGAGCGTCTGAATCAACACCGGTACCGACTCCTTCCCGCCGAGGTCGGCCAGACTCGACGCGGCGGACTCACGCACCGCAGGAACCGGATCCTTCAGCAACGGCTCAATGGCTCCCCGTGCCTCCGCTACTTCCATATGCCCCAACGCTCTCGCCGCGGCAGCCCGCACGGAGGGTTGCTTGTATGTGAGCAACTCCTTCATCAATGGAATGCCACGCTGATCCTTCAAGTCCGCGATGGCCCGGATGGCCTCGGCCTTATCTTCGGGGTTGGCCGCCTCGGCGGCCCGTCGCAAATCATCCCAGGCCCCTTTCCGGCCGTGTCTCAACAGGCCGGCGTAGGCCGCGATCCGCACAGGAGCCAGCTCATCCTTGGTCGCCGACTCCAGAATGGGGAGGACACCCGGATCTCCTGACTTGCCTAGCGCCTTCACGACCCGCGCTTTGACCAGGCCTGCCTGATCATCGATGGCGGTCCGGAGTTTCTTCGACCTCCGTCCTGCCTCCGTTCGACCCAATCCCTCGACGGCCAACACGCGGACGGGGCCGGAGCCGTCGCTGAGCCCGTCTTCGAAATAGGGGATCACATCGTCCGAGTCGATTTCCTTGAGCGCCGTATACGCCGCGCCGCGCATCTGCTCACGCATGTCCTTCAACATCGCCACAATAAACCCCAGCGCGACCTCGCGCAGGAGCAGCGGATCATCCTGTTTGAGCGTCGCTTCGAGCTGGTCGTACTCTTCCAGCGCATCCTTGGGGTTCCCGAGTTTGAGCAGGGATCTGATCTTGAGCCGGCGAACATCCGGAGCGGCTGATTTCGGCTTATCTAATTTTGCAATCTCTTCGAGAACCTTTTGATAATCCTTCTTTTCGTAGAGCGATTGAACCTCTTTCGGGACGGCTGACGGTCCGGCCGCCGACAGCCCAGGGGCAAGCACGCCCAAGTTCAAGCTCACGACAAAACCAATGGTCAAGAGAACGCGACTCGTCATGTGATGTTCCATTCTTTGCTGATCACCATCAGCCTATCCTTGCTGGCGCGGGCCGGTTGAACTGACGCGCTTCTTGTACCCGGGGGGCGCTTCAAAATAGTAGTCCGGCTGTGGCGACAGGCGAAACCGTTCATACTCGACCGACCAATCGCGATCCCGACTGACAAGCTTCAGGACAACTCCGGTCTCGACATCCACCCATTCAAAAAACCGTTCGGCCCGTCCGTTGCGGTCTGTCCCGACCTCAAACAACTGGGCCGGCCGGCCGGCCGCCGTCGCTTCCCCGACGAGCAGCCGGTCCCGCTCCCCGGGGAGCGGAGCGCGAATCGGCAACACGTCGTCCGGATTCAACGGCGTCACCAGCAGTTCTTTCTGTTGCGCCAGGACATACCACGTTTCCAGTTGATCGAGACGGATGATTTCGATCGCGGCATATCCGTGCTCGGTCCGGATCGCGTACTTATACTCCAGTCGCAGGCGATCGCCCTTGGCAAAAACCTGGGCCTGGTGACGTTTGCCGTTGACCTGTTTGATGATGGTGCCGGAGAATTCTGCGCGAACCGGGAAAGAATCGCCGCCATAGGCTCGGCTACCGGAGAACCCGACCGAGGCGCAGAGAACGAGAGCAAGGGCGACCGACTGTCGGGCCCTCCTCGCAAGGCGGTTCCCCATCGGCTGTCAGTGCTGGCGTTCGACGATCGGATTGATGTCGACGGAATACCCCAGGGTGTCCGGACCGAATCGGGGATTGTCCATCACTTTATATGCCGTTCTATTCCCCTTCGGAGCCGGCAATGAGAGCTGCTCGACGAGTTTCCCGTCCGGCTGCACCGTCACCATCCTGTTGGCGCCGGGCCCGGTCTGGGGATGCCAGACCACCAATTGATAGGTACCGGGGGGGATGTTGTCGATTCTAAACTTCCCGTTCGAATCGGTCAGCGCGTAATAGGGGTTATTGACCGCCATGGCCCAGCTCTCCATGTAAGCGTGGAATCCACACTGCATGTAGAACGTGCGCCGGCCCTTGTTCAGATAGATCGGGCCGACCAGCGATTTCCCCGGTGCATGATTGTGCATGGCGTGAATATCGCCCCGCCGATGCTGATGGTTCATCACCAGGGGCGTATTGAAGAGCGTCCGCGCCCCTGCCTCGAGCGACGTCTCGTACCCCTGGATATCGTGCATCACCGGATCCATATTGATCACTTCCACTGCATGGCCATTGCGTACGATGGTCATGAACGGTTGAAACATGCAGTCACGCGCTTCAATCAAGGGAACGGACGTTTCAAAGGCTTTCCCGGCTTCGACTCCTTCGAGCAGGACGATCGCGTCTTTGAGCCCGCCTTGCGGACCCACGACGAAATCGTGCAGTAAGCGCCAGCCCCGGCCGTTCGAAATGCGTCCGCAGTAGGCCGGATCCGGGAATGTAATGAGATTGAACCCCTTCGGCTCTGGCACGTCGCCTTTCAGAGTTACCGTTCCTTCGAGCGTACCGCCTCGCTGCACATCGATCACGTCATAGGCCGGTGCCGGCCCGACCGAGAGCAGGACGAAGATCAAGAAAAGCATACACACCGATCCCTTGAGTATGTTGTTTTTCACGCGTGCAACTCCTTATTGATTAAAGCACCGGAAGTCTCAACCTCGGTTTGATATCTGCGGATTTCCAGAGGGCCTGCAAGCCGAAACAAGAGTTGGCTTCAGTTTCATGCGCGTTGCCTGATCGCCTTGGAGCAGGCTGTCCCCGGACCCGCAGAAAGCTCCGATCCCGGCGTCCTGCCGCGTTCGCCCTCCACATCATAAATCACAACTAGGTTTGTTATCGTACCAAAAGCTCGCGCCAAAGAAAAAGGGGGAAGCCACCGGCTTCCCCCTTTCCTTGTGTCGAACACCTCTCAGTGAGAGGCGCGTACTTTACTTCGCTGCGACGGGAACGACCTGCATCGGGGTTTCGACCGATGCACTCTTCATCCCTGCCCCGGCGCCGGAAAGCGGCAACAACCGCTGATCACCGGCCGGTAGCACGCGCAGATAGCCCCATTGTCCGGACTGTGAGTACGGCAACCGCTGGTTGCTGTACACATAGTCGCCCGACAGGCGATAGGGTCCCCCTGCCGAGGGGATAAAGGCATCGAGCGTTTCCGATCCGGAGTACTCCACCACGCTGATCTGGTCGGCCCCGCGCATGAACGGCTCAATCGGCCACTCATGCTTCTCGACGCTGAACATCCCGTTCTGCTCGTTGCTGGCACCGATCACGTGAATGCGCACGGGATCGCCCGCATGCGATTCGATGATCGGGGTCGCTGGATCTTCCGGCTTGTCCGCTTTGCAAGGTTGAAACACCTTGCCGAGCGAGCAGCCCTGTTCTTCACGATACTTGTACGGCTCCGACCGATAATTCACGCCGGTCAGACCCGCGACGTTCTGTACATACGGCATGAAACTGGTGCCGATGATGTTGTCCTCGTCCTGGAAGAACAAGGCCACGTCACGATAGTTGGCCCTGGTCTCATTGCCCGGCACCGAGTGATCGATGATCACGTCGGCCGCCCAGGCGTTCTTGTTCGAGAGATCGGCGCCGGTCTTCGGGTCACGATACTTCGAACCCTTCGGACCGACCACCACCGCGCCGAACAAGCCGTTGCGGGGGTTGGTCATCACATTGCCCCAATCCCAGACCAGCGACGTCGTCTCGCCGTTGAACGGATCCGCATAATAGGTGTAGGTCCGTTCCGCACCCGGCGCAATGGTCTGATCGCCGGGGTTGTTCCCGACGTTGGCGCCCAGCGAGTCCTTCGGATCGAAGGCCAGGCCGATCGCCGAGAAAGACGCCTTGCTGGCCTTCATCTTGTTCTTCAGGTTCACCTTGACGCAATCCCCGACGTTCACGCGGAGCGTGAGCGGCATGGGCTGCATTCCCCCGGACACCTTGGCCACATCCTCTTCCAAGGCGTAGATCTTCGCGTCCGGGTTAGTGATCTGGATCTTACGCTCGAAGTCCACCTCGATCGACTCGGGAGCCTTCTGGTTGAACTTCATGCCGGGATAATCCAAGGCTACGACATTGAAGCTCTTCACCGGAGCATCCGCCGGACAGACCGGCAATGCTTTCGGGATCTCACCCTTGATCGAATACCCCGCCGGCAATTTCTTCAGATCGGCCTGGTCCTTGTCATACACGCGGATGATGCCCCAGCCACCCTCGGAGAACTTGGAGGAGCGGCCGTTGAAGTGGATGTAGTCGCCGGCTTGATGCCGTGATCCACCCGCTTCCGGCACCACGAGGTCATACCGCTCCGCGATCCCGATATGAATCGAGTTCTTGCGATTCGCATCGGACGCATAGCGCTCCGACCAGAACGTATGGCCGGACAC
>CAZPYP010000098.1:0-5465 GCA_964590845.1 uncultured Nitrospira sp.
CGGCTACATTTATTGCCGCTGGGAGTATCCGGCGGCGGCGGCGGCGATGACGGCGGCGATCGAGGAAGCGGGGCGGGCCGGGCTGTTGACGGTAGACGGCCGCCCGTTTCGATTGGAGGTGTTCCGCGGAGCCGGTTCCTACGTCTGCGGCGAAGAAACCGCGCTGCTCTCGTCGCTCGAAGGCGGGCGCGGCATGGTGAAGGTGCGACCGCCCTATCCAGCCGTGGCCGGCCTCTATGGCAAACCGACCGTCGTGAGCAACGTGTCGACGTTCGGGACCGTGGTCGAGATTCTCGCCCGCGGACCCGAATGGCATGCGTCGCTCGGCACGGAGAGGTCGAAGGGCACGATCGCATTGCAACTGGGCGGGCGTATCCAACAGCCGGGGTTGGTCGAGATTCCGTTCGGCTCGACATTGGGCGATGTGTTGGAGCGGTTCGGGGGCGGAATGGCGGACGGTGCGCGATTCAAGGCTGTCCAAGTCGGCGGCCCGTTGGGCAGTTTGTTTCCAGAATCGAAGCTCGACATCCCGATTTGTTTCGACGCCTTCAACGAGCGAGGGGCCGTATTGGGACATGGCGGGATCGTCGTCTTCGACGATCAGACCGACATGGTGGCGCTCGCCCGGCACTATATGACCTTCACGGCCGACGAATCCTGCGGCAAATGTACGCCATGCCGTATCGGATCCGTGCGTGGCCGCGAGATGCTGGAACGGATCGAGGCGGGTCAGGGAACGTTCGCTGATTTGGCGCTGCTCGCCGATCTCGGCGAGACGATGAAGGCGACGAGTCTCTGCGCCCACGGCGCCCGCGGCCCCTATCCCGTCTTGACGGCCATCGAGCATTGGCCGGGCGAATTTCAGGCGAAACTGTCATGACGCCTCCCATCGCCCTCACCGTGAACGGCAGAACCATTCAGGCAGCGCCCGGCGAGACCGTCTATTCGGCGGCGACCAGAGCGGGCATCTCCATCCCCAGTCTCTGTGCTTCCGCTCATCTGTCACCCTACGGCTCGTGCCGGCTTTGTCTCGCCGAGATCGAGGGGATGAAGGGCCTTCATGCTACCTGTTCGATGCCGGTTCGTGACGGCATGATCCTGAGAACGGAGAGCGAGCAGCTGACCAAACATCGCAGGAATCTTCTCGAACTCTATCTCTCCGAACGTCCGGAAGGCCAGCCGCTGAAAGACCTCGCCGACTTGGTGAACACCTATGGCGTGACGCAAGTCCGGTATCCGGCCGGCCGCCAACGCGCATCCATTCGCGATGACTCCAGCCCCTTCTTCACGTTCGACAACCAGCGTTGCATCTCCTGCGCCCGTTGCGTGCGCGCCTGCGACGAGATCCAACCGACCTTCGCCGTTTCGATGGTCGGAACCGGCTTTTCGATCCGTCCCGCCTGGGGCGGCAGTGACCGTAGCGACATCGCGTCTTCCACCTGTGTCTCCTGCGGCGCCTGCGTGAAGGAATGTCCCACCGGGGCCTTGACGGAGAAGACGGTGCTCCGCCAGGGCTCCGCGACGAGTCACGTGCGCACGACCTGCGCCTATTGCGGCGTCGGCTGCATCTTCGATGCAGGCCTCATAGACGGGAAGGTGGTTTCGATGGTCCCGGCCGACGACGGTCCGTCCAACCACGGTCATGCCTGCCTCAAGGGCCGGTTTGGCTGGACATACAACGATGCGGAGGACCGCGTGAGACAGCCGCTGTTGCGTGACGGCACCGGTTGGAAAGCGATCGGCTGGGAGCAGGCGCTCGACTTGGTCGCCGACTCCTTCTCTCGCATCAAGGAGCAAGCCGGTCCGGACGCCTTAGCCCTAATCTCCTCCAGCCGTGGGACCAACGAGGAAAATTACTTATTCGGAAAGTTCATCCGGTGCGTCATGGGCACCAACCACATCGACAATTGCGCCCGTGTCTGCCATAGCGCGACGGTCACGGGGATGATGGAAACTCTCGGGGCCTCGGCAGCCACCAACTCGATCCGCGACTTGGACGATGCCAAGCTGATTTTGGTGGTGGGCGCGAATCCCACCGAATCGCACCCGGTGCTCGGGGCGAAACTCTTGCAGCTAGCCAGACGCGGGGTGCCGCTGATCGTGATCGATCCGCGCCGGACGGACGCCGCACGGGCGGCGACCATCCATTTGCAACTGCGGCCCGGGACGAACGTAGCCCTGCTGAACGGGCTCGGCCACGTCGTCGCCGCCGAAGGGTTGCTGGACCGTCCCTTCATCGAACAGCGGACCGAAGGGATCGACGAGTGGCTGGCCACCGTCAAGGGATACCCGCCCGACCTCGTCGAGGGGATCACCGGTGTGCCGGCCGATGCCATTCGGAGAGCGGCGCGCCTGTATGCGTCGAGCGGAGGGTCGCTTTCCGTGCACGGGCTCGGCGTGACGGAGCATCGGTGGGGCAGTCATGGCGTGATGGCGTTGGTGGATCTCGCGCTTGCCACCGGGAACATCGCGCGCCCCGGCACCGGCGTCAATCCCTTGCGCGGGCAGAACAACGTCCAAGGGGCGTCCGACTCCGGCTGTCTGCCGACCTATTACCTTGGTTACCAGCGACTCGATGACCCGGAGGTCGCCGCCCGCCACCAGGCGCTCACCGGTCGTGCGTTGCCGTCCCGGCGAGGCATGAAGATTCCCGACATGTGGGACGCCGCGCTCGAAGGCCGTCTCAAAGGGCTCTGGATCATCGGCTATGACGTGGCCCAGACCGATCCGAATCTCAAGAAAGTGAGAGAAGCCTTGTCGCGGCTGGACTTCCTCGTCGTACAGGATCTCTTCGTCAGCCAGACGGCGAAGTTTGCTCACCTGCTGTTGCCGGGGGCGTCGTTTCTGGAAAAGGACGGCACCTTTACGAATTTGGAGCGTCGCATCCAGCGCATCAGAAAAGCGGTGGATCCTCCGGATGGGATCTTGCCCGATTGGCAGGTGGCCTGCGAGGTTTCGACCCGCATGGGCTTTCCCATGCGTTATCAACATCCATCAGAAATCATGGACGAGATGGCGTCGCTGAGCCCCATGCTGGCCGGCGTCTCGTACGAACGGTTGGAGCGACCGGATGCGTTACAGTGGCCGGTGCTGAGCAAAGAGCATCCCGGCACCTGGCTGATGCATCGGGAGCGGTTTGCCCGCGGCAAGGGCCGCTTCGTGGCGGTCGACTACCTGCCGCCGGGTGAACAAGCGACCGAGGGCTATCCCTTCGTCCTGGTCACCGGACGCTTGCTCGAACATTACAACTGCGGGGCGCAGACCAGACGGACGGAGATTCTCGATCTGGTGGACAGCGACGTCCTCGAGATGCATCCCGACGATGTGGCGCGACTCGGCTTCCAGGACGCACAACTGGTCCGGCTCGTGAGCGCCCGCAGTCAGGCGGTGCTGCCGCTGAGATCGAGCGAGCGCGTTCGGCGAGGTGAGCTGTTCACGAGTTTTCACTTCCCCGGCACGGATCTCAACAGTCTGCTGTCTTCCAGCGCGGACGACAGCTCCAAATGCCCCGAGTACAAAGTTTCGGCCGTACGGGTCGAGCCGGCCGAGACCGAGGAGCTGGATCCGGAAGATGCCGCTGAAGAACGCCACGTCCATAGCCGCATACGGACGCGATTGTGAGCGACCATCCTTCGAGGGAACTGCAGCCACCTGCCGTCACTCCGCCGCTCTTCGACGCCTATGCGCCGGCGGAGGTCGCCAAACGTGTCCAAGACGTGGGAGTCGCGAAAGCGGCGGCGCCGGTCACGACGACGGTAGCGCTTGCGCTCCTGGGCGGCGCATTTATTGCGCTGGGCGCGTTGTTCTTCACCGTCGCCATCACCGCCGGTACGGCCGGTCCGCCGCTGCCTTTCGGTCTATCACGCGTCTTGGGAGGCGCCACATTCAGCCTCGGATTGATCCTGGTCATCGTGGGCGGAGCGGAATTGTTTACCGGCAACAATCTCTTGGCCATGGCTTGGGCCTCCGGTGGCATCACGACGGCTCAGGTGCTCCGCAACTGGGGCTGGGTCTATCTCGGCAATCTGCTCGGAGCGGTCGGGACGGCCTGGCTCGTCTGGCTTGCCGGCGTGCAGGCACTGAGTGACGGCGCGGTCGGTGAGACGATGGTGCGCATCGCGAGGACCAAAGTGTCGCTCGATCCACTGACGGCGGTCGCTCGCGGTATTCTCTGCAACGTGTTGGTTTGTCTGGCCGTCTGGCTCTGCATGGCCGCCCGCAGCGTGACGGACAAGATTCTGGCGATCCTGTTTCCCATCAGCGCCTTCGTGGCTTGCGGCTTTGAACATTCCGTGGCCAACATGTATTTTCTCCCCATCGGCATGGTGCTGGCCGCAACTGGTGATCAGCCGATCGGTGTGGCCAGTGCGATCAACAATCTGCTGTTCGTGACGGCGGGCAACATTCTTGGAGGCACGGTGCTGGTGGCGTTGGTCTATTGGTCCGTGTATCTGAGGCAGGATGTGAGATGAAGGAGCGTGACATGTCCCAGGCGACTCGACCGACCGTTGGTATTCTCGTGGGTGGAGGACCGGCCCCAGGTATCAACAGCGTGATCAGCGCGGCCACAATCCGCAGCATCCTCGGCGACTGCGACGTCGTCGGGATTCTCGACGGCTTTAAATGGCTCATGGAGGGGGGAACCGGGCGGATCAGGCCTCTCTCGATCGAAGAGGTCAGCCGCATTCATTTCCGAGGCGGGTCTTATCTCGGCACCTCTCGCGCCAATCCCACGAGAAAGACCGAACATTTGGATCGAGTGTTGTCGGCGCTCGCCAGCATCGGGGTTTCTCGATTGATCACGATCGGCGGAGACGACACCGCGTTTTCCGCTCTCAAGCTGGAGGAACGGGCAGGCAAGCGCCTCCAGGTCGTGCACGTTCCCAAGACGATCGACAACGATTTGGACCTTCCCTCCGGTATACCCACGTTCGGGTTTCAAACCGCCCGGCACGTCGGGGTCGAGATCGTGAAGAACCTCATGGTCGACGCCCATACCACGACACGCTGGTACTTGGCGGTGACGATGGGACGGAAAGCCGGGCATCTGGCCCTGGGCATCGGCAAGGCAGTGGGCGCAACGTCGACGGTTATTCCGGAGGAATTCAAAGAACGGCCCGTCAGGCTTTCACACCTTGTCGATCTTGTGTTGGGCACGATGATCAAGCGGCTCGACACCGGTCGCATGGACGGTGTCATCGTACTGGCCGAGGGGCTGATCGAAATCGTGGATCCTCAAGATTTGGGCGGGCTAGAGCAGATCGAGCGGGATGAACACGGACACCTGCGATTGTCGGAAGTCGACATCGGCGACGTCTTGCGACGAGAGCTGGCGAAAGCGATGAAGCCGCTGGGCCTCTCGGCGACGATCGTGTCCAAGAACGTGGGATATGAGTTGCGCTGCGCCGACCCGATTCCCTACGATATCGAGTATACGCGGGACCTGGGCTACTGCGCCGCGCAGT
>CAZPYP010000098.1:5565-8103 GCA_964590845.1 uncultured Nitrospira sp.
GAACTACGGCGGATGGAAGAACGGGCGTCGGCCGCACTGGCCCAAGCCAAGGCGCAGCTGCGCGCGCTCCACCTCGCCGGCAGCGTGCGAAAGGAGCAAGGAACCGCCGCGTCCACGATTTTGGATCGCGCCCCGAAGAAGAACGGCCTGCTGGTGGTGGGCAGCCAAGGTCGCGATGCGTTGGACCGGTTCATGCTCGGCAGCGTCTCGACCAACGTCGTGCATCATGCCGGTTGCCCGGTGCTCGTCACGAAGACGGAGGCGGAGCCGCTCGCGCGAATCACGCTCGCGGTGGACGGCTCGGTGTCCTCGCAAAAGGCGCTGAATTTTCTTCTCAAGAAGTTTCGGCCCGCATCGTCTGAACAACAGAGACCGATCCACGTCACGGTCGTCCACGTCATGCCCTTTCTCAAGTATCCGGAGCTCCGAGAAGCGGGTGCCCGATTAGTGGACCGGTACGTCGAGAAACTGGAACAAGCGGGCTATAAAGCGGAAGGACTGTGTCGGCTCGGCAAACCGGCGGAGGAAGTCATGAACGTCGCCTCGAAGCATCGATCCCAACTGATCGTGATGGGGGCGAAGGGATTGGGAGCCGTCGCGCGTTTCCTCCTTGGCAGCGTATCCACCAGGGTCGTGCAGCAAGCACGTTGCTCGGTTCTCGTCGTTCGTTGACCGGCCTTAATAAAAGGAGTCCGTCAGCTCTCTCTACTCCGAGCACTCTCAAGTCCATTAGGGTCATCTTGCAAAAGCCACATGTGTTATTTTTTTGCCACAGATCTACTATTCGCCACTGATCGAAATAATCTCATACATTCAGCCACATAGAGATGATTTCCCGCCTGATCTTCACTGGCATATGAGTTGCTGTAAAGCGCAGTGGATTTTGGAGCATACTCGTGAGACTGCAGCAAACCATAGCCCATTCTGTCAGTTGCACAGGTGTCGGACTCCACTCAGGACAACCGGTGAGCTTGACACTTCGCCCGGCTCCTCCCGATACCGGGGTGGTCTTCGTCAACCGTAACGGTCATGCGGGTGCCTCTCTGACCGCTTCGGTCAAACACCTGGTTCCAACCGAACTCTGCACGGCGATCAGCGGCAATGGCTTCCAGGTCAAGACCATCGAACATGTGTTGGCCGCGTTGGCCGGGCTGAATGTCGACAACGTGTACGTGGATGTGGATGCCGGTGAAGCTCCGGTCATGGATGGCAGTTCGGCTCCCTTCGTCCGCTTGATTCGATCCGCGGGACTGGTCTCGCAGAACAAGCGGCAGGCGTATCTCAAGATGACGCGCCCCCTCGAGGTGGTCGACGGATCCCGCCGCATTCGCATCGAGCCGTCCTCGACCCCCATGATCACATACACGATTCACTACGATCATCCGTTGATCCAGACCCAGACCTACCGCTACGAACATTCCGCCCACGCGTTCGAAGCGGATATCGCCGAAGCCAGGACGTTCGGGTTCTTGCAGGAAGTGGAGGCACTCTGGGCCCGCGGGCTTGGCCGCGGCGGAAACCTCGACAATACCGTCGTGCTGTCGCAGGACGGCGTCCTTAATGAATCCGGCCTCCGATTCGCCAACGAGTTCGTCCGCCACAAGGTATTGGACCTGATCGGAGACTTCTCCTTGCTCGGTCTGCCCTTCATCGGGCATCTGATCGCGGATCGTTCCGGGCATGCCTTGCACACGAAACTGGTCAAGCAGATCCTCGACCGTCCCGATTGCTGGGTGCTCTTGAATGCCGATCACGGCACGACTGAGACGCACAGCTCCGCGCCGGCTTCCCGGCTGACTTCCTCGATCGCGCTCCAAGCCGCATCCTAAACTCCCGATAACCTGATATACCGCGTCGTTTTTCCAGCGGGCGACCACCGGAGATTACCGCTCTGTCTGGGAATGATTGGAGGGAGGAGGGAGCATCACGGATGTTTAACGTCGGGAACGAGTGGCCTCGCTCCCGACGCTAGAATCGAGGCGGGTCTTACTTCTTCTTCTTCTTTGCTGCTTTCTTCGTCGCCAAGACTCTCACCTCCCTTCGTCGAAATCAGATTTCATCACTTCCTGAACCTGCGAACACTACGACCATCGTGAGAATTGCTGCTCAGACCTCGCATCCCGTGTGAGACCGTGAACTTGCACCGAGCCTCCGGTTGCAATGGCGGTCACCAGTCCGGATCCACCGGACCATATGCTGTGGATGAGACGTGGCGACGGAGAACGTGTGGATTGAATGGGCGACAATCGAAGCAGCGCCCTTGAGAGGACGGAGTAGAGATTCAATCTGATGCAGCCGACGACGAATGATGGAGACCGGCTGTTCAAGACCGACGATGGTGTCGGCGAGTGCTTCCAATGACGAGCCCCCGGTAGAATTGCTTGTTTTATAGACTTGCTGTCTCGGCAAGTCAATAGAGCGCGGCAGATTGCGCGGCATTTTCCATCGTGCCTCGTGCGAACCGAGACGCCGGCTTCATCGTCTCATGTTAAAATGTCCGCGTGATCGAATCACTCATCCCTCTCGACCGACTCCTCG
>CAZPYP010000099.1:0-3212 GCA_964590845.1 uncultured Nitrospira sp.
TCAACCAGGGTCGCCTCGCCGAAAGCGGCACCCACGCGGAACTCATGGAGCGCCGCGGGCTCTACCACTACCTCTACACCCTCAGACTGACGGAACAGCCTTCATAACCAGATCCACACGGTCTCCTCGCGCCGTCCCACAACGCCGCCCAGGTTCGGTAGAATATCTCCATGCGTGCGACCGAACCGACGATGCGGCAGAAGAACCGTACCCCGCCGGCGTCTCTTCTATTGATCGTCTTAACTTGTTTTGTCGAGCCTTTCCCCGGTGCCGCTGCCGAGTGGATAAATGAGGTGCAGATCGTGATCGAGTCGGGCCAGGCAGTGGCAACGGCTCCGTTGGTCGGCAGAAGAGAAATTGCTCTCGACGTGCAGGAACTCGTTCAGCGATCGGAAGCGAAGGGCATCAATGGGATCGTGGTGACATCTCGGCGCCTCTTGGGATTCTCGAGCCGAACCTTGGGATGGAGCGAAATCGAGCGCGATCTCCATGAGCGCGTGATCGAGCGCGAAGTGCTGCCGGCGTTCAGCGTGGTCAGAACGGATCGACACTTGTACGGATTTCGTGGAGTGAATGGGTTGTGGCTCAGGGAAGCCCTCGGCACAAGGGAGCGCATCGATCGGCTGCACAGCAACGACTACGGCGCCGTGGTCGTTACTAACGAACGGATGATCGGGTTTGCGCCTCTACTGGGGGAATTCTCCTCGCGAGCGTTGCATGTGCATGAGCGCATCATACAGGTGGACAACTGGAACGGGATCATTGTCGTCACGACCAGCGGCCGTACCCTGGTATTTGGAAGCCGTCTGAGCGGGTGGGAGGAACTCAACTGAGTGGCCGGGAGCCCGGTCTACCCTAAGAGTTGATCGGGGGCCATCAATCGACCCACCGCACGTCCTTCTTCGTCCCGGCGGACGTGTCGTGGTATTGGAGGGGTGGCGCTTGGAGCGCCGCTTCCACCTGTGACAGCAGCGCATCCTTGCTGAGCGGCTTTTGCAGAAACGGGGCCGGGCCGAGGACAATCTGCTGCGCAATGAGATTCTCGCGCGGGTGGCTCGACATGTAGAGGACGCGAAGCGTTTTCTTCATTGCCAGCAGCTGCGGCACCATCTCGTGCCCGTTGACCCGCTGATACTGGCTTTTGCTGGACGCCAGCTGAAAATCCGGCGGAGGCAAAAACAGATCCGCCAGGATCAGATCCACTTCCTGGCCTGTCGCCAATAGCGCCATGGCCTCGGAACTACCCTCTGCCTCCAGGACGCGATATCCCGCGCCTTCAAGTAGCCGCCTGCATAACAGCCGGATCGTGGCGTCGTCATCGACGACCAGAATCCGCCTGCCCCCCTGCGAACCGTTTGGCGACATCTCGGCCATAGCCTGCGAGGTCCTCTCTCTCGGACCGGGGCGACGGCCCCAGCCCTCTGTTCGTCTCTATCGGCTAGGGCTCCGACAACTTGAGCCATACGGCCGAAACTCAAGCCGCCTTTCAACCCGCCGATAGAGCAGAAGACCCGGCCATGAAGACCCTACTTATCGTAGACGACGATCCGGTAACCCTTGCCCGACTGCGGGAGTCGCTGTCGGATCTGTCCGGGCAGTGGAAGCTCGAGGGAGCGGCCTCGCCGGAAGAGGCGCTAGCCCTGCTCGCCCATTCGTCGTTCGACGTCGTGCTGGTCAATACCCATCTGGGCGGCGCCGGCGGCCTGCAGTTGCTGAGCGAGATTCGAACCGCCTCCCCCCACGCGATCCGACTCGCCACCTCCGCTGCGGCCCACCGCACGGTGATCATGCGGGCGCTGGAAGTCGCGCATCAGTTCCTTCCGAAACCGATCGATCCAGCGGCGCTCAAAGCTGCGCTTTCCCGCACCGGCTCGCTGCACGAGCAGGTGACGCACGAGCCTCTTCGTCGACTCATCGCGGAAATTCGAACCATTCCCAGTCTGCCCGGCATCTACCAAGAACTCGTGTCGGCGCTCCAGTCGCCGCACGCGTCGGCGGAAGCGGCCGCGGCGATCATCTCGAAAGACATGGCGATGGTCACGAAGATTCTCCAGGTCGTGAACTCCGCCTATTTCTCCTTGAGACGAACCATCTCAAGCCCCGCCCACGCCATCACGCTGCTCGGCATCGACAGCGTCAAGTCCTTGGTCCTCAGTCTCCAGGTCTTCTCGCAATTCTCTCAACCGGATCAGCTTCCCGTTTCGATCGACGCGCTCTGGCGGCATGGGCTTGCGACCGGCACGAAGGCGAAGACGATCGCGAAGGCGGAAGGGCTCGGCTCGTTAGGGGTCGAAGGAGCCTTTATCGCGGGGCTCGTGCATGACATCGGCGCCTTGGTGTTGGCCACCAACTTCCCGGACGTCTACGGCGAGGCGCTCAAGATCAGCCGCGCCGAGCGGCTTCCTCCCTGCACGGTCGAACGGCGCCTCTTCGGCGCCACGCATGGAGAGGTGGCCGGATATCTGCTTGGACTCTGGGGCCTCAGCGACGGGGTGGTCGAGGCCGTGACCTACCATCACGATCCCGTCTCGAGGGCAAAGCCAGGTTGCTCCGTCCTCACGGCGGTGTACGCGGCCAACAGCATCGACGAGGAGGCGGATGCGGGACTCATTCAGGAAAGTCGGACGGCACTCGACGAGGGGTACCTGTCGGCCTGCGGCCTAACCGATCGCGTGACGACATGGCGAGAGGAACTGGGCCGGGCCGCGTAGAGCAAGGAGCCTCAGGATTCCGACACGGGCCCGATCGCCGCCCGTAGTGCCTTGTGGAGTTCGGCCAGCCCCGTTTCGACGAGTGTGCAGACCGGTCCGGCCGCCGCGATGTCTCCCTTCCGGCCCAGTTCTTCCAGCCGTTTGACCTGCTCGAGCAACCGGTGCGCGCAAAACTGCATGACCGATCCCTTCAGCTTATGCGCCGCAGCGGCAAGCCCCGGCGCATCCTGACGGGTCAGCGCGGCGAGTGCCGCCGCAAACTCCTTGGGACTCTCCTCCAGAAACAGCTCGACGAGTGTGGCAAACAGTTCGCGATCGCCGTCGATCCGCGCCAACGCTTCATCGAGGTCGAAGATATCCTGCCCGTCCATCATCGTCCGCTTTCGGCCAAACTACCGTTGAACGTGAAACGTATCTCGTTCCGGAGTCGGGCACTTTCAGGCTTCACGCGTTCTTTCCAGCGCCACCAACGCAGCGTCGTCGCTGAAATGGTCCATGCCC
>CAZPYP010000099.1:3312-6172 GCA_964590845.1 uncultured Nitrospira sp.
ACGCGTTCTTTCCAGCGCCACCAACGCAGCGTCGTCGCTGAAATGGTCCATGCCCTGCCAAGCGCGCGAGGTGTGCAGAGATCGTGTGATCACCGTATCGAGGGAGGCGTCGGCCCCTTGCTCGAGCACCTGCTGCAACCGCTCTCGCCCCCAGAGCTCTCTTGCCGGAGACATGGTTTCATAGAGCCCGTCGCTCATCAGGTACAACCGGTCCTTCGGCCCCACCTGATGCATCACCGCGGCATAACTCGCCTCGGGATCGAATCCGAGCGGCAGGTTCGTTTGGCTCAGCCACAGTGAGGGCTGCCCGGCTCGGCACAACACGGCTCCCCCATGGCCGGCCGACACGGAGCGCAATGTCCAGGTCGGCAGGTCCAACACGCCCACCCACAACGTGAAATATTCGCCTTCCGCCGTCATCGGAAACCGTCGATTGGCTTCCGTCACGATCGCCGCGGGATCGTAGGACCCCACGACACGCACGAGGTTGTCCGGATGCAGGAACGTCACCATCGCCGCGGCTCGAAGGGCCGCCGAGACGCCGTGTCCGGACGCGTCGAGCATGAACAGACCGAGCGCGTTCTGCCCCCATTTGGCGACGCCGAACAGATCGCCTCCCAACGTCAGCGACGGCAGGTAGGCCCAGGCCATCCGCATGCCGGGCACCGGCTCGCCCGGTTCCGGCAACAGCGACCGGACGAATCGCGCGGAGGAAGACAAGTCCTCTTCGAGGACTTCCTGCTTGGCGCGTAAGTCGTCGCGGGTATGTTCGAGTTGTTTGACCAGCGCGTGGGTTCGCAAGCCCGCCTGAACCCTGGCAAGGATCTCTTGTTTGCTGGCCGCCTTGCTCAGGAAATCGTCGGCCCCGCGGGCCAGACCTTCCGCGATCTGCTCCGGTTGATCGTGGGAGGTCATCATGATGATCTGGTTCGTCGCCAACGCCGGATCGGCCCGCACCCGTTCGCAGAGACTGGGCCCGTCCAGTTCCGGCATCATCCAGTCGACGATGACCAGATCGGGCCGTTCGCGGTCGATCGCAGCCAGGCCGGCCGCCCCGTCGGCGGCTTCCAGTACACGATACCCCATTTTCTTCAGCCGCCCGGCGAGGCTGAGACGGGCAACCGGCTCGTCGTCGATCAAGAGAATGACCGCGCCGCCATCCGGCCGTCCGGCAGAGGCTGTTCGTTCGACCGGCAGCTGTGTTTTCGTCCCCATCGCTCGCCAACGCGATCAGGCCGCCAGGCTGCCCTTGTCCGATACGGCATCCGCTTCCGAGTTGTACACAGGCACCAGTTTTTGGATGTTGGCAAGGTTCATGATCTCGCGCACGTAACTTTGTGGATTCACCACGCTGAGGCGGATGTGGTTCAACTTGAGGTTCTGGGACAGCAAGGCCATCAAACCGAGTCCCGAGCTGTCCAGAAACTGCACCTGTTCCATGTTGATGATGAGGTGGCGGCATGACGTCGCCTTCACCCGTTCCACCGCATCTTTGAAGGCGCCACGGTTGTCGTAGGTCAGGTCGCCGACGAGATCCAACACCTTGGCTTGCTTGTAGTCGCGCTGCGTAATCTTCATATCCGATCCTTTCATGATTGAGGTTATGCGGGCGATGCGGCGTCCGGCGAAAACGCGTCCGTTTCCGTCCGATAAATCGGCATGATGTTGGGGATCCCGGAGATCGTCAGCAGCCGCAACACCGACTCCGACGGTGTCAAAAGTCCGAACTCCACCTTCCTGCGCTTGAGCTGATGATAGGTCATGGCCAAGATACCGAGCGCCACACTGTCCACGAAATGGACATCTCGAAGGTCGAGGAGCACTTTCGTACAGCCCGGTCGGACGGCCCGGTCGACGGCGGCGATGAACGCGCCGCGATCCGCGTGGCGAAACCCACCCTGTACCGACAACCGGACACAACCGGGCGCCCCTGTTCCTTCCGCCTGCATCGAGATGCCGATCGGATCTTTCGAGAGCATGCAGTCCTTCTCCTCCGGATGACGGACCCGGTCCCCCGCGGGGTATCTTGCCCCATCTGGTCTCGTATCGGTCTGTTCCTGCCGCTTCTTTAACGGGAAACTGGCCGGCGAACGTCGGAACGAACGGCCATGGAAAGGTCGGACACCGCAAGGACCTCGTTACCGTTGCCGCGATATTCCAGGCTGGTAAAACACATCAAGCGCGCGGTCGCGATGCCGCGCCCGTGGGAATCCTGCATGCGATCTCCGCTGAACTCGAGGAACGGCCGCCAATCGAATCCCTGCCCCTGGTCTTTCACGAGCAGTCGAATCTCGGTGGGCGTCCGCTCGACTTCCAAGATCGCCAGCCGCGAGGCGTATTCGGGGAGCGTCATACGCCGGGCCGCTTCCTGCTCCAGCTCTCCCGAGGCAAGTAGCCGCGTCTTTTCGTCATAGGTGATGCCGAGGTTGCCGTGCTCCACGGCGTTCAGCAGCAGTTCGCTGATGCCGATTTCCACCCGTTTTGGATCGGGATACATACCCGCGACCACCGACGCCAACATCCGGGCTTCTTCGAGCGTCCGGAACGTGAATCGGCCTCCGTGCAGGAGTCGGAGCGAATGGGTAATCGACCGCACCACGTTGGCGGATTGTTGCGCCAAGGCGCAGACCTCACCCGCGATCGCGGCGGCAGCGGGAAGGCCGAGGCCAGGGCCGGTAGCCGTGGACGCGTCCCGCGCGATGCGGTCGGCTTGCCCGGCAAGCTGTTCGATGACGGTCACAAGATCAGCCATATCGTCCTTTGATCGGAAGGCCCGCCTACCGGCCGACGTCGGCCGGAGCCGCAGCCCCCGGTATGCCGGGCGGGGGTGCCAAGTCCGGGGGAATGTCGGACTGGGCTG
>CAZPYP010000099.1:6272-8086 GCA_964590845.1 uncultured Nitrospira sp.
TAGGACACCAGCCAGCGCTCGTGATTCTCATGTTCTTCGTGTTTGTGTTTGGCCATCGGAATTCGTCGCTCGTCGCTCGTGAAGCGTACCTCGTTTCGGATTCTGGCGCGTCACGCGTCACGGTTCACGCTTCTCGTCTCCTCTAGCCGCTCACGCGCGCCAACATGGCGGCCGCGATGTCGGGCAGCGGCAGGACCTTGTCGACGCCGCCAGCCTTGATCGCCTCCTTCGGCATCCCGAAGACCACGCAGCTCGCTTCGTCCTGCGCGATCGTGTAGGCCCCCGCCTGGTGCATGCCCAGCATGCCTTTGGCGCCGTCGTTGCCCATCCCGGTGAGAATGACGCCGACCGCGTTCGCGCCGGCAACCCGCGCAACCGAATCGAACATCACGTCCACCGAGGGCCGGTGACGATTGATCGGCGGATCTTGATTGATGCTGACCGAATAACGCGCGCCGCTGCGCACGAGCGTCATGTGGTACCCGCCCGGCGCGACCAAGGCATGGCCCGGCAGCACGCTGTCTCCATCCTGCGCTTCCTTCACCGAGATTCTCGACAGGCTGTTCAACCGATCCGCCCAAGTCTTCGTAAACCGCTCCGGCATGTGCTGCGTGATGAGGATCGGCGGCGTATTCGGGGGCAACACCTCCAGCACATCCTTCACTGCCTCCGTGCCGCCGGTCGACGAGCCGATCGCAATGATCGTGTCGGTGGTTTTGATCATCGACGAACCGAGCATTTTCGGCGCAGCCGCCTCGCCAGACGGCGCCGCCTGCCGCGGGCGAACGGTCGCCCTGGCCGCAGTCTTGATTTTGGCAATCAGGTCCTGCGCCACGTCTTCCATACCTTCCCGAAGATCGATTTTCGGCTTCGTGATGAAGTCCACCGCGCCGAGTTCCAACGCGCGCAACGTCGTTTGACAACCGGCTTCCGTCAGGGAGCTGACCATCACGACCGGCATCGGATGCCCCTTCATCAGTTTCTCGAGAAACGTCAAGCCGTCCATCTTCGGCATCTCGACGTCCAGCGTAATCACGTCGGGGTTGAGCGCCTTGATCTTCTCCCTCGCGATGTAGGGATCCGGCGCCGCGCCGATGACTTCGATGTCCGGATCTTTCGACAAGAGCGCAGCGAGCACCTGCCGCATCAACGCCGAATCGTCCACGTTCAATACGCGTATCTTCGACATAAGACCCTCTCTCCCGGAGCTTCCAGCAATCGGCTTTCAGCGGTCAGCTTCTACACTGAACGCTGAGAGCTGATGGCTTCCATTTAGAACAGCGTCACGTCCTCCACCGGCTCCTGCTTCACCTGCGTGATCTTGGCGGCGTACTCCGTCTCGCGGTCTACGATGGTGTTATTCTTGACCCGCTCGATCTTTTTCATCAGCACACGCCCCGATTCGGTGAAGTAGTAGACTTTCCGCGGGAAAACGTCCCCGAGGTCCGTTTTGCACGGTATCAGCCCTTCCGTCTTGAGGAATTTCAGCACCCATTGCGCGTTGCGCGCGCCGACGTCGATCTTCCCCTCATAGATTTTCCCGGCCCCGAAGAGTTTCACTTCCAGTCGGCTCTTGATGCCGCCCCGCTTCAAAATCTCGTTGATCAGCGATTCCATGGCAAAGGAGCCGTAGCGGGTTGATTCCCCCCACGAATCATGTCCCCCTTCTTTCGGCTCCGGCAGCATGAAATGGTTCATGCCGCCGATACCAGTAATCGGGTCACGGATGCAGGCGGAGATACAGGACCCCAGGACCGTATACACGATCATCGGCTCCCTGCTGACGAAAAACTCGCCCGGCAGGATCGAGGCGA
>CAZPYP010000100.1:0-8075 GCA_964590845.1 uncultured Nitrospira sp.
CAAGTGCTAGGCTGCCTCACCGGTACCACCTTCTAGCACACGAGCCATGCGCAAAGCGAAAATCATCGGCACGATCGGACCGGCCAGCGCGGCACCGGCCGTCCTCGACCGCCTGATCGAACAGGGCATGAACGCCGCTCGACTCAACTTTTCCCACGGCACTCATGAAGAACACGCCGCCGCGATTCTCGCCATCCGGCAATCTGCCGAGCGGCATGGCGCGGCGGTCGCTATCATCCAGGATCTGCAGGGGCCGCGGATACGTGTCGGCCAGCTGACTGATGGTCCGATCGAGGTTCGCCCGGGACAGTCCCTCCGTCTGACCACGACGCTGGCTCGCTCGGGCGGACAACTTGGCGCACGGTCCTCGGCCAAGCCCGCCTCGATCGACATCCCGGTCACGTATCCCTACCTCGCGCGCGACGTACGGCCAGGCGCGCGAATCTTGATCAACGACGGTTTGGTGGAGTTGCGAGCCGACCGCATCAGCGGAGGCGCGGTCGAATGCACCGTGCTCATCGGCGGCGCCATCGCCTCCCACAAAGGCATCAACCTTCCCGGCACCATGGTCAGCTCCCCGACCCTGACGGACAAAGATCGCGAAGATCTGCAATTCGGCGTCGAACAGGGGGTGGACTATGTCGCCCTTTCCTTCGTCAGAGGCCCTGAAGATCTGGTGACAGCTCGAACGTTCGCGGCACAGTGGGGCGCCCCTCCTCCCTTGATCGCCAAGATCGAACGGCAGGAGGCGATCACCAACCTCGACGCGATCCTCGGCGAAGCGGACGGCGTCATGATCGCTCGCGGCGATCTGGGCGTGGAGCTCGGACCGGAGACGGTGCCGCTCCTGCAGAAGCGGATCATCGCCGCCGCGAACGAACGCCGTCGACTCGTTATCACCGCCACCCAAATGTTGGAGTCGATGACGCAGAACCTTCGCCCCACCAGAGCGGAGGCTTCGGACGTCGCCAACGCCGTCTTCGACGGCACGGATGCGGTGATGCTCTCGGCTGAAACGGCTGTCGGCGAGCACCCGGTCGAAACCCTGCAGGTCATGAATCGGATCGTCCGGGCGGCGGAAGAAGGCGATGGGCTTGGACGGACTGGGGACTCGGCCATCGGACGGCTCTCGATCGCGGAGGCCGTCTGTACTGTCGCTGCCTCGGCGGCCAAGGTCACCGACGCTGGCGCCATCGTCGCCTTCACGGAATCGGGACGGACGGCCCGCTTGATTTCCAAGCGACGCCCCAATGCGCCGATCGTCGCCTTCACGCCGTCGGAGTCCATTCGCCGTCAGATGGCTCTGTATTGGGGCGTGATCCCCCAGACCATGCCTTACGACGACCGGCCCGATTTCCATCTGGAAGAGGCGGAACGCCGGCTCTACGGCCAGGGCTGGGTGAAGACTGGCGACCGGCTCGTGATGGTGTCGGGCGTCCGAGCCGGGAAGTCTGGCGGGACGAACTCGCTGACGCTGCGTGTGGCTGGGGAAGGCTCCTCTCCTGATCCTGTGGACTCAACACCGGCGTGACGTCAATCACGGAGTGA
This sequence comes from uncultured Nitrospira sp., assembly GCA_964590845.1. GTDB lineage: Bacteria > Nitrospirota > Nitrospiria > Nitrospirales > Nitrospiraceae > Nitrospira_C. The sequence goes on from CAZPYP010000100.1 coordinate 1,549, forward strand.
CGTTGCTCGATTCGATCTGGGCCACGTCCAGAATTCTGATGGCGACGATGTGCTACGCGGGTTCTGAAACTTTCAGCAATCGTCCGTCTCGAAACTGCAGTTCCTGGCCGTCCTTGAAGTCGAAAAGCCTCAGAACTTTGCCAACCGCGAGATTTTCCAGGTAGTAGATCATGTCCTCTTGGTTGAACCACGTCTTCGCGACCAACCGGGGCGGGTGGCTTCCCACGTCGATCGCTGCGTAGCGGCTGGCCGGATGACGGAAAAACCCGGATGGGATTTCGACTCCTTGCGTCTCGCAGTACGCCTTGATGCGATCGGTATACCGTTCAGGCATGACGCTCACCCGCTACCGCACGTGGACGTTATCAATGGCGATTCTCACCTTACCCTCGCCCGATTCGACGACGGTGAATTCGGCCGTGAGATCTGAGCGTCCCTCTTCGCGTGTATAGAGCGGGACGACAACCGACCAGGTCGGAGACGCAGCTCCCCTCACTTCTACGATGTCGAGCAGATCTTCGATCGGTTCAGGGGAGGGCACTATTGTCTTCCCGTACTCCTGAACCGCACGGGCGAGGTCCGCAGCAGACATCCTCGATCCGTGGGTGTATCGTTCCAACTCCTCATATTGTTCGCGTGCGAGAAGCGCGATGACCTCTCGCACGCCGGCTTCGACGGAATCGAACGCCGGGAGACTCTGGTGGATCTCTTCGGCGGGAACCACACGAACGTGACGTTCGTCGATGATGTCCAACGTAATTTTCGCGCCGTTGGGCAGGTCCTTGATCTGTCGACCGACCTCGCCGCTGACACCCAACCACTCGGTCATCGTGGCGATGTACATGTTGTCCGGCACGAACGGCCCACCCATAATCGGCCAGGTCTTGAACGCGTAGCATTGCCCTTCACTCAACGGGCCCAAGGCCTCCCGAGCCGCCGCCGTCACCCCTTCAAACTGCCAATCTTCACGAAACTCGGCATCCTCGAACGTTGCCACGTAGTTTCGGTCATCCCGAATCTTTCGCGCCGTGAGCTCTTCCGGGATCACTCGCCACAGTGTGCCGTCATGGCACGTCACCAAGACATTTCCGAATGCATTCACCATCAGGACCTGCGTAGGATCGTTTAGGATCCACGCCCACGTCTCGCGTAAGACCTCGAGGACCGGCGCATCCTGCGGAGACGACTGGGGATACTCCGCCCAATAGAGCACGTCGCGATAGTCTTGTTTCGCCGTCTCCACAAACTGCAGCAGCTTGTCCTCACTACCTTGGCTCAGATGCAGGATCGCCATCTGCACCCGCTCCCGCTCCGACTCGTACGACTCCACCCCGTAAAGGTCGAGGATATCCAACACGGCTTTGGCCGATCGGCTCGGAAAGAGATTCAAGACGGCATTCATAACGTCTTGGCGTGTGTGGCCCATGAGAGGGATTGTATGCGGCGAGAAGGGATTCTGGAACTGTTTTCGACTCAGGTGCGGGGGGGCTATCAGAGCGTATGCAACACCCATTGCTCATCGAGTAGAACTTTCACGCTGTCGATCAGCCAACGACCATCCACCTTGTGCAGGGTGTACCGATAGCGGCCACTGCCGAGGACGGCGGTCCGATCCGTCTCCACGATCGCGGTGCGCTCGTCATTCGAGGGTATGCCAACTACCCGCTCACTCGCTGGATCATACTCTGGCGGTTTCTGAAAATGTGGAGCCGCCAACCTCCCCTGCGGCCGTTCACAGGCGCGAGACGTACAATGCTGACGAAACACGGTTTCCAGTTTCTCCATGGCATATCCAGCGCCGCTCCCCTCTCCCGCAGCTTTAGCACGACGCTGTTCGGCAGCCGCTTCCAGCTCCCAACCATGCATGGAGGCGATGAAGAACACGACGACCGAGGCCGGATCTTCCATCACCCTTCCTCCAAAACTTGACGCATATGAAAGAGCCTACCGCGCCATGGTCGGCTCTTTTCGAGGCCCCCAGGACCGCACCCGTTCATGCGCCTCGTTCAGCTGCTCCGGCGTCAATCCGCTTGCCAGTTCGTCGCGGCGAGCCCCGGCACGCCCGCTGTCATGGATGGCCGCCAGGCTGTACCAGAAATAGGCCTCCTGTAGGTCCCGTTCCACACCCAAACCTGCCTCGTACAGCAGTCCGAGATCACGTTGCGCCAAAGGATGCCCTTGATCCGCGGCCCTGCGGAGCCAGACCAGCGCCGCCGCCGGATCGGTGGCTGGCGGTGAGAGCATCGCCTGCCCCAGCATCCACTGCGCGTTGGCATCGCCGGACTCAGCCAACGACATCACGGCGAGGCCTTGCTCTTTCTCAGACTGCAGAGGGACAATGTCTGCCGGTACTTGGGCACCGACGAGAGGAGGCCCCCAGACCGAACAAAGGATCAGCAGTCCGCCGAGTCTTATAATCCGCACTGAGACGCCCAGAAATTGAGATCCGTGACCAGTCCAGAGCAGAAATTCAGCATGCCCTCGTTGCTCCTCCCCCGCACACTACTGGGTGTATCTGTGCCTTTAGAACCAGCCTCAATGCCTTGTGTGCAAGAGACAGCATCTTCCCCAGATCAATTGCCTTTATTTTTTGTGTATTCTCCTTACTGAGGTGGCGGGCCCATGTTCCTGCGTCCGTAAGTTCTCTCCAGTCATCTTTAGTGGTTCCTAGAACAGCGTTCATCTTATCCCAGTCCGGCCTACCTTCCTTGGTTGTCCCAAAGTGGAATCCAACATCCTCAAGCACACGGAATGCATAAAAGCTAGAATAAGGCCCAATTTCACGTCGAGCCGCGTAGAAGTCTCCTATAGCAAAGCTTAACGCAGGATGATCTAACACTGATCGTGTCAACTCAGCAGCCTTAAGCAAACGAGCTTTATCAGGATGATTAGAGTCCAGCGGCACAGCAGCGAGCGTTTGATGCATGTAACCACTAACGACTTTCGTTGTTGAGCATTCTCGAACTTCTAACCAGGTCACGGGTTCTACTTCGAGCACAATGCCGGCGGGGAATGAAACGAATGCGTGGGCGTGAATTAGCGCTCTAGCCAGGCTGGAAGCTGTAGCTCGAGCGTTTTCATTCTGTTTCGGATCTCCGCGCCATAAGAGTCCAAGTTGGTCACGTGTGCATACCGCCGCAAATCCTGGGGCTAACTCTACCTGGTCAAAATTTAGGTTAAGACAGCCCTCCCATGGCCCAAGACGAAAGTTAAAAGCAAATAAGCTACTCACTTGAAGCATCCTCTCTTCTGCAAAGCAGTCACACGCCATAACAGCGTGTAATTCTCGCGCTCGCTTCTTACCTTGTCAACGTCGGGAGGGTGGCTGAAAGATCAACGGTGCGTTCACCGTGCGCGACGAAAGGGACCACTTGTAATGTGTCGAGTGAGCACGGTGGGGCTGTTCACCGCGACAGGCCCCGCGTAACCCTGCAAGAATCAACCTGAAAGGAAATAGCCCCTCGCTCCATATCCTCCTACAGGAGGTAAGAATCCATGGGGCAGGACAAAGAAAAGAACCGATCAGATAAGTCATCTTTCTGGCACGATCCGCGCTTGTACCAGATCGCGAGTCTCTCCACCCTCATTCTCTACGGCCTCCTCTTCCTACATTTCGACGTCTCCCTCTTGCAGATCGGCGTGATACTCGGCGCTGCCCAACTGACACAATATGCCGGCACACGCTATTTCCAACTCCCCTCCTTTGATCCCAAGAGTGCACTGATCTCGTCTCTTTCCCTCTGCCTGCTGCTCCGAACGAACGACCTTGCGGTGGCTGCCTTGGCGGCGTTCGTTGCGATTGCCAGCAAGTTTCTCTTTCGCTGGAAGGACAAACATGTCTTCAACCCGACCAATCTGGCGCTGGTCGTCATGATCGCTTCCGATCTCGGCTGGATTTCGCCGGGCCAATGGGGACAAGTCGCCTGGTTCGGATTTCTGGTCGCCTGTCTTGGGTCACTCGTCGTCACGAGGGCCGCGCGGGCTGATGTGACGCTCGCGTTTCTTGGCTTCTATGTCGGTCTGTTGGTAGCACGTGCCCTCTGGCTCGGCGATCCGCTGACGATTCCGCTGCACCAGATCGAAAGCGGTGCGTTGCTGATTTTCTCATTCTTCATGATCTCCGACCCAAAGACCACACCCGATTCCAGAACGGGACGCATTGTCTATGCGCTGCTCGTCGCCTTAGCAGCGCTCTACGTTCAATTCGGGTTCTTCAAACCGAATGGTCCGCTGTGGGGGCTCATCTTCTGCTCCCCGATCGTCCCATTGATCGACCGCTTGTTTCCCGGTTCACGATATCAGTGGGCTGTACCATCAACCGGTTCTTCGCCTGCGCTCGTCCCGTGCCTCTTGCCTCGTGCCTTCACCATTCAACCAAGGAGATTCTCATGAGACGCGTCATCGTTCCCACGTTCACGTTTCTGATCGGGCTGCTGCTATGGAATGCCGAGGCCTCAGCGTTCTGCGGGTTTTATGTCGGCAAGGCCGACACGAAACTCTTCAACAAGGCGTCGGAAGTCGCCATTGCCCGTCACGACAACAAGACCGTCATCACGATGGCGAACGACTTCAAAGGCGACGTCAAAGAGTTCGCCATGGTCGTGCCGGTCCCGACGGTGCTGGAGAAAGAGCAGATTCACATCGGCGAGGCGGCGGTGCTCAAACACCTGGCCGATTATTCGGCGCCGCGGCTGGTCGAATACTTCGATGAAAATCCCTGCATGCGGTACGAACTGATGGAACGGCGCAGTATGGACGCCGCCAAAAGCATGGCGCCGGCGTCCGCTGCGCTCGGCAAGGCCAATGCACTCGGTGTCACGGTTGAAGCGCAATACCAAGTCGGCGAGTACGACATTCTGATTCTCTCGGCCAAGGAAAGTAACGGGCTTGAAACCTGGCTGACCGAGAACGGCTACAAGATTCCGCAGGGCGCATCGGCCGTTCTGCACAGCTATTTGAAACAGAACATGAAGTTCTTCGTCGCGAAGGTGAACCTGGGCGAGCAGGCCAAGTTGGGCTTCAGCCATCTGCGGCCGCTTCAAATCGCCTTCGAGTCGCCGAAGTTCATGCTGCCGATCCGGCTCGGCACGGTGAATGCCGACGGCCCGCAGGAACTCTTCATTTACTTTCTGACGAAGCAGGGCCGTGTCGAGACGACGAACTACCGGACCATCCGCTTGCCGGAAGCGCAGGAGATTCCGATTTATGTCAAAGACAAGTTCGGCGATTTCTATCGTGACATGTTCGCCCAACAAGTGAAGCGCGAGAGCGAGCGCGGCGTGTTCATGGAATACGCCTGGGATATGAACTGGTGTGATCCTTGCGCGGCTAATCCGCTCTCCGCCGAGGAACTGCGCGGCCTGGGCGTGTTCTGGCAAGACAATCCGGTGCCGATGCCGCGCGGTAAGGGCTTCATTGCCCCCTCACAGGCCCAGAATGTGTTCCTGACCCGTCTGCACGTCCGCTACGACGCGGCGCACTTCCCCGAGGATCTCACGTTCCAGGAAACGTCTGATCGCTCGAACTTCCAAGCCCGCTACATCCTCCGCCATCCCTGGACCGGTGCGGATGAGTGTCCGGCGGCTACCGCCTATCGTCAACAACTGCGCGAGCGCTATGAGCGAGAAGCACAGACGCTGGCGAACTTGACGGGCTGGAACATCGGCGACATCCGCAAACAGATGAACATTGCATCGTTGCCGGTGGGCGAAGAGAAGAAGTGGTATCAGAAGCTGTGGAGCAATTGATGAACAGGAAGACAGCCGGAGGTCGGCGGATGTCGGCCTCCGCTTGGCATTGACCGGGCTAGGCCTGGGCGGCGTACCGGGAATGATTGACGACGGTATGACTATACGAGAAGGCCATGATGACGGCGCGCGGGGGGGCCACCGGCTCGTTCATCCGTTCCAACACCAGGTCACGAGCCTGCGCGGCGATGGCGGCGCGTTCATCATCCGGCTCCGTGTGTTCCTTCGCCCGACGGTCCGCCCGCTCAAGGAGCTGAGCGAGAAAATCGCGCAGCCGGTGCCGACGGAGCCGGGCGGCGTCCAGAATATCCAACAACCGCTCGGCCAAGACTACCGACTGCTCACCGATGCCCGATGTGAGAAGCTGGGTGGGCGCCGTGGTACCGAGAGACGAAGACGGGATCGCCGTCCCCGCCTGAGGCGCCACACCCGGGGTATCCAATAGTCCGCTTGGTGCAGCGGAGTCGATGACCGACTGTCCCGCAGTCGCAACCGTCACCGATCGCTGCACGTGGAGATCGAATGCGAGTGAGGAAAGGGACGCCCCCTCGCCGAATGCATCGGCGAGTCCGACGGACTGCTCCAGGCCCTCCTCAGTCTGTCCGCGATAGAACTGTTCAAAGACCGACCCGACGGAGCGGAACAACGCGGTGAGGTCTCGACGTTCCTCCGCATTCAACTCGCCTTCCACAATAAAGCCGATGTCACCCCGGTTCTCCGATCCGGCCAGGGTTTGCTGAAACTGAAAGCCGATGTCGCCGCGCCGAACGAGATGGTTGT
>CAZPYP010000101.1:0-7965 GCA_964590845.1 uncultured Nitrospira sp.
TGATGACGTGAGATCAACGGTTTTTCAACGTCATTGATCTGTTAACAATCTATGCCCATCCGCAAATATCTGCAACATCACAGAAGGCCCAACCTCCGGAAATTTTGGGCTATGCGGCACCGGCGACTTAGGCCTTTTGTCCTAACCGGTCGGTGACAAGGAGCAACGCTCAAGTCGTATGTGGAAACAAGGAGTTCGGCATTATAGGAGGCCCTATTTTGGGAAGTCAAACGAACTTCTGTAGGGGGCGGTAGGCCGGTTGTAAGGCTAGGGTAACTCACGGCAAGCGGGGATCGAGCCCAGCACGCAAGCTCGCTCAAAGTCGTCCTTTGCCAAACGACCTTGCAGGCGGCTGACATAGATTCTGGCTCGAGTCTCCAATGCTTGTGCATTGGTCGGGTCTACGCGGATTACGGTCGATAGATCGTCAAACGCTTGGTCCGGCCGGTTAAGCTTGAGCAACACCTCGCTACGGAGGAGGTAGGCTTCTTTTTGATAAGGAATCCAGCTTTCGGGGGTTTGGGCGTCCAATAGTTTTTGGAGCGTCGTCAACGCCTGGTGCCAATGTTTTCCGTCGGCCTGTCGTCTGGCCAGCGTGGTATAGGCGACGATCAGGCGCTGGCGCGCAATATCGAAGAAAGGATCGAGTTCCAGTGCCCGCTCATAAGACATGGCTGCGTCATCCATCTGTTTCATCCATGTGTGCACGTCGCCCTTGCCCACCCATGCCCAGGGGTTTTTGGCGTCCACTTGCACCGCACGGTCGAAATCGGAACGGGCTTTCTCCAGGTGATCCCGGTAGTCCTCTCGTTTGGCCTGTTGTGAGAACGCGAGAGAGACCAGACGCAAATACGTTTGGCCGCGGACGATCAACGGCTCGCCGTACTGCTCATCGAGCGAGGCGGCTTCGGTGGTCAGCTGGATCTTCTCCCTCAGATTTTGAGTTTGGAGGGCGGTGGTGATCAACGCCCTCGCTCGATGGGCCGATTCGTTCCGGGCTTGCGGATCGATGGTCAAGACCCTCACCCCAACCGGCTGTTTCTGGAGATCCTTCAGCTGAGCCTTCAACTGCTGGTTTTCCTGCTGAAGCTGACGAAAGTGATCGGCCATCCTGGCCTCGCTTTGAAGCCGTTTCACTGCATCGGCCAGGTTGTTCATATCGATAGTCGCGCGGATACGGACGTAAAAGGCCGGCCGATCGTTCTCGAACGTCCGTCGGGACTCCAAGATCTCAGTTTCGGTCACCGCCGCCGCGATCGTACGGATTTCCAATGAACTGGCTTGGACGGTACGTCCTCTCGACTCCTTCTCGATATCGAGGAAGGTGGCTTCCAGATAGACGCCCGCCTCTTCGACGGCCTGGCGTTTGGCTCGCTGGATGACCTTGTCCTCGGCACCGGCTAGCGTGTCCCCATCCGCCATGAGGTAGTGTGCCTCCGCGACCACGACCTTTTTGGCTGCGCTGGCTGCGACGCCTGGCAGGCACAAGATGATCAGGCAGGATAACCAAGCAGAGAGAGAACGGAGCCGAAGCATAGGAAGAATATACCGCTCGAGGTCGAGTCCGGCAATGCAACGAAAAGAGGGGACGGCGGGGGAGGAGAGGCTCGAAACGGTAGATAAAGAGGCTATCAACCCTTCGGGAGGACCTGTGTGAAGGGATGGACCTCTACTCGTTCGAATATCCCATTGACTGTATAGGGGTCCGTTTGGGCAAATCGCTGTGCCTCTTCTAGCGAGTCAGCCTCGATGACGATGAGACTGCCCGTCTTATCCGTCAGGGGGCCGGCTAAAATGACGCGACCTTGGCGATCTAAGGGTTCCAGGTTGGCGAGGTGGGCTGGCCGATGGATGGGGCGCTTGGTTTGGCCATCCGGCCCGTCGTAACCAAGAATGACGAATTTCATGCGATAGGTCCGATCGATGATCTATAACGGGGAACGGTCTTTATAGCCGGTGGTCGTTTCATGCCACCATTTGACTTCTTGTTCGCCAAGCTTCCAACAGAGAAACACGACACGCCCTTCTCTCATATGGGGAAAATCGCACAACCCAAGGTCGAGGTCTTTCACGAGCACGCCCATCTCATGGATGGCTTGGACATTGGAACTGACTTGCTGCAGGCTCGTAATATATAGCGGTCCAACCGAGCTGCCACCGCCATATTGCGCTTGGGCGCTGGCCTTTCGAATATCTTCTTTCGTCCGTAGGAGGGTGGCTTTTGCTTGCTTGACTGAATGGAGATGTGAGTGCAGCTTTGGGATCAGGCGATTAGCCTCCGCCAGCGTAAAGAGCCGATCGTGCTGTTCCTGCTCGTCATCCTGTGCCATGGGGTTCCCCGAGAGGTGCTCATGTAGCACACCGCCAATTCCTGCTGCAACCGGCGGATGTCCGGTCGCCCGCCTGAGCCCCTGTCGACCTAGCAAGGTTCCGAACGGGTGGTCGACGAAAACAGTTTCAGTATTGACAAGCGGCGGCGTGGCAGGTATCCTTCCACCTAACGTTTCAGGTCTACGGACTCTCCCACACAGACTTCCGGGGCACGTCTCAAAACAATCTTCATGATAATCGGTAAGCGCGGCGTGTCGGTTCGCATGAACTTTTGCTGGCAAGTGAATCTTCTAGTTGTGATGCAGGTTCGATCTGCACACCACGTCCTCTCGAGCTAGGCACACTGCACAAACGCCAATTCATGCTTGTTTTCTGTCACTCGCGCGTCAATTCATGAGTGATCATGTACGGGAACAGTTGACCATTTTGCTGGGAGCTTGAGAGGACACCTATGGCACAAACCAAGGGAGAAGTTATGCATCTGGCCGAGTTGAAGCAGAAAACCATTGCCGATCTGAATGATGTCGCCCGCGACCTCAAGATCGAAGGGGCGGCGAATCTCCGGAAGCAGGAACTGATCTTCGCCATCCTGCAGGCCCAGACGGAGAAGAACGGGGTGGTTTTCGGCGAGGGCGTCCTCGAAACCCTCCCTGACGGCTTCGGGTTTTTGAGAGCGCCCGACTCCAACTACCTGCCAGGCCCTGATGATATCTATATTTCCCCTTCGCAAATCCGTCGATTCAACCTGCGTACCGGCGACATTGTGTCGGGCCAGATCCGGCCGCCCAAGGAGAGCGAGCGGTATTTCGCCCTGCTCAAGGTTGAAAAGGTCAATTTTGAGGATCCGGAAGTCGCCCGTGACAAAATTCTGTTCGACAACCTGACGCCGCTCTATCCGGAGGAACGCATCCAACTGGAGTTCGACCGGGAAGAATACTGTACGCGAACCATGGATCTGATCACGCCGATCGGCAAAGGCCAGCGCGGGCTGATCGTCGCGGCGCCCCGGACCGGCAAGACGATGCTGCTCCAGGCCATTGCCCGGGCGATCCTCAAGAATCACAAGGAAGTGACGTTGATCGTCCTGCTGATCGACGAGCGGCCGGAAGAAGTCACCGATTGGCAGCGGCAGGTGAAGGCGGAAGTCATCAGCTCGACCTTCGATGAGCCGGCCCAACGCCATGCCCAGGTGGCGGAAATGGTGCTGGAAAAGGCGAAGCGGCTGGTCGAGCACAAGAAGGACGTCGTCATCCTGCTCGACAGCATCACGCGCCTTGCCCGAGCCTACAATACGATCGCGCCCCCGAGCGGCAAGGTGCTGTCAGGCGGTCTCGATTCCAACGCCTTACAGCGGCCGAAGCGGTTCTTCGGCGCCGCTCGCAATATCGAGAACGGCGGAAGCTTGACCATTATGGCCACGGCCTTGGTCGATACCGGCAGCCGCATGGACGATGTGATCTTCGAAGAATTCAAGGGCACCGGTAACATGGAAGTACATTTGGATCGCCGTTTGGCCGACAAGCGGATTTTCCCGGCTATCGACATCAGTCAGTCTGGAACCCGCAAAGAGGAGTTGCTGGTCGACAAAGACCGCCTCAACAAGATGTGGATTCTGCGCAAGGTGCTCAGCCCCTTGGGCACCATGGAAGCGATGGAATTCCTTATGGACAAGGTGCAGGGCACCAAGACCAACCAGGAGTTCCTGCAGTCGATGAACCGATAAGACCGGCTTGTATCGGAGGGCCGACACAGGGTACATTGTCGGGCCTTCGAATTGGCGAAGGCGTTAGAGTTGTAGGAGCCAGGATCATGAAGAAGGGTATTCATCCGCTGTATCGAGAAGCCACGGTGCATTGCGCCTGCGGGAACCGGTATAAGACCCGATCGACCGTAGGCGACATCAATGTCGATATTTGCTCCAGCTGCCATCCATTCTTCACCGGTACGCAAAAGATCGTCGACACCGAAGGGCGTGTCGAGCGGTTCAAGAAAAAGTACGCGAAGAAGGGCAAGTAGCGAGCCTGCAGTACAGAGATAGAGACCCTGCTTCGCTGAGGGGCAGGGTCTCTTCTTTTTTGTCCACAATCGGGCGGGTTTCTGTTTTCAATAACCGTGGCGTGATTGTACATGGACGCATCGCTCTTAAAAAAGTGGGAAACACTGGCGAGTCGGTTCGATGAGTTGACGACTCAGTTGATGGATCCGTCCGTCATCAGCCAGCCGGTCTTGCTCGTCAAACTGACGAAGGAGCGGAACGAGATCGAATCCGTAGCCCAACTGTTTCACCGGTACCAGGATCTCCAGAAACAATATCAGGAAGCCGCCCATTTGCTCGGCGACCCGTCCGCCGAGTCCGAGCTTCAGGCGTTGGCGACAGAGGAAAAGAACAGGTTGGAAACGGAGCGGGCGGTTTTGGAGGCACAGGTGCAGGAACATCTGACGCCGAAAGATCCTCGCGACGAGAAGAGCCTCTTTCTGGAAATTCGAGCCGGGGCCGGAGGAGACGAAGCTGCGCTGTTTGCGGGCGATTTGTTCCGCATGTACGTCAAGTTCGCTGAACGGCATGGCCTCAAGGTGGAAATCGTCGAAGCGTCGGAAACAGGGAAGGGCGGCTATAAGCAGGTCATCGCCTTGATCGAAGGCAAGGGCGGGTACGGCCTGTTCAAATACGAAAGCGGCGTCCATCGCGTGCAACGGGTCCCCGTGACGGAAGCGGCCGGCCGCATTCATACCTCGACCGTCACCGTCGCCGTCATGCCGGAGGTCGATGAAGTCGACGTCCAGATCGATCCAAAGGATCTCCGGATCGATACATTCTGTTCCTCTGGAGCCGGAGGGCAGAGCGTCAATACCACCTATTCAGCGGTCCGCATCACGCACCTTCCGACCGGCGTCGTCGTCTCTTGTCAGGACGAGCGGTCGCAACTCAAGAACCGCACCAAAGCGATGCGGACGCTGCGGGCTCGCATCGTGGAAGCCGAGCGGGAAAGACAGGAGGCGGAGATCGCTCAGAGCCGCAAGGCGCAGGTCGGCACGGGCGACCGCAGTGAAAAGATCCGAACCTACAATTTTCCTCAGAACCGCGTGACAGACCACCGTGTCGGCGTCACGTTGCACAAGTTGGAGTACGTCTTGGCGGGCGATCTCGATGAAATGGTCGAGGCTCTTCGGGCTCAGCGTGATCATGCCGCTGTCGCGGAGGCCTCATGAGTTCGGTGACGCCCCTGCGGCCAGGGACAGCATCCACCGTCGGGACCGCTGTGCGAGCGATTCGCCGCCGGCTGCGTGATGCAGGCATCGAATCGGCCGAGCAGGAATCGGGCTGGCTCGTCGAGCATGCGCTCGGCCTGTCCAGTCTTCGACAGAGAATGGAATACGACCGAGCGCTGTCGCCGCAGGAAGCCCGCGCGCTGGAAGCCTTGGTGATAAAGCGAGAGGTACGGGTGCCGCTCCAGTATCTGTTGGGCACCCAGGAGTTTTGCGGGCTGGAGTTCGAGGTGAATCCTTCGGTCCTGATCCCCAGGCCTGAAACGGCGCTGCTAGTGAGGGAGTTGTCGAGACGACTTTCCCAGGTAGAGCGGCCCGTCCTTCTAGATGTCTGTACCGGTTCCGGTTGCCTTGCTGTGGCGCTGGCTCACACGCTTCCCCGGGGGCAAGTGTATGCGAGCGATATCTCGCCGGAAGCGTTGATGACCGCCCGGCGGAATGCCGAGCGGCATCGAGTGTCCTCGTCGATCACGTGGATGGAGGGTGATCTCATGGCGCCATTCGGCGGCCAGGAATGGACAGGCCTAGCCGATGCCATCGTATCGAATCCGCCTTATATCGCCGAAGCGGATTGGGCCGCACTTCAGCCGGAGGTTCGTCTGTATGAACCTCGGCGGGCGCTTGTAGCTGGACATCGCGGCACTGAATTCCACGAGCGTTTGTTGGCCGACTCGATAGCCTATCTCAAACCGGGCGGCCTGTTGCTTCTGGAACTGGGAAAGGGCCAGAGCGTGGTGGTGAGCGAGAAGGCCCGGACTCTGGGCGCCTATCGATCGGTGGAGGTGGTGCGGGATGAAGCCGGCATCGACCGCGTATTGATTGCCGAACGGGGTCACTAGAGCCGATGGACAAGATCGTCATTGCAGGAGGACCGCCGCTTCACGGCACCGTGCGAATCAGCGGCGCCAAGAATTCGGCGCTGCCGATTCTGGCCTCGACGATTCTCGGTGGCGAGCAATGCGTCATCACGAACGTTCCGCGGGTCGTCGATGTCATCACGATGGGCAAGCTGCTGGGGATCCTCGGGGCGAAGGTGCAGTACGAGAACAATCGCGCGGTGATCAAGGCGGACGTGATCAACTCGACGCAGGCCCCCTATGACTTGGTGAAGACCATGCGGGCCTCGGTGTTGGTGTTGGGGCCTCTGGTCGCCCGCTGGGGCGAGGCGACGGTATCGTTGCCGGGCGGCTGTGCGATCGGCTCGCGTCCCGTCAACCTTCACCTGGCGGGTTTGGCTAAGCTCGGCGCAGAAGTCTCGATTGAGCACGGCTATATCAAGGCAAAAGCCAAACGGCTGACGGGCGCACGGATCTATTGCGATACCCCGACAGTCACGGGGACCGAAAATCTGATGATGGCCGCGTCCCTCGCGCAGGGCACAACGGTCATCGAGAATGCGGCGAAGGAGCCGGAGATCGTCGATCTGGCCGACTTCCTGATCAAACGCGGGGCCCGCATCGCGGGTGCCGGCACGGACGTCCTCACGATCGAAGGCGTCCGGGAATTGCGCGGCAGCGATCATGAAGTCATCCCCGATCGGATCGAGGCCGGGACGTATTTGGTGGCCGGGGCTATCACGAAAGGATCGGTGGTCGTCGAACGGTGCCGGCCGGACCACCTCGATCCCGTTATCACGAAATTGCAGGAAGCCGGCGCCGACGTTCGAGTCGAGAAAGAACGGATTTCACTCGATGCCACGAGAGGCGGACGCCTGAAGGGTATCGACGTTCGGACTCTGCCCTATCCGGGATTCCCCACCGACATGCAGGCTCAGATGGCGGCGTTGATGTCGGTGTCGGAGGGTACGAGTGTCGTCACGGAAACCGTGTTCGAAAGCCGTTTCATGCATGTCGAAGAACTTCGGCGCATGGGCGCCGACATTCGCGTCGAAGGCAACCGGCTGGTCATTACCGGCCGTGAGCGGTTGACCGGCGCGCCGGTCATGGCTTCGGACTTACGAGCCAGCGCCGGATTGATTCTGGCCGGTTTGGCGGCCGAAGGCACGACGGAAGTGCTGCGCGTCTACCACTTGGATCGCGGGTATGAGCGCATCGAAGAAAAGCTCCGCGCGTTGGGCGCGGCGATCGAACGACGGAAAGAGTGACCGATGCTGACCATCGCGCTGTGTAAAGGGAAACTGATCGAGCCGACCCTCGAGTTGTTTTCGAAAGCCGGGTATCCGACCGCTCCGCTCTCCAAGAACGGCCGCCGCCTAGTATTTCCCTGTCCCGAAATCGGGATGACATTCTTGATCGTGCGTCCGACTGACGTGCCGACCTATGTCGAGTACGGCGCGGCGGATGTCGGAATCGTCGGCAAGGACGTGCTGATGGAGCAGGACAGCGACGTCTATGAGCCATTGGATTT
>CAZPYP010000102.1:0-7267 GCA_964590845.1 uncultured Nitrospira sp.
ATCGGCTTAAGCCTCTGGACGCATGTTACGACGCTCTGGTATCCAGATGCGCAGGGGGCTCTGGCCTATGTCTTCCTGCCCTTCATGCTGGCGTTGGTCATCCCCTCTGCCTACGTGGCCGGCTGGGCCGGCATGTTGATCGTTCAGAAAATCAGGCCGGCCAAGTCACAGACTGGACAGTGACGCCCCCCTGAGTATAATGGGCCAGCCTATGATTATCCGGATCCTTCTCCCCACCATCTGTTTCTGTGCCTTCCTGCTGCCGGCTTCAGCCGGAGCAGCCAACTACGACGACAGCCTGAAACAACTCGCCGAACATGTGACGGCGGAGGTCGTGAAGGCCAAGAAACGCCGGGTGGCCTTGGTCGAGTTCACTGACAGCAAAGGGGAGTCCACGTCGATCGGTCGATTCTTGACGGATGAACTGGCGACTCAGCTTGAGGTCGGAGGAGAAGTCAAGGTCATCGAACGATCCCAAGTCCAGGCAGCGCTGCACGCGCAGCATGTGACGGCATTCGACCCGCCCCACGCCAAAGCGGTCGGCAAAGTCGCAGAGACGATCAAGGCCGACGCGTTCGTGACGGGCACCTATGTCGAGACGCCCAACGGCGTGCAAGTGACGATGAAGCTGATTCGCCCCAAGAAAGCCGACGTCTTCGCCGCGGCGCGCGGATCGCTCCCGAAAACAGGCCAGCTGGCCGATCTGATCAAGGACGCCAACAAGCCGCCGGTCAAAGTCGACCATGGGCCCAAGAAACCCGACGTGCCGGAAGGACTGGGTTTCCACCGCAACGACCAATACGAGTTGGTCGTCCATACCGTCAGCAAGACGGGCAAACTGGCCAAGGTTGACGCCACGGTTGAGAATCGTTCTTCGCGGGACTTGAAAATTCTCTGCCTGCTCCAGGACACCACTCTGCACGACACTCACGGCGTGGTCTGGTCGCAGCGGATCGAAGACAACCGGGAAGGCCTCTGCACGAGAGGCGTGGAGTTGCAGCCGCGGGAAAAGGAACGGGTCGTGCTGATCTTCTCAGTCCCGTCGGAGGATGAAACGTCTCACGTGTCCCTCCATATCCACGAAACTTCGCCGCGCCGCGATGCCGTCTACACTCTCGAGCACCTCCCCGTCAACGGCACGTCGGCTACGGCCGGTTCCACCCACTAATCAGCCGGCTGCTATGAGCACCACGCCGATCAAACAAGTCCTGACGATCGCCGGATCCGATTCCGGCGGCGGCGCCGGCATCCAGGCCGACATCAAGGCGATGTCCGCCAACGGCGTCTACGCCATGTCGGTCGTCACGGCCGTCACGGCGCAGAATACCGAGGATGTCACGGACGTGTTCGAATTGCCGGTGTCCATCGTGGCCGCCCAGATCGACGCCGTGTTCGACGACTTCGAGGTGTCGGCAGTCAAAACGGGCATGTTATCCTCGACGGCGATCGTCGAGACGGTCGCCAAGATGCTCGCGCCTCAGAAGATCGCCAACCTGGTTGTGGACCCGGTCATGATCTCAAAGAGCGGGCATCCTCTCTTGAAGCCGGACGCCATCGACGCGATGAGAGACCGGCTGTTTCCCCTCGCCCTGCTCGTGACGCCGAACGTGCACGAAGCGCAACAGCTGTCCGGCGTGGAAATCAAGACGTTGGCCGATGCCCGCCGCGCCGCCAAGGTCATTCATGGCTTCGGCTGCAAGCATGTCCTGATCAAAGGCGGTCATTTGCCGGCCGAGCCTGGTACCGATTTGTTGTACGACGGACGCTTTTTCAATGTCTTCAAAGGCGAGTTCATCAACACGCCTCACACCCACGGCACCGGCTGTACGTTTGCATCGGCCATCGCCGCGCACTTGGCCAGAGGCAAGTCGGTCAACGACGCGGTGCAAACCGCCAAGACCTATCTCACCGAGGCGCTGCGGCACAGTCTGGCCATCGGGCACGGCACCGGGCCCACAAATCACTTCTTCTTTCTGGGAGGATGAGGGACTCATGGCCGGACTGCGCTGCACCCCTGTCACGTTTCTCTTCACCGGACTGACCTGGCTGCTGCTGGCGGGGCTCCTGGGAGTCGCCACGCTGCTGGGACTGGTGTACGGCACTCCGTTGCCGAGGTGGTTGCGGACCGCCCATGCGCACGGCGCCCTGGTCGGCGGGCTCCTGCAACTGCTGATCGCAGGACTGCTGGCGGCGATCGCGCAGCACTCGGACGACAAGCAGGCGCATCACCGATCACACAGCGCCCTCTTCCTCCTGTTCAACGGCGCAGCGCTCGGACTGCTGGTGGGGCTAGGGTATAGACAGCTGCCGCTTGCCGGAGCGGCGGGGCTGTTGCTGTTCTTTGTGCTCATGTCGGTGGCCAAACGAGCAGGGCGGCAAGACTGGGACGCTTGGCTCGGCGCTCGGCAACCAGGCTGGATCTACAAGGCCGCGCTGGGTGCGCTGTTCATCGGTTTATTGATCGGCATCGGTTCTGCCTTTCAATTGTTTCCCGAGTATGTCGCGCACGCGCGGCTCCTCCACCTCCATCTTGTCCTGCTGGGCTTTTTCACGGTGCTGTTCGTGGCGTTGACGCAGGAACTCTTCCCGGCAATCGTGGGCAGAGAGCCGGTGTTTCCATGGATGGCACGATACACAGCCATCTCGCTGCTCGCCGGCTTTGCCGCGCTGATCACAGGATTTGTCACCTCGTCGCTCCGCCTGGAACTAGTCGCCGGCGGCCTCTTGACGATCGTAACCATCGCTTATGCGGTCAACCTCACGAGAACCTGGATCGCAGCCGGCTGCCCCAGTTCCGCCGCCTCTGACCATCTCGTGCTCGCCGCGTTGTTTCTCGCCCTGACGACCCTGCTCGGGACCTTCATGGGAGCCAACTACTTGTCCGATCCCCCCGCCTTCCCAATGGGATCGCTGCACGTCATCGGCTACACGCATGTTGCATTGATCGGCTTCGTGGTCCACACGGTCTGCGGCGCCCTATCCTATGGCCTGCCGGCGTTCTTGTCCGCCGGTCGCGTGCCGAATCAGAAGAAACGCGGCCTCTATCGTGAGCGGCTCGAATCCATCATGAATCGGTGGCGTATCATCCAACTGGTCGGCATCAGCTTCGGGACGATGGGTTTGGGAGTCTTGGCCGCTTGGACGTGGAACGTTCCGCTCGGCTCCCCGTCTGTACTAGCGACCATGTGGGTTTCGATCGGCCTGCTGCTTCTTGGACTGGGCGTCTTCTACGCCAAACTCGCCTGGGTCGCCGGACTCGAACCAGCTGAATAGCGATGGAAGAACCTCTAACCTTCCTCGACGGCCAGGATCGCCCTGTGGCCGCGGTGCTCAGCACGCCGTCCTCCGCCTGCAACCGCATCGCCGTCCTCTGCCACGGCTTTCTCTCCAATAAGAACAGCACGACGAATCTCACGCTCACCAGGCTACTCGCCGACCGGGGCATCGGCACGTTTCGTTTTGATTTCTTCGGCCAGGGAGACAGCGCCGGTGCCTTCGAGGACATCACCGTCTCCCTGGCGGTCGGCCAAACATCGGCCGCGCTCGACGTCGTCATTTCGCGCGGCTATGAGCGGATTGGGTTGGTTGGTTCGAGCTTCGGCGGGTTGGTCGGCATCCTGACGGCTGCCCAGCGGCCGGAAGTGGCCTGCCTTGCGCTCAAGTGCCCCGTGGTGGATTTTGCGGAAGAGCTTCGCTTAGAATTCGGCCCTGGCGAGTTAGCCAAGTGGCAAGCCACGGATACCATCCCAAACCTTGAGGGCGGTGCCCAGAGGGTCCGATTGAAATACGGGTTATACGAAGACAGTCTCCGGCTGGTGGCGTATGGTCCGGCGACCGGCATCACCGTGCCGACGTTGATCGTGCAAGGTGAGCGAGACGAGCTGGTCCCGCTGCATCAAAGCCGGCGTTTGTTGGAATCGCTGGCGGGAGAGAAACGCCTGGATCTCTTGCCGCATGCCGATCATCGATTCAGCCGTCGAGAAGACTTTCAGGCCATGACGGAAGCCATCACGGAGTGGCTGAGCCGTCATCTCGTCGGCGGCGGACCGGAGGAGCCTCGGCGATGATCACGGAACATGTGCAACAGGTCCTCACGACGCTGTATCCACTTTATAAAGAAGAGGTCTACCGGCGGCGCGAACAGATGATGAAATGGACGGCCTTTGGTGCGACCGGCCTGCTCGCTATGCTCTGCGGACTGCTGCTAAGCCCCCAAAGACACGAGTTCTCCTCGGTAGAAACCATTCTTTTGGCCCTGGCCAGTCTCGCCTGGTTCGGGCTGTTCTGCGCCTTGGTCTTGCAGCAGCAGTTCCGCCACCGCCAAGCCAAGCAGGTCCTGATCCAGTTGGAGCAGGCCCTGGGGTTCTACGAAGAAGGGCTGTTCGTCGACAACCAGATGCTGTATCCCGAACGATGGAAAACCGCTTGGCTGAGTGACCGCAGCGGCATCGTCTACCT
This sequence comes from uncultured Nitrospira sp., assembly GCA_964590845.1. Classification (GTDB taxonomy): domain Bacteria; phylum Nitrospirota; class Nitrospiria; order Nitrospirales; family Nitrospiraceae; genus Nitrospira_C. The sequence continues at coordinate 4,459 of CAZPYP010000102.1, forward strand.
GTCTGCTCTCACCGTCTTCAACCTGATCTTCCTCCTTGCGCTCCTTCTCGTCTGACGAGGCAGCACTCGTTCGCATTCGTACCCTTCAGCAGGGTGGCACCTGCATCGGAATTTTTTGCCACTTCGATTCCCACCGGCGGCCCTACCATACGAAAATCTGATTTTGATGGAATATCAACCACTTCCAATCAATACTCTCTCGAACCCTTCCTTAGTCTCCACCGACCTTCAGGCACACGGATTGCGAAGCAACCTCGGCTCGTGAGCACCGCCTATCGACGGAACGATTGGATTTCGATGAACGCTTGGCAAAACCGGTCGAGAAACCTGTGCCTAACTGCCCTATTATTGGCCGTTAGTGGCACCTTGGTCACCATACCCCTTTCTCAGGCCCAGGCCTCAGAATCGGGTGCGAGTGGCAGACACAGCTTGATCTTTCGACCCGGAATCGAGCCAATATCTTCCTCGCAACCGGCGTTGCGGTCAGAACTATCTTCGTCCTCGAAGCCGATCGCGTCGCAGCCATCCCCCACTCATCGGAAGTTGATCAGACGGCCCGCCGCGGAGACCACGCTGATCGCAGGTACGACTCTAACGCAGGCTCCGGCTGCCCTCGCTCCAGTCACGGGCGCTATGTTGCAGAACGCGAACTCAAGAACTGGTGTGGCGCCCTCTCTAGGGACCTCACCTGCATCGATGCAGCCGGCCACCCCAACCCCTGCCGCTCCGCTTGCCGGCCTATCTACCAGGAGCTTGGTAGCTACTGCCACAGCAGGAACGGCTGGCATGGCGAACGCCACGACGGTCCAGCCCATCGCAGCCGTGAACTTCGGTTCGAATTCCGGGGGCAGCTCAGGAGGTGGTGGGTCGCGCGCGGCTGTGAACCTCTTCAAGAACAGCGCAATCGCCAATCTCCTCCAGGCCCCGCCGCCTCCTGTGATCGTGCCTCCGAGTACCCCCCCGAGCACTCCGCCGAGTACCCCGCCCACCACCCCACCCACCACACCTCCGAGTACACCGCCGCCACCTCCCCCGCCGCCGAGTCCGACAACCGGCAGCGCCACCTTGTCATGGGTCATCGGATCCGAACCGGACCTGGCCGGGTACCAGATCCATGTCGGGACGTCATCCGGTACGTACAACTATCCGGGCTCGCCATTTACCGCCGGGAAAGTCGGCACCTACACGATCAACAACCTGCCCAAAGGCCAGACCTACTTCTTCGCCATCTCCGCGTACGATAATGCCGGTAACAACAGCGGTCTCTCGGCTGAAGTCAGCAAGAGCATCTTCTAGGCGGTGCTGGCGGCCTTGCTAGCCCGCCATCCAGCCCTGCGCGAGAGCTCCTACTTTGCGCAGCGGAAGCCTGTGTAGCTGTTCTTCGTTTCAGGAGGCAACTTGAAGCGGCTGTACGTCAGCAGATATTTCGGCAGATCGGACCAAGACCCTCCGCGCAGGACTTTGAATTGGCCCTGCTCCGGACCTTTCGGATTCTTCGCCGGCGAGGTCTCGTAGTACGCGGTGGCATACCAGTCCAGCACCCACTCATAGACGTTTCCCGCCATGTGATGGAGGCCGTACGGACTCTTACCCGATTCGAATGACTGCACCGGCAATAAGACCAGGCTGTAGCTGAAGCGCGCGCCAAGGGCGAAGTTCGCAAGCTCTTTCGTCGGCACTTGATTGCCCCAGGGATAGAGCCGGCCATCGGTTCCCCTCGCAGCCTTCTCCCACTCGGCTTCCGTCGGCAGCCGTTTTCCCTTCCAACGGCAAAAGGCATCGGCGTCGAACCAGGATACCCCCACCACCGGTCGGTCGCCATGCAGCCCCAAGTCGACGCTCTCCCACTGCCATGGACGAGGGCGGTCGTCAACCGCGAGGAAGGCCGCATATTGCGCCGTCGTGACCTCGTGCCGGTCGATGGCGTAGCCGTCGAGCCAGGGCCGGTGCAGCGGCTTTTCGTCTTCCAAGGCCTGCGTCCCATCGATACCCATTGGAAACTCCCCGGCCGGAATGTCGACCATCGGGTGCTCGGCAGCGGCAAGGGGTTCGGCCGGTTTCGATTTCCTCAACTTGTCGAGTTGGGCCGACGCGGTGAAGACAGGACCGAGCGAGAGGATCAGGACAAGGAGCCAGCGCAATCGGCGGCTCAATGAATCACACCCCCGACGACCCAATGGCGATCGTCGATCACGTCAATCAGCAAACGGGTGAGGTTCATGCGCGCAAGCTGGCTCGTCACTTCGTCTTCTGTGAAGGCGGCCAGAAGCGAGTTGTAGAAATCGCGGCGGAGGATCTCCGGTTCATTGGCGGCGTACTGATCGACGATGGCCTGCGCAGCTTCCGGCGACTCGGGCCGCAGCAGATCCATCACAAACACCGGCGCGCCGGGCTTCACAAGTTGCCTGATGCGATTCCAGAACTGCAACGGATTGGGAAGATGGTGCAGGAGACTGTTGGACACGATCGCCTCGGCTTGGTTCGCACCGGGAATGTCCTGGACACGCTCGCAGCTAAAGGTCACCCGGTCGGAAAGACCCGCCGCCTCCACTGCCCGCTCGGCCCATCGGATCATCGGCACCGAGGCGTCGAAACCGATGACGCGGCAATTCGGCAACGCTCTGGCGAATCGGATTGGAATGTCACCAGGCCCACAGCCGAGATCGAAGATAGTCCCTTGCGAGAAATCAGGGAAATACTCACGAAACCGCTCTTCGAACCCTTGATTCTCCATTTCAAAGTTCGCCTTGGCATAGGCGGAAACCTGCGTTTCGTCGTCCATCAGTTCCGGCTCGAGAATACGATCCAT
>CAZPYP010000103.1:0-7266 GCA_964590845.1 uncultured Nitrospira sp.
AGCTCCGGAGGCTGATGCTCTATCCAGCTGAGCTACAGGCGCTCCCGCAAGCAAGGGTTGTCACCTTAGCACAGCGTTTTAGGCCCTGTCTATGGGCAGAAATCCGAAGGGTAGCCACAGTTCCTCGCCGCTCGCGGCATCCTCGGCGCGAGCGGCCTCGATCGCGGCGGCTTCAACCTGGGCCAGTCGCTCCTCTTCTACTCGCAGCGATGCGGGCAGGCGCACGATGGGCACGAACGTCTGGACCTGGCAAGCGCCGACGGTCAGGCCGCCTTCTTCGGTTGGAATACCCATCGATCGGCAGGTGAGGGGTCGGTGGGCATAGACCGCACAGCGGCCCTCCTCCGTCAACGCCGGGCAGGGCAGGTAGGCAAACTGCTCGGCCAGTCGATCCAGTTCCTTGTCAGGCCACGTGTCAACGAACGCGGTCTCAGTCAGCCGCGGATAAGCCGCTTGCATGGCGGCAGACTGCTCGATGGCCCGTTGCTGGATGATGGCGCGATCGGCTGTGGGCAACTCGTGCAACCCCCGCTGAAGCGACTCACCGTCCAGGATCGTGATGGGAAAGGGGCCGATGCAGCAGTGGGAACAACCGGCCTGGCAGGGCACTTGTCCCAGCAAGGCCGCCTGGGCTCGGGTGAACCAGGCATCGGTCTGTTGGGGGAGCGACGTCTTACTCGTCCTCCGTCGTGTGGGAGAGGTCCACGATCAAGTCGCCTTTCGGAGAGTAGAAGCCTTGCCCGTCCACTTCGACGATCCCGTCGCACTGCTCCTGGTAGAACTCCAAGATCCAGCCGTTGAAATCGTATCCCTCTTCCGTGATGTCGGTCGGGTCGAATCGGGTGGTGAGAATGAATCGGGCGCGCGTGACATATTCCGTGACGAGCGATGCTTCGATGTCGTCGAACGCGGAGAGGATATCGAGGAACTGCTTCTTCTCCTGGCTGAAGACATCTTCGTAGGTGCCGCGGTCTCGCACGCAAAAGACTTGAATCGGTTTCTTGTCGCGATCGTACCCGAGCGTCACCTGCACCCAGGCCCACTCGTCCAACGCGGCGTCGTCGAGATTCGCCGGCGTGATCGGCGATTGCCCACGCGACTTCAAGAATTCCAGCAAAAGACGCAGGGGCGGCGAGTTTTCTTTCTGGCAAAAGACCCGCGAATAGAGAAAATTTTCAGCGACCTTGCCTTCGGCCGGAGCGGCGGAGGCGGGCAGAATGGGTAATTCTTTTCCCATGAAAAAACCTCAATGATTCTCGGCAAATCAGACGCTGACTCCATCCATTTTGATCTACTCTACGATGCTAGGTCTTGAAACTGCAAGGGGGCGGTGAAGGTGTTTCCCTACGTCTGGAGCGTGTTTTTTCCGTTGACAGCTGTAGGACGCTTGGATAGACTCCCGCAGGTTTTCGCCCAGTCCCGAGTGACGATGATTCGTTCGTCTTCTTTTTTTCGAATCTGAGCAGAGTCACCAGAGGCGATTCGCAGTCCACCAACTATTCGTTGTAAGGAGGTTGCTCGCATGGCTAAATCAATGACCAAGTCCCAGATCGCCGACCACCTGGCCCAGAAGTCCGGCCTCACCAAGAAGGCTGCTGTCCAATTGATGGACGATTTCGCCGCCTTGGCCTACCGCGAAGCGAAGAACGTCTTCACGGTGCCCGGCATCGGCAAGCTGAAGCTGGCGAACCGGAAGGCCCGCATCGGCCGCAATCCGCAGACCGGCGAGGAAATTAAGATTCCGGCCAAGCGCGTGGTGAAGTTCCGGGTAGCCAAGGTCGCAAAGGACGCGATCCTCGGCAAGAAGTAAGCGAACGACTCGCACAGACGCGTCGATCGCGTAGGGTTCAACACGAGGGCCGGCTCCCCCAGCGGGGCGCCGGCCCTCGGTGTTTTGGGACGGATCCATGGGGACTGGCTCCGACCTGGCCGGTGCCTGTCCACGGCATGTGCGAACAAACCGGGCTGAGGTGAGGGAGCGAGAACTGGATCGTCGAACAGAGACAGCCGTCGATCAGAATCGAGGCAGTCCCTAGTGATGCGTTGGTCCGAGGCCGGTGCCGCCGAATCCATCGTGGCCCACGAGGCGCAGCGCGTCGCCGTCCTGCACGAGCGAATCGTCGCTCGCGATCTTCTTGTTGATCGTGACCAACACCTTCTTTTCGCGGATCAACTGCAGCAGATGCCGCAGCTGCCGGCCTTGCTTTTGAATCAATTGGCGGACCGTCATCGGAGCCGCGAGTTCGCAAGCCAAGTCCCGCTCGCCGTCGGCGGTCTGCAGCTGTCCCATCAACGAGATCGTCACCATGCTCTGCGCCGCTCCTTCTCGCTCCGGCCGTTGACTCCATGGGCCCGGCCACCGATAATGCCCGCCCATGCCGTCGCTGGACGTTCAGAACCCGGGGATGCCGGACCTTCAATTCGTGCTGTTCGTGTCGGCTCTCTGCACGGCGCCGCTCGAATCGATCAATCTCTCGGAAGCACTCCGGCGCCGCCTCTTCGACAGCTGCTGGGCCTTGGTCAGAACCGAGCCCCCGCCGACCGATCCCAAAGCGCGGGTCCTCGATCTGCGGGAGGGTACCGAACTCACGCTCGACGCCTGTGTCTCCACGATCCGGACGCTGCTCGCCGAAGCGGGCGTGACGACGTTGGTCTGGGACCACCCGGTCAGCGATCCAAGCCATGAAAGCACGCCGGCGGCCAAGCCGCTGATCGATCGATTGGGGCAATTGTACCCCGAGAAACCGGACATCGTCGACCCTCCGCCGGCGGGTCGATCCTGAGTCGACGAGCAAACGAGGACTCCCATGCAGGTGACCACGATCGACATCCCCGGTGTGCTGGTGATCGAACCGAAGGCCTTCCGAGACCCGCGCGGCTGCTTCGTCGAAACCTACCATCAGCAGCGGTACGAAGAGGCAGGCCTCCGCGAGCGGTTCGTGCAGGACAATTATTCGCAGTCGCTTCAGGGCACGCTTCGCGGGCTGCATTTCCAGGACCCCCATGCCCAAGGCAAGTTGGTCATGGTGCTGGAGGGGGCGGTGTATGACGTCGTCGTGGACATTCGCAAAGGCTCGCCGACGTTCGGTCGCTGGCATGCTCTCGAACTCTCCAGCCAGAACCTGAAGCAGATGTACATTCCTCCCGGCTGCGCCCATGGCTTCTGCGTCACCAGCGAGCGGGCGACCTTTCTCTACAAGTGCACCGACTTCTACTCGCCGAAAGACGAGAAGGGCATCCGCTGGAACGATCCTCAGTTGAACATTCCCTGGCCGGTCTCCGCGCCCATCCTGTCGGCGAAGGACCAGGCCTATCGGACGTTGGCCGAGATGGCGCGGGAGCTGCCGTCGTACGAGACGGTCGGCGCCGACTAAGCGGTTGATCCGAGAGTCAGAGCTGGGCTATCTTATTGGCTCATCCGGGAGCCCCGCTCCCGCGACAGGCCGGTGTGACTGCCCACAAGGAGGATGGAATGGGAAAGAGTCTCAAGGGGACCAAGAGCCACGACAATCTGAAGCACGCCTTTGCCGGTGAATCGCAGGCCAATCGCCGTTATCTCTATTTCGCCCGGCGGGCCGACATCGAGGGCTATCCGGACGTCGGCGGCTTGTTCCGCGACACGTCCGAGGCGGAAACGGGCCATGCCTTCGGCCACTTGGACTTCCTCAAGGAAGTCGGCGATCCCGCCACCGGAGTGGCGATCGGCAACACGGAAGCGAATCTCAAGAGCGCCATCGAAGGCGAGACCTACGAATACACGCAGATGTATCCGGGCATGGCGAAGACCGCCCGCGATGAGGGTTTTGCCGAACTCGCCGAGTGGTTCGAGACGCTGGCGAAAGCCGAGCGGTCCCACGCCAACCGGTTCCAAAAGGGCCTCGACAGTCTGAAGCAGTAATAGCCGTCAGCTAGCAGCGGTCAGCTTTCAGCTGACCCTCTCCGCACCCTCCCCCTACTAGGGGGAGGGATGGGTGGGGGGCTGAACACCTTCCACTCCTCCCATGGTTCCATGAAAGACCTCAGTCTCATCCATCCGGTGAATCCCGCGCAGCTCGACAAAGAGACGTTGCGGATTTACGAGATCTGCGACGGCTGCCGCCGCTGTTTCAACCTCTGCCCCTCCTTCAACACGCTGCTCGACGGCATCGACCAGTACGAGGGTGACGTGGCGAAGCTCACGCAGGCGGACCATCGGAAGATCGTCGACGAATGTTACTACTGCAAACTCTGCTTCAATCATTGCCCTTATACGCCGCCCCATCAGTACCAGCTCGACTTCCCGCACCTGATGATTCTCTGGAAGAAGCGGCTGGCGGCCGAACGCGGCGTCAGCTGGCGGGACCGGCTGCTCATCAAGACCGATCTGATCGGCAAGCTGGCCAGCGCCACCGCGCCGCTCACCAATCGGCTGCTCAACAACCGCGCAGTTCGATGGCTGGGTGAGCTCTTCGGCGGCGTGCATCGGGACCGGCAGGTGCTGCACTTCTCCGGCGAGACATTCCCGCGCTGGTTCAGCCGCCGGGCCCAGCCGACGACGAACAAGCCGCCGACCCGCAAAGTCGCGCTGTTCTCCAGCTGCCTCGTGAACTATCAGGCGACCGACATCGGCAAGGCGACCGTCCAGGTGTTGGAGAAGAACGGCGCGCAGGTGATCGTGCCGGAGCAACGCTGCTGCGGCATGCCCAGCTTCGACATCGGCGATACGGATGCGATCCAGCAGGCCGCTCGCGCCAACGTCGCCTCGCTGCATCCTTGGGTCGTGCAGGGGTATGATGTGGTGGTGCCGACGGCGAGCTGCAGCCTCATGTTGAAACGCGAATACCCCGAACTGGTCGGCGACGAACGGACCAAACAAGTGGCCGAGCGGACCTTCGATGTCTGCGAGTATCTGATGAAGATGAAGAAGGACGGGCAACTCTCCGTCGAGTTCGTCAAGAAACCGGGCAAGGTGGCCTATCAGATCCCCTGTCACCTGCGCGACCAGAACATCGGCTTCAAGTCGAAAGAGTTGCTGGAGGCGGCCGGCGCCCAAGTCGAACTGATCGAAAAATGTTCCGGCCACGACGGAGCCTGGTCTGCTAAGACAGAATTTTTTACGCTGTCGATGAAAATCGCGGCCAAGGCCGTCCGTGCCATCGAGCAGGCGCCGGCCGACCTGGTCGCCTCCGACTGTCCGCTGGCCGGGTTGCAACTCGACCAGGCTGGGGCCTCGGCCCACGTCGGCGGCAAACGGACCCTGCATCCGATTCAAATCGTCCGCGATGCCTATGGGCTGCCGTCCGGGGACGACTTGAGACCGTGACGCGTGACTGGTGACGAGTGAGGAGCGAGAGGCGGGCGATGAAGGCGATTACGCTGGATCAAGTGCTCTCTATCGACGACTACGAACGCGAGCGGGACACCTTCCGCTCGCGCATCATCGCGCTCAAGCAGCGGCGGCGTATCTCGCTGGGTCCGCTGCTCACCTTGGTCTTCGAAAACCGAGACACCCTGCGGTTTCAGATTCAGGAGATGGTCCGCGTCGAGCGGATCGTTGATCCGGTGAAGGTGCAGGAGGAACTCGACGTGTACAACGCGCTCCTACCGTTGCCGGGTGAACTGAGCGCCACGCTCTTGATTGAAATCACCGACGAAAGTCGGATGAAAGAATGGCTCGACCGGTTTATGGGGCTGGATCACGGGCAGACGGTGTCGATCTCGGCGGGCGGCGAACGGGCGTTCGGGCTCTTCGAAGGCGGGCACAGCCACGAGACCAAAATCAGCGCCGTCCATTTCGTCCGGTTCACGCCGACGGCCGCGATGAAAACCGCCTTCGCCGATCTCCGCCAGCCGGTCACGCTGGCCGTCGAGCACAACGGCTATCGGGAATCGGTCTCCGTGCCTGGCAGTATGAGGGAAGAATGGCTCAAGGATCTGGCATGACACAGCCGGTGGTGCTCCTCAGCAAACGCATCGAGTTCGCCGCCGCCCATCGCTATATCAGGCCCGAGTGGGACGAGGCGAAGAACCGCGCGGTCTTCGGCCCCTGCTTCAATCCGCCGGCTCACGGCCACAACTACCTGCTCGAGGTCACGGTCGCAGGGGAAGTCGACGAGAAGACCGGCATGGTCATCAATCTGTTCGACCTGAAGCGGGTCCTGCTCGCGGTGATCGAAGAGTTCGACCATAAGAACCTCAATCTCGACATGGACCACTTCCGCGAACGGATTCCCACCTCGGAAAACCTCGCGCGTGTGCTCTGGACGAGGCTGGCGGCGCAACGCGACATCGGCACCCTGCACAGCATCCGGCTCTACGAAGACGAAGATCTCTACGCCGATGTCACAGCCGAGGGAGGCCTCGACGCCGCCGGCGTCACGCGACGGTACAGCTTCACCGCCGTGCAGGAGGAACAGCAAGGCCGCGAGTGGGACTGCTTCATCACCGTCCAGGGTCCCATCGATCCCGTCACCGGCATGGTGACCGACATCGGCGCGCTGAATCGGCTCGTACAGGAGCAGGTCATCACGCGGTTCGATCGAAAGGACCTGCGCGAGGTGCTGGGGACGCAGCGGGTGCGCGGCGAGCAGCTGGCCGAGCGGATCTGGCGGTCGCTGCAGCCTGGGATCACCCAGGGCCGGCTGACCAACGTGCGGCTCGTCCAATCGCGCGACCTCTCGTTCGACTACGCCGGGTAAAGCGATGAATCGATCCTCCGTGGCCCTGCTCGCCGCTGGTCTCTGTCTCTTGGCCGCCACTGCCGCGGCCGATCAAGAGGAAGAGGCCATCAAGGCTGTGATCGTCGGCGCCGCACAGGCTGCCAGCGAATTTTCCCGCACCAGAGACCCGCAGACCGTCTTGAAAGCCTATGCCGCGGACTACGAAGGTATTCAAGACGGCGAGGCCGAAACCAGAGCCACCATCGAGCAATGGTTGCGGGAGTACGGCAACGCACTCGACAAGGGCAATCCCACGCGGTTTCTCGGCGAGGTCTTCGGATTACAGGTCAGGATCTCCGGTCCAATCGCCTGGGCGACCTACGACTACCGCTTCACCCTCGTGGCAGAAGGCGAAAGTCGCGCCGAGGACCGCGGACTCTGCACCAGCATCTTGAAGAAGAGCGGGGCGCAGTGGCTCATTCACCACGAGCATTGTTCGAAAACGAAACCGGCTGAGCGCTGAGGCGTCTCGAGCCCGTCACCACCAGTCAAAGGAGGATGCTGCGATGTCCGATCGTCGTCTCTTGATGGCATTATGTCTCTGCTCGTCGGTCGTCGGCGGGCTCGT
>CAZPYP010000104.1:0-4386 GCA_964590845.1 uncultured Nitrospira sp.
CAGCGCGATGCGCATGAGGTTCAGCGAATACATCGCCATCCAGCTTGTGCCATCGGCCTGCGAGATGAACCCGCCGGTCGGCAGCGGCGCGCTGCGGTCGAACACGCCGATGTTGTCGAGGCCGAGAAATCCGCCTTGGAAAATGTTTTTCCCTTCGGCGTCCTTGCGGTTCACCCACCAGGTAAAATTCAGCAAGAGTTTGTGAAAGCAGCGTTCCAAGAAACGGCGATCGCCCACGCCTTTCCGCTTCTTGTCGATCTTATAGACGCGCCAGGTCGCCCAGGCATGGACTGGCGGATTCACGTCGCCGAAGGCCCATTCGTACGCCGGAATCTGGCCGTTCGGGTGCATGTACCATTCGCGCAGCATCAGCACCAGCTGCTCTTTAGCAAAAGTCGGATCGACGAGTGCGAGCGGGATGCAGTGAAAGGCCAAGTCCCAGGCCGCGTACCAGGGATATTCCCACTTGTCCGGCATCGAGATGACATCGGCATTGTAGAGATGAGTCCAGTCGGCATTGCGGCCCTGCAGCCGTTCGCGCGGCGGTTCCGGCATGCTTGCGTCGCCCTTGAGCCAGCGGCTGACATCGTAGTGGTAAAACTGTTTGCTCCAGAGCAAACCGGCAAAGGCCTGCCGCTGCACGCGGCGGGCATCTTCGGACAGATTGGCCGGCGCGAGGCTGTCGTAAAACTCGTTGGCCTCTTGGACGCGTTTCACAAAGATCGCGTCGTAGCTCTGTTTGTTGAACCCCCTGTTCTGTTCTTCGTTCGTGAACCGCAAACGAATCGTCTTTGACGCGCCTGGCGCCAACGTGAAGACATAGTGTGCGGCAGCCTTGGTTCCGAGGTGATCCGGATTGACCGCTTCCTTGTCGCCGTGGACGACGTAGTCGTGGAAACTATCTTTGACGTAACGCGCGCCGTCTTGATCGCCATAGAGGCGGCGGCTGTTCGTTTCGTTTTCTGTAAAGAGTAGATCGGGTTGGCCTTCGCACAAGAGGCGGCGGAGACCGTAATAGTCGTGGTTGGTTTCGATGACGCTCGTGTGGTTGACCGGCTCCCCTTGCTTCAATCGCGGCCGCCGGATGTCCGATCCCCAGGACCAGGTGTTACGGAACCACAACGTCGGCAAGACGGTCAGTTCTGCCGGCTCAGAACCGCGATTGACGACTTGGATACGGATGCAGAGATCTTCGGGAGAGGCTTTCGCATACTCGACCATGACATCGAAGTAGCGATTCTCGTTAAAGACACCGGTATCGACCAACTCGAACTCTAAGTCCTTGCGGCCACGCCGGCGGTTCTCTTCCACCAACTGAGCGTAGGGAAAGGCCGCCTGCGGATACTTGTAAAGATATTTCATGTACGAATGAGTCGGCGTCGAATCCAAGTAGAAGTAATACTCCTTGACGTCTTCGCCATGATTGCCTTCGTTGCCGGTCAGGCCGAAGACACGCTCCTTCAGAATTGGGTCGCGCCCATTCCACAGCGCGAGGGCAAAGCAAATGTACTGGTGACGATCACAGATGCCGGCGAGACCGTCCTCGTTCCAACGGTACGCGCGTGAGCGGGCATGGTCGTGGGGGAAGGCTTCCCAAGCTGTGCCGTATGGAGTGTAGTCCTCGCGCACCGTGCCCCAAGCCCGCTCGCTCAGATAGGGCCCCCAACGTTTCCAATGGGCGGTGCGCTTGGCGTCCTCTTCGAGGCGCTGCTGCTCTGCGAGGAGTGGCGGTGTTGTGGGAGGCTGAGACTGGCGATGAGCGGCCATACGACTCCTTCGGTACGGATGTGACAAGGCTTGAGTCGGTTGGCGGAGCGAAGGCTTACACAGCCTAGTACCGAGTTCCGCTCGTGGTCAAGTGGAGACGATAGATCGAGCCGCCTCCTGTGATGAACAAAGTCTTCCCATCTTCGCCCCAGGCCACGTTGGACGTGGGCCGGCCGGTCTCGATGGTCCCGAGGAGGGTGCCGTCCGGCGCGATCACACTGATGCCGCCGGGTCGCGCCCCAAAGATGTTGCCATGTTGGTCCACCTTGAACCCATCCGGTCCGAAAAACGGATCCTTGCGCCAGCGGGTGGCGTCGAAGAAGACGCGGCCGTTCGTGACGGTCCCGTCCAGTTTTACATCGTAGGCCAGCCATGCGGATCTGTTTGGATCGACGTCCGAGACATAGAGCGTCTTCTCATCCGGTGAAAAGGCGATGCCGTTCGGCGCTTTGATATCTGAAATCAGGCAAGTCACCGTGCCATCCTTGGTCACGCGGTAGACGCCCTGCACCGGCGCTTTGTTCGGGTCGTCGAAGACGCCTGGCAACCCGAACGGCGGATCGGTGAAATAGAGATCGCCGTTGGATTTGAAGACGAGGTCGTTGGGACTGTTGATTTTATAGCCGTCATACCGGTCGGCGACCACCTCGATTGTGCCGTCGGCTGCGAGGCGGCCGATCTGCCGGTCACCGTGTCGCGCGAGGACAAGTTGGCCGGAGTCGTTGAACGTGAGCCCGTTCGAGCCCGGTTCCTTTCCGCCGTAGGGAGCCGAGCCGCTGTAGCCGCTGTTCTTCAGGAACACTTTCATGCCTTCACCGGGTGTCCATTGATAGACTGCGTTCGCGGGAATATCGGAAAAGAGCAGGTAGCCGCCCTGCTTGTGCCACACAGGCCCCTCGACCCAGGTGAACCCATCGGCAATCTTTTCCAGTTCCACGTCTTTGGGCACGAGCCGATCGAAGCGCGGGTCGAGGCTGGTGACCGTCACCGCGATCGTTTCCGCATGTACGTGTGCCGTGCCACACAGAATCCCAAGGATGCTGCCCACAAGTAGGCTGAGGCCGATTCGGTTCATGGCCTGACTCCTGCGACGTTCATCCTGAGCCGGTAGATACCTGTCAGCGCGGTGATGTACAGCGTCTTGCCGTCGTCGTCACCCCAGGCCATGTTGTGCGGATCTTCCGGCCCCTTGATCAAACCGATTTGCCGGCCCTGCGGCGACAGAATCCAGAGCCCGCCCGGTCCGGTCGAATAGACGTTGCCATTCCGGTCGACTTTCAACCCGTCGAGCGCATCACTGCCCGGCGCATTCGTCATGTCGAAAAAGAGTCGCCCGTTCGAAAGCGTGCAGTCCGCGTTGACGTCGTAGCGCAAGATGACCTTCTTCTTGTCGTTCCAATTGTTCACATAGAGCGTCTTCTGGTCCGGCGAAAGCGCGATGCCGTTCGGCGCGTCCAGGTCGGTGCTGACCAGTTTCACCTGCCCGTCCTTCACGCAGTAGACGCCGCTGTAGGACAGCTCCTTACGGGGGTCGTCGAAGACCTTCGGCAAGCCGAACGGCGGATCAGTGAGGTAGAGTGCGCCATCGGAACGATAGACGAGATCGTTCGGGCTGTTGAGTCGTTTCCCCTCGTAGCGGTCGGCCAACACGGTGATGTTCCCCCGTGGTTCGACGCGAATGACACGGCGATTGCCATGTTGATTGATCGTGAGGCGGCCTTGACCATCCAACGTGAGGCCGTTCGAGCCTGGTTGGTGATACTCACCCACGTTGAAGCCGCTGTACCCGCTTTTTGTCCGAAAGACGGATACCTGCCCTTCAGGTGACCAACGATAGATCGTATTGGCGTTGGGATCGCTGAAGAGGAGATATCCCGAGCTGTTGGCGGTGGCCGGGACCCACACCGGTCCCTCGGTGAAGAGAAAGCCACCAGCGAGATGTTCGAGTTGGGTGCCGGGCGTCACAATCAAGTCGAGCGCGGGGTCGGTCTTGACGATCTCGGTCTTGACGAACCATGTCGGCCCGATCTGGTTGCTCTTATAAAAATCGAGCGTAGCGGAACGAACCCAGATGAAGTTGCCTGGGGGATTCGACAGCGGGCCGTTGATGCCGAAGACCGCGAGTTGAATCTTCTGGCCGGGCTGAGCGTTGCGTGTCAGCACCACCCGATTCGGCGCATTGAAGCCCTTGATCGACTGCCCGCCAGACTGACCCAGCACGAGCGGGAGTCTGCCGTCGACCCACACTTCCGCGTAGTCGTCGATGGCGATCTCAAAGACGACGGTCGAGCCGGTGGGATCGAACGAGCCGATCTTGTCCGGGATGGTGACGGTCGTACGGTACCAGTTGAAGCAGAGCCGTCCGGTAGAGCGGCGTTCCTCCAACTGCGCCGGCTTGATCTGTTCCCACTTGGAATCGTCGAAGTCGGCGGCGCCGGCATGGACGTCGATGTCCTGTGTCCGATTGGGCGGACCGGATGGCGCGAGGTCTGCTCCCGGGTCATGGTGGTCGACGGCCACAACCTTGGCATTGTTGTACCGCCATAGGCCCTTGACCAACGCGATCCCTTCATCGGTCTTCAAATCGACAATCGCATCCGGTCTGACTCCGGGCGCATC
>CAZPYP010000104.1:4486-7175 GCA_964590845.1 uncultured Nitrospira sp.
TCACCGCACCTTCACCACGTAATAATCAAACGGCGCTTCCACTTCTTTAAACCAGTGTGGCACTCCGTTCGGAATAATCACGACGTCGCCGGGAACGAGCGTGCGGGTTTCGCCGCCGCTGACCGTCGGGGCCCGAAATTCATGCGGCGCGATGGTTTTTGTATCGACCGGTGTCCCGCCGGTGATCAATTGAGCCGAGCCTTTCAAGACGTACACGATGTCTGTGTCCTGCTCGTGGATCTCGACCACACCGGCTTTGTCGCGATGGCTGGCATGCACCATATAATTACGCGCCGCGTGCATCATGTTCTCGTCCTCGCCGACGAGGACCGCTCCTTTGGCGAACGACGCGGCTACCTTCTGGCTTTCGATGTAGGTGACAGGCAGAGGCGAATGGCCGTTGGTCATGCCGGTCATCTCCATCGAGTCCAACGACTTGGCACCGACGATCGCGAGTTCCTCATCTTGCTGTGCGCTGGCTGCGCCGCTCACCCCGATGGCGCCGACGACTTTGCCTTCCCATTCAAGCGGAATGCCTCCTTGCAGCGGGGTGAAATTCTGAAGATCGCCGCCGAGCGTCACCATCGACGTGCGCCCGCCCTTGATGACGTCTTCGAAGACCTTCGTCGGTTTCTTAAAGAGCGCCGACGTGCGGGCCTTGCCGATCGCAATGTTCGCACTGGCGGCGAAGGTCTGATCCAGCCGCTCCAGGGCCAATAAATTTCCGCCATCATCGACGACGGCGATGGAACCTCCCGGGGCGTTCACGCGCTTGGCTTCGGCAACGGTTGCCGCAATGACTTTCTTCGCTCCCTCGAGCGTGAGGCCGCGTTTGTCGGAGACCGATTCGGCGTAGCTGGTCGAGACGAGTAACACGGTCATGGTTGCTGCAATCGACATGCGGATGTAATTCATGTGGTGTCTCCTTTTCTAGTCGTCCCGCTCTCAGCCTTCAGCCATCAGCTCTCAGCTTCGGACCGAAGTGTTCCGAGCAGAAAGCCGATCGCTGAAAGCTAACAGCTACGGTTTCTTGAACGACGCCGCTACGGCCGCGCCCGCCATCGCGATGTCTTCGTCCTGTTGCGGCGTTTCTCCACTCACACCGATTGCTCCGATAACCTGCCCGTTCACGGTAATCGGCACCCCGCCCTGCAGGGCAACCGCGCCGTGCAAGGCCAAGGCCGAGACACGGCCATTCTTCACTTGATCTTCGAAGACCTTGCTCGGACGCCGGAAGATCGCTGCGGTCCTGGCCTTGTCGATGCCGACGTTCACGCTCGCAACCTGCGTATCATCCAATCGCTGCAGCAAGAGAAGATTGCCGCTCTCGTCCACCACGGCGATCACCACCCTCGCACCCTCCGCTTTGGCTTTCGCCTCGGCGGCGGAGGCGATGCGTTTGGCGCCCTCTAACGTCAGCGCCATTTTGTCGATGAGTTGCGCCTGAGCCGTTGCAGCGGCGATCACCACCGTCATCGTCGCAAGAACCATCGTGCGAATCATGGCATTCTCCTCAAAGTTGTGCGGCACGGAGCAAGGGGCAAGAAGCGCTGGTTTCAAGTCCAACCGTCACTTCTCGCCACTCGCCCTTCGCCCGGCATCTATCGGCTCATCGCCATGCCGTCGTGCTTCATCCCGCTGTCTGCTTTCATGTCGTTGTGCATCCGCTCGCCGGACGCGGTCATGATGGGCTTCGGGAATGACGCTTCACCCAACAGTACTTCCGCAAATGCGCACCAGATCTGCACCTTGGCCACATCGTGCACATAGGACGGAATGGTGATCGTCCGATTCTGCTTGTCGCCCTTGATGGCCAAGCGATTCAGCAGATACACGTTCCCCTTCGTATCCACGACTTGCCAGTGCGGGGCCGGCGTGTCGGGGATCTTGAAATCGTCCGACCAGGTCAGGGTGTCATTATTGCCGGAGCGGCCATGGGTGGCCGTGCCGCTGTTCGCCTTGACCCCTTCGAATTTCGCGGTCGTATGAGCATCCGCCGCAAAGCCGTTCGCGGCGGTGAACAACCCCACGGCCGCAACCATCGAACACAATCCGAGCATGAACGCACGCATCGCAAACCTCCTGGTAAGTGGATGAAGTAGCCGCGCCGAACCCTGTTCAGCGCGTCGCGGGAATTTCCGCATTCACTTGCCCGTTCGTCTGGCCATGCCTCCGGTTCTTACAGCGCTTCGACACGAGGCTCTCGTTGACGTGATGTAAGAAGTCGGTCGGATGCAAGATGGACGATGAATCGGAAGGAAACGTGACGGACGGCTCAGGAGGAAAGAGAAGAGGTCAATAGACGAGAGTCCCGCTGTGGAATCGAAGCACGCGGACCGAGTGAAACCACGTACGTGCCTCGATCGACTCGACGGATCGCGAGCGCGCCTTCCCGGCTCAGGCGGTCGGCTGCGGCGAAGAGGCGATTCCAGGAATGGCCGCCGAACAAACCGTGGAGGTCGTCAAGGCTGATCGGCGCGTGGCCGGCGACTTGCTCAATGACACGAACTTCGAACGCCTCTTGCTCGCTCATCGCCGCCTCCTTCTTGAGGCACGGCTTTCTGGCCGCACCTTGGAAGTCGGTCGGTGTAGGCAAAGGAATCTTACGCTCGCAAGGTAGACAGCGGTGGACGGGAAGTGTTGGTGGTGAGCCGCCTGGGACTCGAACCCAGGGCCCTCGCCTTAAAAG
>CAZPYP010000105.1:0-7070 GCA_964590845.1 uncultured Nitrospira sp.
TCTTCATCCCGGGCCGGACCGATCCATCCACCACTCTGATGAGCACGATCACGCCCTGGTAGTTGTCGAACCAGGAATCGAAGATCAGCGCCTTCAGCGGCGCCTGAGGATCCCCGGACGGTGGCGGGATGCGCTCGATGATGGCTTCGAGCACTTCCGGCACGCCCTTTCCTTCTTTGGCGCTGATCGGCAATGCGTCGCTGGCATCCAGCTGCAGCACCTCCGAAATGGAACTCTTGGTCCCCTCGACATCCGCACTCGCCAAATCGATCTTGTTGATGACGGGAATAATGGTGAGATGGTTCGCCATGGCCAAGTTCACGTTGGCAATGGTCTGCGCCTGCACTCCTTGCGTCGCGTCGACCAGCAAGAGCGCCCCCTCGCAGGCCGCCAGACTTCGAGAGACCTCGTAGGTGAAGTCGACGTGCCCCGGCGTATCGATCAAATGCAAATCGTAGGTGTTCCCGTTCCTGGCCCTATACCGGATCGCTACCGCGTGGGCCTTGATCGTAATGCCACGTTCCCGCTCGAGATCCATCGCATCGAGGATCTGTTCTTTGGCTTCTCGGGCGGTAACTGCGCCAGTTGCGTCTAGGAGCCGGTCAGCGAGGGTCGATTTGCCGTGATCGATATGGGCGATAATAGAGAAATTGCGTATAAGGCTTTGCAAATCCTGGCTCTTTTCTGGAGAAAATCGGTTCATTATAGTAACTGCTCCGAAGGTTGTCAAAGAATTCACCCCCCCGTATAATCCGCGCCACGCAGAGAGAAACGCCGTCGGCAGCCAATTTCCCCGCAGCGATGACGCGACCTGCCCCGCATGCAAAAGCGACGAGACAGAGTACGATTGGCGGAATGGGACCGACGGTACCTCTGGCATCCCTTTACGCAGATGCAGGAGTGGGTACAGGAGGATCCGCTCATCATCGAGCGAGGCAGCGGCCCCTACCTCTTCGACACCAACGGCAGACGATACCTGGACGGCACCTCATCCATCTGGGTCAATCTGCATGGGCACCGGCACCGGACGCTCGACCGCGCCATCAGGCGACAACTTGAACACATTGCACACAGCACCCTGCTCGGCCTGTCCAACCCTCCGGCGATCCGACTGGCCCGCAAGTTGATCCGCCTCGCGCCGAAAGGGCTGACCCGCGTCTTTTACTCGGACAACGGCTCCACGGCAGTCGAAGTTGCGCTCAAAATGGCCGTCCAGTACTGGCAACAACGCCACCCATCGGCCGGTCCCAAGAACCGCTTTTTGCATCTGAAACTGGCCTATCATGGCGATACGGTCGGCGCCGTTAGCGTGGGCAACATCGACCTCTTCCATGCCCGCTTCAAACCACTTTTGTTTGCGACGGTCAGCGCGGACCCACCCTACTGTTATCGCTGCCCGTTGAAGCTGAGCTTCCCCTCCTGCCACCTGGCTTGCATCGAACCGATCGAAGCGTTGCTGAGAACACACCGCCGGGATCTCGCAGGGGTCATCGTCGAACCCCTGGTGCAAGCCGCCGCCGGCATAATCACTGCTCCGCCTGGTTATCTGCGCCGGATCAGGGACCTCTGCACGAAGTACGAGGTGCTGCTGATCGCCGACGAAGTCGCGACCGGGTTCGGCCGGACGGGAAAGATGTTTGCTTGTCAACATGAAGACGTTACACCGGACCTCATGGCGGTCAGCAAAGGATTGACTGGCGGCTACATGCCGCTCGCCGCGACGCTGGCGACGCAGGAAGTATATGGCGCGTTTCTGGGAACTTACGATCAGTTCAAGACGTTCTTCCATGGGCACAGCTACACCGGCAACCCGCTCGGATGCGCCGTGGCGCTCGCCAACCTGGAAATCTTCCGTCGAGAACGCACGCTGGCCCGTTTGCAACCCAAGATCCGAATGATGGCGCGATTGCTCCGACCGCTACGCGGGATGGAGGCCGTCGGAGACGTTCGTCAAATCGGTTTCATGGCCGGGATCGAGCTCGTGCAGGACCAAGCCACGAAAACTCCCTATCCGCTGGAATCGCGCATCGGGCACCGCATCGCTCAAGAGGCCCGCCGACAAGGCCTGCTGCTTCGTCCCCTCGGCCATATCCTCGTCCTCATGCCTCCGCTCTCAACCCCGGCAAAAGCGCTCTCAGCAATGATTGGCGCCCTTGAGCGTTCAATTCGAGCGGTCACGAGCCGCACAATTGTGGCCTAATTCGCACAGAAAAACTCGCGCCTCCAGCGGAAGTCCTGTCCTGACCTTCCCCGAACTCTTGCTTTGACCCATCGTCTTTTCAAGCACTTGCGCCTCCTCATTCAAGTGACGCTCGGAACATGACGATGTTGTACATACTCTATGCATTACCTCTGGATCATGCAAAGGTTCTTGAGAACAGGCCTGGCCCTTTGCGCGATGCTCTTGCTGCTCTTGGGAGCGGCGCTCGAAAAACAGGCCATCGCTCAAGACTCATCGTCGACGCACCACTCACTCGCCCCTGCGTACCAAACAAGCCTGGCCTCCACGTTTTTCATGCCGCCGGTGACCTCTCCACGGCTCAAGGATTTGTCACCGGAAACCGACCGCCCCCGCACGCAAGGCCTCTTAGCCGCAACGACCTGGCTCAAGGGGAGTTTTTCGGCCGAGGCCGAGATGGCGAACAATCAGGGCGGAAGCGACTGGCTTCAAAGCAAGATCCCGGGAGACACTCGCGCCGACGGCCGCGGTCGCATGATGCGGCTCGGATTCACGGGCACCAGCGGGCAGGTCAAGTACGGCATGACGTACCGCAATGCCGGACAAGCGTTCTACAACGCGCCGGACCTGGCCGTCAGGGAAGCCTGGGGGGAATGGAAGAGCGGGTTCACCGCGGTGCGCACGACGATGGGGCAACAGTGGAACAACACGGCGGGCGATTCCTCACGGTCGCGCATGGAGCAGACCTACAGCCGCGTCGGCTTGAGTTGGAGCAAGCCGGAGTGGCCGAATCTCGCCCTCACCTACTCTCGCAACTCCTTGAATAGCGCACTGGACCCGATGGGTATCACGCCTCAACGGTCACAGAACCATACCTTGGAAGCTGCGCTGGCATACAACGGTCCGACTTGGAACGCTAGACTGGCCTCCAGCTATATCCTCGCCGCCGACTCGGTGCGCAACGGAGCAGAAAGCAACGTGACCGTTCAGACGTTCACCGCCTTATTCCGCCCGCTCAACACGCTCACGATTACTCCGACCGTGATGTATCGGGCCGAGCATCAAGATTGGTCGGGAGCCCGCATCTCTTCCCCTTCGGCTTCGCTGGCATTCCAGTACAAGCAAAGCCAGCGTCTGCTGGTCAGCGCCATGGGCAATTATGCGGGAACCCGTTCCAGCGACGGGTTGGTAGACCAGGAAACGGTGGGAGGAAGAGGTGTCCTTTCTTGGGATCTAGAGGAAACACGCGACTGGGCCACGCTCATTTCTCTGGAGGCCGGTTATAACCGTCTCTCGAATCGCGTCACACCTTCCGCCGATACGGAAGACATTTCCGGTCTGGTGCGGGTCGTGCTCGCTTCTCTCTAAGCGTCTTGGACTCTATACACGCCATCCGCATTAGTCGAGCTTAATAACATCATAGCGGCCGATGTGCAGCCACGATGCAGCATCGGCTTCCTTCAAAAATACCTCCAAGTTCCCGTTGCTGTTGATCAGCGCGTGCGGCCGATCGCCACTGCCTTCGCCGTAGCACCTCACGAGTCCTTCGATTCGATGTCCTCCCACATGCATGGACAATTGCGGCCGACCGGTACGTTTGAGGACTTCTTCGACATGTTGCTGCGAGAGGTTGGTGATGAGATTGCCGAATCGGTCGACGTATACGACCTGTCCGATCAATGCCTGCTGTTCCCAGCGAGGCTCAGGCACGTCGAGCCGCGCCAGATCCCCGGCGACTGGGCCGAATGAGGCGGTTGCTTGCCGCATTGTAAGCCAGGCGGCAGCCGGGGCAAACACGTCACGGGCATCGAAGGTGCGGCCGAGCGGTTCTAGGGCATATCGTGGGTTCTCGATGACGCGAATTTCGGCGTCTCCCGCTTCATCCAGCACGTATGTCAGCAATCCATTGTCGGGGGCGACAAAGAAATACCGCCTCGTCATCACGAGCAAGGGGCGCCTCATGCTGCCAACCCCTGGATCGACCACGGCCACATGCACGGTGCCGGCCGGGAAATGGCGGTAGCAGGCCCCCAACAGGTAGGCCCCGCTCGCGATGTCCTGCGAGGGAATGTGATGACTAAGATCGACGACCGTGGCCTGGGGATTGATCGAGAGAATCACGCCTTTCATGCTCGCGACAAACCAATCCCGGTCGCCGAAATCGGTCAGCAGCGTGATCAGCGGGAGAGCCTGCGGCACGTCAGAGCCTCAGAGCGAAGAAAGGACACGGCGACAGGAGCTTTCAACGGCCTGCTACAGTTCCTCGAAACGGATTTCGACGACCTCGTATTCGACCATTTTGGCGGGGGTTTTCACTTCGACGAAGTCGCCGACGCGCTTGCCGATCAACGCCTTGCCGACAGGCGACTGGATCGAAATACGGTTGAATTTCATGTCGGCTTCGTCCTGACCGACCAGCGTGTACTGCCGTTTCGATTGAGACTCCTGCTCGATCACGAGCACCGTGGCGCCGAAGACGACGGTATCGGAGATGCGGCCTGCGATCTCGATCACACGGGCATCCGCCAACTTGGTTTCGATCTCGGCGATGCGAGACTCGATGAACCCCTGGCGCTCCTTGGCCGCATCGTATTCCGCATTCTCGCTCAAGTCTCCGTGCGCCCTCGCCTCCGCGATCGCTTCGATCACTTGCGGCCGTTCCACCTTGCGCAGACGATCCAGTTCCGCCTTCAAAGCATCGTAGCCCTTCTTAGTTATCGGTGTCGGCATGAACGCAGTCCCTCTCCTGCTACGCGTGATATTCCTGCAGCGTCCGGATCGCCAGCTCTTTCTTGAGGATCGCCTCAATGCCCATCACCGCCGCTCTCGCCCCCCGCATCGTCGTATAGTAGGCGAGCCCCTTGTTGAGCGCCTCTCGCCGGATCGACAAGGAGTCCGTGTGAGCGGAAGCCGTTCGAACCGTGTTGACGACCAGCGCGACTTCCCCATTCTTAATGTGATCGACGATGTGCGGCCGGCCCTCCGTCACCTTGTGCACCGTCTTGACGTCGAGACCCTGCTCACGCAGGTATGCTGCCGTCCCACTGGTGGCCTGAATCGCAAAGCCCAGCTTGTGCAGCCTGCCGGCGACGTCAAGCGCCGCCGCACGATCGCTCTCCTTCACGCTGATGAACGCCGTGCCGCCACGCGGGAGCACCGATCCGGCTCCAGCCTGAGACTTGGCGAAGGCCCAGCCGAAGTCCGTATCGATACCCATCACCTCGCCGGTCGATTTCATCTCCGGCCCGAGCAATACATCCACCCCCGGAAACTTGTTGAACGGAAAAACGGACTCTTTGACCGACAAGTGCCGGGGAGTCCTCGCCTCGGTAAAACCCAGCTCTTTGAGGCTTTTTCCAACCATCGCTTTCATCGCCAACTTCGCCAGCGGCACCCCGATCGCCTTACTGACGAACGGCACCGTACGCGATCCCCGGGGATTGACCTCGAGCACGTAGACCACCTCGCCCTTGATGGCGAACTGAGCGTTCATCAATCCGACGACGCCCAACTCCAAGGCCAGCGCCGTCATTTGACGACGGATTTCCTCGACCGTTTCTTTCGCCAGCGAGTAGGGAGGGAGTGAACAGGCTGAATCTCCGGAATGGACTCCAGCCTCCTCGATATGCTCCATGATGCCAGCCACGACGACCTGTTTCCCGTCTGAAATGGCATCGGCATCCACCTCGATCGCATCGGAGAGGTACTTGTCGATCAGGACGGGATGTTTCGGCGAAGCTTTGACGGCGGAACCCATGTAGCCCAGCAATCCGGCTTCGTCGTAGACGATCTGCATCGATCGGCCGCCCAATACGTAGGAGGGTCGAACCATCACAGGATAACTGATGCGAGCCGCAACCTTGACCGCCTCGTCGACGGATCGGGCCATCCCGCTTTCAGCCTGCCGCAATCCCAGCTTGTCGAGCAGATCGCGGAACCGTTCCCGATCCTCAGCCCGATCGATGGCATCCGGGCTGGTGCCGAGAATCTTGACGCCGGCTTTAGAGAGCGGCAGCGCCAGCTTCAACGGGGTCTGCCCGCCGAACTGCAGGACCACCCCGAGCGGCTGTTCTCGGTGGATGATGTTGAGGACGTCCTCTTCGGTCAGCGGCTCGAAATAGAGACGATCGGACGTGTCATAGTCCGTGCTCACCGTTTCCGGGTTGCAATTGACCATGATTGTCTCGATGCCTTCTTCACGAAGCGCCATAGCGGCATGCACACAGCAATAATCGAACTCGATCCCCTGCCCGATCCGGTTCGGCCCCCCGCCCAAGATAATCACTTTTTTACGGTCCGTCGGGCGCGCCTCACACTCGCTGCCGTAGGTCGAATACAGATACGGTGTATGGGCCTCAAACTCGGCGGCGCAGGTATCGACTCGCTTGTAGGTCACCCCGCCTTGGCCGACGGGCATCCCCGTGCGTTTTTTTCGAATCGATGCGACCGTCGCGCCGGTCAACTGCGCGATGCGATCGTCTGAAAATCCCAGCTCCTTGGCTTCTCGCAGCCTCGCCGCGTCCAGTCCTGCGGTCCCATGCTCGACCAACCGGGACTCGAATCGCAGGAGATCCCGGATTTGCTCAAGAAACCAGGGGTCGATCTTGGTGAGCGCGAAGAGTTCCTCATTGGAGAAACCGAGTCGCATGGCGTCGGCCACATGCCAGACCCGCTCGGGGATCGGAGTCCGCAGGATCCGGCCGACCCGTTCCACAGCCGCCCGGCGGTCGAACCCTTCGGGCAAGCCTCGATCGATCCCGATGCGCGAGGCCAACCCGTTGAGTTCGAGCTCCAGTGAGCGAATCGCCTTCTGCAACGATTCCTTGAAGGTCCGGCCGATGGCCATCACTTCCCCGACGGATTTCATCTGAGTCGTCAGCGTCGGATCAGC
>CAZPYP010000106.1:0-3436 GCA_964590845.1 uncultured Nitrospira sp.
TTCAAAGACATGACGCGATTGGGGAACGGCGCCTTTACCACTCACCGGCTCTCTGACGAAGCCATGGCCCGAGGGCTCAGCGTCATCCGCCACCTGGTCACGCTCGCGCGCAACAAAGGCTATGAGCGCATTGTGGCCGTGGCCACGAGCGCCGTACGCGAAGCCAAAAACGGCGGCGACTTCATCGACCTGATCGCGGAGCAGACCGGCCTCAAGATCCGTGTGATCAGCGGCACGGAAGAAGCCCGCCTGATTTTTCTCGGCGTGCAACAAAGCGTCCCGATGACCGATCAACCAGTGCTGGCCGTCGACGTCGGCGGCGGATCGGTCGAACTGATGGCAGGCACCAGAGATCAATTGCTTCACGCCAAGAGCTTGAAGCTGGGCGCCATCCGCCTGGCCGATCAGTTTTTGAAACGCACCCCGCCGTCTGATGGAATGCTGCGCTCCCTCGAAGAGGCCGTGACCGGCCAGTTACGGGCGGCGCTGGACGGCTTCAAGGCCAAGCGGTTCGACGCGTTGATCGCCACATCCGGCATGGCGGGCAACCTGGCGGAAATCATCCATCTCAAGCGCCACAACCGCCCGCTGCCCCAACTGAATCTGGCCACCGTCTCGCTCAAAGACGTCAAGGACATCGAACAGGAGCTGCGTCGTTCGACGATCAAGGAACGGTTGGCGGTGCCGGGGCTAGACCCCAAACGGGTCGACACGTTGTTTCCCGCCTCCATCGTCCTCCGACGGCTGATGGAATTGGCCGGCCGTGACGAATTGGTGCTCTGCGACAAGGCGATTCGCGAAGGTGTCATCTTCGACTTCACGATTCGGCACCGGGACCGCTTGAAGGCGGAGGCGGAAATTCCGGATCTGCGCCGCCGCAGCGTGCTCGCTCTGGCCCGCCGCTGTCAGACTCCGGAGGTGCACAGCCTCCACGTGGCGAGCTTGGCCCTGCGCCTCTTCGATCAAACCAAGCGGCTGCATGGCCTGGGAAACACTGAGCGAGACTGGCTAGAATACGCCGCGATTTTGCACGACATCGGCTATTTAATCAGCGAACGCCAACACCATAAACATGCCTACTACCTCATCACCCACAGCGACCTCGGCGGACTCTCAGCCGACGAACTGCAGATCATCGCCAACGTCGCCCGGTACCATCGCCGGGCTATGCCGCAATCGAAACATGACGGCTTCGAGGCGCTCACACCGAAGTTCAAACGCGTGGTCCGAATCCTCTCCGCCCTTCTGCGTATCGCCGACGGCTTGGACCGCACGCATTTCTCGGTCGTCCGCTCGCTTGACGTCAAGCTGGGCTCCACGGTGACCATCATCGCGCATGTCACCGGGGACGCCGAACTCGAAGCGTGGGCTGCTCGAGGCCGTGCCGACCTGTTTGAACGGGTGTTCCGGCGGCGAGTACAATTCAAGGTCGTCGCTCAAGAGGACGCCGCATGATCGAATCACCTCACACGCCGGCTACCCCCCATCCCCACCCGGGAAAACTCATCATCGTGGAAGGAATCGATGGGTCCGGCAAGAGCACGCAACTCCTTCTGCTGCACAAGTGGCTCGAATCGAAAGGCCACAAGGTCTTCTTCACGGAATGGAACTCCTCCGAACTGGTCAAAGACACCACGAAGAAAGGGAAGAAGAACAAGAGCTTGACCCCAACGACCTTCAGCCTGCTCCATGCCACCGATTTCGCCAGCCGCCTCTATCACGACATCCTTCCGCCCTTGAAAGCCGGCATGATCGTCCTGGCGGATCGCTACATGTACACCGCGTTTGCCCGTGATGTAGTCCGCGGTGTCTCGCCCGATTGGGTGCGCAAACTGTATAGCTTCGCGATCAAGCCGGACATGGCCTTCTATTTCAAAGTGCCGATCGAGGTAGCCATCTCCCGCTTGCTGGGCGGCACCAGAGGGCAATTCAAGTATTACGAAGCAGGCATGGACATGAACTTGAGCCAGGACGTCACGGAGAGCTTCAGGATCTTCCAATCCCGCATTCTGGCGCAGTACGACAAGATCGTGGACGAGTACCAACTCATCACGATGGACGCGACGAAAGACATCGCCGCCCAACAGGAAATCATGCGGCGGCTCGTGGACGAAGCGCTGAAAGATTACAAACCCAGACGGGGCACCCATGGTCGACGCACGCTATTTTGGCGACGGTTTGACGTACCTAAATCCGAGTGACCTCAAAGGTAAACTCATCGCCATCGAGGGCACCGACGGCGTCGGCCGCTCGACGCACATCGAGATGCTGCAGGAATGGCTCGAGGTGCAGGGTTACGGGGTGATCACCACCGGCTGGACCCGCTCCAATTTGATGTCAAAGACCATCGAGGTCGCCAAGGAAGGCAACATCCTCGACCGCTGGTCGCTGAGCCTGCTGTACGCCACGGACTTTGCGGACCGCCTCGAACATCAGATCATCCCGGCCCTCCGCTCCGGATTCATCGTCCTGGCGGACCGCTACATCTATACGGCCTTCGCGCGCGACTTCGTCCGGAGCAACGACCGGCGGTGGATCCGGGACGTCTTCGGCTTCGCGCTGGTGCCCGATCTCGTCTGCTACCTGCGCATCGACGTGGAAACCCTCGTCCTGCGCGTCATCGAAACCAAAGCCATGAATTTCTGGGAGTCGGGCATGGACCTCCGCCTAGGCTCAGACCTCTACGACAGTTTCAAGAAGTATCAGTCGCTGCTGATCGAAGAGTTCGACAAGATGGCGGAGGAATTCAAATTCGAGGTCGTCGACGCGCGTAAGGCGCCTGAAGAGATTCAAGACGAACTGCGCGGGAAGATTCAGTTGCTGTTGAGCCGGGAGACGGTGGATCGAGTGGGCCCCGCAGCGGCGACTAGCGGACCGCCTGCCTAACCCACCCCGAATTAGACTTCCAGCTTCGCACTTTTCTTCCCCAAAGCCCGCAACTGCGCCGGGCCCATCCACCAACGCAGCGTCCCACGACTTGGCTTGACCGGCATAGACAACTCGATCAAGCAAGCTCCGGCTTTCTTGAAAGGAAACGCGGTCGAGGGCTTGCCGGCCAACATCACCGCGGCGGCGAGGCCGAGTTGCGGCTCGTGCCCCACGCACAACACCACGGCCTCGGCTGGCACATCCAACAACACTGACAGCAACCCATCGGGCGCCGAATCGGGCGCCAGTTCGTCGATCGTCCGCACCGGCGAGGCGATCTGCAGTGCCGCCTGAAGAATTGTGGCCGTCTCCATCGCCCGCACGAGCGGGCTGGACAACAAATGCGTAGGCTCGACGCCCAGCCGCTTGAGCCCGGCAGCAACCTGCGCCACGCGCTTCGCGCCCCGCTCGGTCAGCGGGCGGTCGGCGTCTGCCCCCTCCCATTCCTCCCGCTCAACCGCAATCCCATGTCTGAGCAATATGCAATCCATGTCCGTCACCCCACCCT
>CAZPYP010000106.1:3536-6574 GCA_964590845.1 uncultured Nitrospira sp.
TCGGAGCGCCGGCTGCACCTGAACCAGCAACTTGGCAAACTCAAGCCCCAACGTCTCATATCCATAGAGGTGAACGACCAACGCGTGCCACTGGCTCGGCACCCGAGGAAGCTTCTCCCTGGCATGAGACGTCACACCCAGCCTCGTCTCGAATTCCTTGAGATGCTGCGCCTCCTCTTCCTCGTGACGCCGAAGGAACTGCAACACGCCACCCGGCACATCTCGCGCCTGCGCGGCACGCACCGACCACAGGGCCATCGCCTCGGCTTTCAGAAACCGGGCAAGCAGATCCGGCTCACAATCCGAGGGCAGCACGATCTCTACAGCAGGCATCGGGAGAGTCTACAGAATCGAGGCGGGAGAACCAAGTACGACGACGAACCTCATATGGACGCACAGCGAATGGCAAATGCATCTATTCGGATTCCGGGAGAATCATTTTAGATTCACCTCGCGAAGATTTCAACGCCACATCGATGCTTCGGCTTTCATCTGGATGAGGGAAATAACACGATTTCGGTCTTGTAGGACATTGTCGGGGTAATGGCACATGCCTTGCTGAATGTAGCCCGTGAAGGGTCCGGAGAAACATCCGACGCTCGAAGGATCGAGCATGAAGGAGACGGACATGGAATTCGCGGCCATCATCGTCGTCAGCAACGTCTTCATGGCTGTGTTCATCTATCTCGTGGTCGCCCGGATCTGGCAGGAGTGAGGAGAAGAGCGGGGGCTGTCACACAACCGGCGTCACGGTTTCCGTCACACGGGAGCAATGTCAATGACTGACAATTGTGAAGCGGGACGAACGTCAATCAGATTGGAACCGGAGAATCATGAATCGGGACAGGCACCAGTCAGCATGGAGCCAGTCCCTCGCAGGGTGCGAAGCCGACAGGGGAATACCGCTGCCAAGCGACAGCCGACTTCCCCGGAGATTCTGGTCCTGACCCTTCCAGAGTTGAACCGTCGCCTTTGCGCCGGCGGGCCGCGTTGTCATCTCAACAATGGCAGCGCGGCCTTCTCAGATCGGGCGGCAATCGGACAGACCCTTATGTCTCCAGGCGGGCAAGTGAGCGCAAGCCAGTTACACGCGTGGACAAGGTCCCCGGCGAAGGACGCTCATTGAGGACTTGTGGCGTGCATCGGACGAAATCGGAGAATTCTGTAGGAATTTAAGGAAGTGGCGCACGGGGAAACTTTCTAATGCTGCCAGAGTTCCGACATCGAATCAATGATAAATGCGCCAGGGCCATCCGGCCTTACTCGCGGAACTTGCTTTAATTTTCCAAAGGACTTAGTACGGGGCCGAATGACCGGCCCATCGGTCGTCTTCTCGGCAGGCCGCACCGAGAGGAGCCAGTAAGGAGTTGTCACGGATGGACACTCTGGCTCTACTATCATATCGAGCACCTGGGCACTCTCGTATCCCTCCCTGGCTTCATATCTTACTCATCCTCCTCATCCTGGTACCCTTCCCCATTCCCGGCTCACTCCACGCCGCAGGCTTTCGAACAATAGATCAAAGTGCATCAGCCGTCGGACAGAGCGGCGCATTCACGGCGCAGGCTGATGATCCCTCCGCTATTTTCTTTAATCCCGCAGGGATGACACAGCTAGACGGAATTCAAACCTCGACAGGCACGCTGCTCGTTGGCGGTTCCACAAACTTTACGAGTCCCACCGGCGCGACTACGCGCGGAGACTTCGGCGGAAGTGTGGCATTTCCGCCTCCGAGCAATTTCTATCTGACGGCCAATCTTAAAGATCTTGGGCTCCACGCCCTCAAAGATCTGTCCGTTGGGATCGGGGTATTGTCTCCTTTCGGAGTTCTTTACCGGTATCCCAATGATGGGCCTTTCTCAACGGCTATCACGCGCCAGACGCTTCCTCTGATCGACATCAAGCCTACGATCGCGTACAGACTGAACGACCAACTCTCGTTTGGTCTCGGAGCAGATGTGTACACTTTCGCCAGTTTCTGGGGAGCGGGACAAGGCGTGACCAAGCTCAACAATGCTGGACTTCCTGGAATTCCGCCAGGGGCCCCATTAGAAATCAACGGCGGCGGCACCGCCGCCGGGTTCAATGTCAGCATGCTCTATACACCGCTTCGAAACGTGGACGGCAAGCCTTTAGCCAATATCGGCATTGTCTATCGTAGCCAAGCCGTCATGCCGCTCAGAGGAAACTTCCTTGTGAACGGAGCCACTGTGGCTGACGCTACAACCACCCTCGTCCTTCCCCAGGCCCTCACTGGAGGCATCGCTATCTGGCCCGTGCGTAATCAGGATCGCGAATGGAAGTTGGAACTCGACGTCGATTTCACCGGGTGGAAATCCTTTCGGCAAACCGACGTTCAGCTTTCTAACGGAACTACCATTCCCTTCGCGCGCAATTGGATCAGTGGCTTCACGACGATGGTCGGAACGGAGCACAAGTGGCTCCACATTGAGCGGTTGCCCTCCTGGGAAGTCGCCCTGCGCGGTGGATATTGGTATTCCCAGAATGCGGTCCCCGACAGCACCTTCACGCCAACCGTTGCGGATTCCAACTATCACTCCATTTCAATCGGACTGGGACTGATGTGTCGAGGCAACGGAGCGTTTCTCGGCATGATTCCTTGCGGCAACGGCAATCACACCGCGCTTCTTCCCAAGGCAATCGGTCTGGACCTGGCGTTTCAGACATTGCTCTACGAGCCAAGATCCGTGACAGGCAACCAGAATCCTGTGGCGATACCAGGCTCCGTCAACGGCACGTACAAGACCACCTGGTATATCGGATCGGTGAATCTTCGGGTGAACTTCTAAGTCGACCTATCGGAGGATTGCCGTGAAAAAGGTGGCCATATTCATGAGTGATTTTCACCTCGGACAGCAGGACATGCTCGAGGAGTTTTTCGCTGACGAAGAGTTCGCAGAGCTCTTCGGTCGTCTCTCACGTCGCTACCAGAGCGATTATGTCGACCTCGTGCTTCTTGGGGACGTCATAGACTTGTGGACAACGAGTCTTGATCCTCAGGAACAGCATGCGGAAAC
>CAZPYP010000107.1:0-2810 GCA_964590845.1 uncultured Nitrospira sp.
TTCGGGTTGCCCACACTCGCCCGATCGTTCTTTGTCGATATCCGGTAACCGAAAACCAGCTCGTCCCATCCGTTTTCTCCTCGGTCAGATCTTTCCCCGCCCACAAGTTGTTGAGACGTCAGGCGTTCCATGGGTATCCACGCCGGGCGCCGCCAGGCCAAACGTTGAGCCTTGTTCGAGAAGGATGTTTACCTTCTGCTGAGCCCTCCGTCTAACCCATCAGAAGGGGCGGAAGGAGGGTGCGATGCAGCAGCTCCAATCTCAAGCCAGCGTAGTTCTTGTTTCCGTGGTCCTAGTACTGTCAGGGTGCACCTCCACCCTGGTTCGCGATGATGTGAAGCGGACCGCCGGATTGGACGGCCATTGTTCCGGCGGCGAATGGGTGGACAATTCATCCTTAGCCGTCCTGCCCGTGCCGGTCGTCGCCTTCTTCGTGCCGCATTTCGATCTGCACAAAGTCACGAGCGAACCCTATTTGAATCGCTGCGGCGCCTCGACAAGGGTCGTCAACCGCGATGTGTCGCTGAATAAGACGGCCTGCATCCCGGCCGGACTGACACGCATCATCACGCTGGGTGTCTGGCAATGGTGTCCGGCCCATGTCGAATGGTCGGCGGATGTCTTGGCCGATGGCTCCAAGCCGGTCTCGGTGCCGCAAGAGGGCAGTTCTCATCGGCCTGCTCGGATGTAACAAGAATTAAGGAGGAGATATGAAACAGTATGGCAAGACAATCATCATCGTGCTGGCGCTTGAAACGTGTCTCATAGGTGCAGTAGCCCATGCGCAAACGACTCCGCCGATCCAGAACGGCCAAGTCGAGATCGTTGGGGCGCTACCGCGGACCGCTACCGGCGTGGTCGATGCGCAGGCGGTCAAACAGGCGATCCAGACGCAGTTTGCCAGACCCGGCGTTCAGGAAATCCAGTTCCGGAACATTGGCCTGACGGAAGAAGAACAGCGGGCGCTGTTTCTCAACAGCGATCCCAACAAGAATTTACTTCGACAGGTGTCGAGTGTGGTCCCCTCCCCAAACGGCGAAGAACGGAAGGTGACGTTTCGCAGCAACGATTTTCGCGCCAGGGTTGGACGGGAAGAAGGACAACTACGGGCCAGGATCGAAGGGATCGACCAATCGCAGTTGACAGAGATCGAGCGGCAAAATCTGCGCGCGCAGTTCGACCGGTTCCGTCTTGAAGGCGCCAACGACCGTGGTGGTAATCGAGCCGACAATCGTGGCGGCAGAAGCGACAATAGCGGCCCCGGTTCGGGAAACAGTGGCCGGGGATCCGATAACAGCGGGCCTGGGTCGGCGAACAGCGGATCAGGACGTGGCGGCGACGGCGGTCGAGGCGGGCGCGAAGACGACCGTGTGGCCCAACTGAATGATGTGCGCCAGGAAGATCGTCGTGAAGACCGTCGGACCGACCGACAACAAGATCGTCGCGAGGATCGGCGAGCGGACCGCCGTGAAGATCGACAGGCAGATCGTCGTGCCAATGCAGGGGGTGAGTTGCGCGGACTGGATCGTGCAGATCAAGTGGCCGACGCGCATGGTCAGCAGGGCCGTGATCAGGCTCGCATCGCTCAAATGGACCGGCCCAATCGAGTCGAGCGGATTGAGCGGCCTCAGCGGATTGAACGCCCAGAGCGGCCTCAGCGACCGGAGCGGCCAGAACGGGCCGGGCGCAACTGAGCTGGACCTGTATCGTCATTTACGATAAGACAACGGCGTCGGGCGAAGCCTGGCGCCGTTCTGTTGTTTGCGCGGAGAGGCAGCGACCTCACGCATTGAGGAGTGTGCATGCGAAGCAGATGGAAAGACATACGGCTCGGAGTCATCGTGGCGACAGTGCTCTCCGCGATACCGGGATTCGCGGCTGACAGACTGGACCAAGGTCCGGTGGCGCCCGATTATCAGTGGCAAGTCGGGTTTACGCCAAATTATTCAAGCGGCAATTATGGAACGGGAACGACCAGCACCTTTCTCTATGCGCCGTTGTCGCTCCGGCGTATTTTCCAGGACGGGGATGTGACGCTCATTGTTCCGTTCGTCGTCGCGACGACCGATGGCCAGACGACCCTGGTCGGCGGTACCCCCACGAGGGTCGACGATAATAACAAAAGCAACTCCGGATCGGGCAGCAGCGGAGGGGGAGGGAGTAGCGGGAGTGGAAGTGGAGATGATGACAACGGGTGTAGTGGGAAAGGGCAGTCGGGGAGCGGGAACAACCGGACGTGCGGCACGACGACCAGAGCGCCGGGGCAAAAGGTGACGACCAGCGGATTGGGCGACATCATACTCAGGGGGCGTTACTTCCTTGTCGAGGAGACGAACAGTTTCCCGCTGATCGCTGTGACGGCGCGGGTGAAGATCCCTACGGCGAGCGCCAGTCAGGGGTTGGGGACCGGCGCGCTCGACTATGGCGCGGGGGCCGAGGTCTCAAAGATGCTGGGCGACAAATGGATTGCATTCGTCGACGGCGGCTATAACGTGATCGGCGACCCCGACGGGTTGGTTTTTCAGAACCAGTACTGGTATGACCTCGGTGCCGGGTACTATTGGACGAAAGACCTGTTGACCTCGGTCTATTTCGAGGAGTACCGAGCCATCGTTCCCGGATTTGTAAATGCGCGAGACGTCTTTATGGCCGTAAACTATACCGTCTCCTCGGCTTGGCGGGTCAACGGCGGGGTCACGCTCGGTGTTTCAAACGGCGCTCCAGACTATGCCATGAGCCTCGGGGCGAGCTACCGCTTTTGAGGAAGCTCCCTGCTGTTTACGAAGGATGATGGCGATCGTCAGAACGAG
>CAZPYP010000107.1:2910-6220 GCA_964590845.1 uncultured Nitrospira sp.
CAGAACGAGGTCGGCGGGGATGGGCCGGGTCTGATGATGCCGCTTGATCAGACGGCCAGCGGCGAGGCGGCGCTCATTGCGCGCAGCCTCAAGGGGGATCACGATGCCTTCGGGCGGCTCGTCGATCGCTACGCGCCGGTGATCGTCAATCTGGCCTATCGGATGGTGGGAGATCGGACGGAGGCCGAAGACCTGGCGCAAGAATCGTTCGTCGCAGCGTTCAAGGCGCTGTCGTCGTTCCGGGCCGATGCGAAGTTTTCCACCTGGCTCTATCGCATTGCGGCCAACAAGTGCAAAGACTGGCTCCGGGCGAAACGTCATGGACAGCAGGACATTGAATTGGAGTCCGTGGCCGATGACCAGCTGGCCGAACACACAACGCCGGAGCGGCTCGTGTCGCAACAGCAGGTGGCCGAGCAACTGGATCGGGCCATTCAACGGCTTCCGCCGCTCTACCGCGAGGCCTTTGTGCTGAAGCATGTCGAGGGTCTGAGTTACGAAGAAATGGCAATGCTGCTGGGTGTGAGCGGCGATACCTTGAAGATGCGGGTCTATAAGGGGCGGGTCCAGTTGAGCCGGGAATTGGCGGAACTGAACGAGCGTTGGTCGTCGTTGCCGAGGTGAGGAGATGGACGAACGTGATCTGCTGATCCAACGGTTCCTCGATCAGGACCTGACGTCCGAGGAACGGGCACAGTTTCTCGAAGCCGTCGATGCCGACTCTGCGCTGCGCCGACAGTGGTTGAACCTCGAGATGGTCATCGCCGAGGCGGGGCGGTTACCCAGGATTGCACCGTCACGGCACTTCACGGCGGGTGTGTTGGCGAAGTTGGATGCCAAGCCGAAAGGGCTCGTCTCGCTGTTCCTGAATGCGCTGACGGCCTCGCATACCTTGCGGTGGAATCTGGCCGGCGCCATGGCGGCGGCTTGTGTGGCGGTGATCGCCGTCGTGGGTCTGTTGCGGCTGACGCCGGACCGGATTGGTAAAGTACCGGTGGCCTCTCATCAGGCGCAGACGGTCTCGATGTCATCGAGCCAGGATACGAAAGTGTTTGTACGCCTGGTGTTGCTGCAGCCAGGCGCGCAGTCGGTCGCGATTGCAGGAGATTTCAATGGCTGGAATCCCAGCCAGACGAACATGGAACGGGTCGACGGCGGCATGTGGACCACGACGATTCAATTAAAGCCGGGCCGCTATCAATACATGTTCGTGATCGATGGCAAACAATGGATCGCCGATCCGTTGGCGAAAGAAGATGCTGGCGATGGATTTGGCGCGCAGAACGCGGTGCTCGATGTCACGACCCTGTAAACCACGTCATGTAAGCAGCCTTGCATCACTCGTGGCCCTTCGGTACGCTGCAGCCGATGCGGGGACTGCGACTAAGGGTGGCGTTAATCGTCATCTCGACAACCATCGTCGGCTGCACGATGGCGCTGAAGCCGGAGAAGCCGACGCCTGTGACGGGCGGCATGCGCTTCTCGATCTCGGCGCCGACCGCGAAGTCGGTCGCGCTGGTGGGGTCCTTCAATGGGTGGTCGACGACCGCCCATCGCATGAGCGCCACTGGCTCGGATGGGCAGTGGTCGGTCGTGGTTCCGTTGAGCCATGGGGAACATACCTTTACGTATGTGATCGATGGGAAGACCTGGCTGGTGCCGCCGCTGGCGGACGACTACGTGACGGATGGGTTTGGGGCGACGAATGGGATTGTGGTGGTCAGGTAGGAACATGCTGAGGCGTATGCGGATTCCCATCTGTGGGATCGCGAGTCTGTTCCTGGCCGGGGTTGGGCCGGCGATGGCCGAGTCCATGTCGGCGCAGGACCGGAGCGATATCGGCCAACTGCGCGCGGCTCGGGGGTACGCGACGGAAGAGGTCAATCAGCTCATCGAACTCGTCAACAGGGCCGGCGAAAAAGGGATCCCGACGGAGCCGCTCGCCAACAAGGTGAAAGAGGGACTGGCGAAAGGGGTTGAACCCAAGCGCATCGATCCGGTGTTGCAACAGTTGGTTGGACATTTTGAGTCGGCCCAGGAACTGTTGAGAGAAGCGGGAGTGCGCGGACTGTCGGAAGGCAACCGCCAGCGGGCGATGGAAACCATGGCTGAAGCGTTGGCGCGTGGGGCAACGACGGAAGAAGTCCGTGAGTTGACGCGCCTGTCGCAAGACGGGAAGCAAAAGGTGTCCCAGGAAGCGCTCGCGGCCGGAGCCAAGGGCTTGGCCGTGATCAAAGAAGGGAAGATTTCATCCAAAGATGGCGCCTCGCTGGTGAGCGAAGGGTTGCGCCAAGGCTATCGGCCGTCCGAGTTGCTTGATCTCAGCCGAGAAGTAAAGCGGCGCGGGTCGGATTTCTCCGAAGGCCGCGCCAGCCTGCAATCGCTTCGAGAGCAAGTCAGTCGGGGAGAACGCAGCGATCGGCTCTTTCGGGACGAGCATAGCGGGGCCGGCGGTGGCGATCACAGCGGGTCCGGTCACGGAGAACGTATGGAACGGAGTGGGAGCGGTGATCGTGGTGATCGCGGAGGCGGTGGTGACCGTTCGGGCAGGGACGATCGGGGCAGCCGCGGTGGTCGTGATCGGTAGTCGATCGTCCCATTGAGCGTGAAGAGGAGGGCCGCTCTCAAGAGGGAGCGGCCCTCTTGTCTTTTGGAACCAGTGCTGGACAGGCAGCTCAGGCCCTGGTAGAAGGGGCCGACCGGCGTGGACAGGCTCAAGTCAACCCAGAGCCCCGTGCTGCGTTGAGACTGACAAGTGACGGATTTCAACCACGAGGAGGAAGCAATGAGGCACATGTTGTTGGCGGTCGGTGCGGTGGTGTTGATGGCGGGAACGGCCTTTGCTCAAGCTGAAACGCCTGGAATCGATCAGCGGCAGACTAACCAGGAACAGCGAATCGACAAAGGGATCGAGAGTGGGCAGTTGACCGAGCGCGAGGCCAATCGGTTGAACAAGCAGCAGGAGCATATCAACAAGATGGAAGACAAGGCCAAGTCCGACGGCGTGGTGACCAACAAGGAACGGGCGAAAATCAACGCTGCCCAGAACCGTGCGTCACGGCACATCGCTAAAGAAAAGCACGACCGCCAGGGCAAGCGACATCAGTAGGGCTTGTACGTTGTCGAGAACACAGAGAGGAGGGGCTCGAGCCAATGGTCCGAGCCCCTCGAAATCGACGCAGTCCTACGGTTAGCGCCCTCGCCCGCTTCGATCCGCCCGGCGGTCCTCGCGGCGATCCTGCTGCCGATCGGCTTGGCGATCCTGCTGCCGATCCTGCTGTCGATCCAGTTGGCGATCTTCTCTCCGGTC
>CAZPYP010000108.1:0-3534 GCA_964590845.1 uncultured Nitrospira sp.
GGTGCCGCGGTGCGACGGCTTGCGATGCTGCATCGCGCCTTAGAGTCGCATGCGGCCAACAGTAACGAGCCGGCTGCCGACTTGGCTCAACGCATGATGGCGACGCTGAAAGATCCGCCCTTCGTCACCCCCTTCTCTCCCTACAACCCCGCTTCCTTCAACACCTGCCCCGTGTACGACCGCTTCGCCTTCGCAATCTCTTTCGGCGGCCCCTCTGCCACAATTTCACCCCCGCGGTCTCCCCCTTCGGGTCCCAGATCGATGATCCAATCAGCGTTCCTGATCACGTCGAGGTTGTGTTCGATCACGAGGACTGTGTTGCCGGCTTCGACGAGGCGATCCAATACATCCAGCAGGCGCTGCACGTCGGCAAAGTGGAGGCCGGTGGTCGGCTCATCGAGGATGTACATGGTCCGGCCGGTCGCCCGCTTGGACAGCTCCCGCGAGAGCTTCACCCGTTGCGCCTCCCCACCGGACAGGGTCGTGGCCGATTGACCGAGTTTCACGTAGTGCAAACCCACGTCGTGAAGCGTCTGCAGCTTGGCCTTGATCAGCGGAATGTGTTCGAAGAATTCCAGCGCGTCGTCCACCGTCATGTTCAGCACGTCGGCAATGCTCTTGCCCTTGTGAAGAATCTCCATTGTCTCGCGGTTGTACCGTTGGCCTTTGCAGACTTCACAGGTGACATATACGTCGGGCAAAAAGTGCATCTCGATTTTGATGAGCCCGTCGCCCTGGCAGGCCTCACAGCGGCCTCCCTTGACGTTGAAGCTGTAGCGGCCAGGCTTGTAGCCACGGACACGGGATTCCGGAAGGTTCGAATACAGGTCGCGGATATGGCCGAACAGGCCGGTGTAGGTCGCAGGATTGGACCGCGGGGTCCGGCCGATCGGCGACTGATCGATGTCGATGACTTTGTCGAGCGCCAGGACGCCGTGAAGATCCCTGCACCCGTCGATCTTCGGCTTCTTGTGGTAGAGCAGTTGCGACAGTGAATGAAACAGCACCTCCAAGACGAGCGTGCTCTTGCCCGATCCGGAGACGCCGGTCACGCATGTCAGAAGGCCCAAAGGAATCTTGGCCGTCAGATTTTTGAGATTGTGTTTCTTCGCGCCCACGACGGTGAGATATCCCTTGGGCTTTCGCAGCCGCTCGGGTACGGACACCGCATGGCTCCCGCTCAGATATTGGCCGGTCAACGACTTGGGATCCGCCATGACTTGCTGCGGCGTGCCTTGGGCGATGACATGTCCGCCATGGGAACCGGCGCCTGGTCCCATATCGACGATATGGTCGGCCGCGATCATGGTTTCGGCGTCATGCTCGACGACGACCACGGTGTTGCCGAGGTCCCGCAGTCGCAAGAGAGTTTGGAGCAGCCGGCGATTGTCGCGCTGGTGCAAGCCGATCGAAGGCTCGTCGAGGATATAGAGGACCCCGACCAAGCCGGAGCCGATTTGGGTCGCCAAGCGGATGCGCTGTCCTTCGCCGCCGGACAACGTCGCCGCCGCGCGGTCGAGCGTCAGATAATCGAGCCCGACGTTGACCAGGAACCCCAGCCGTTCCTTGATTTCTTTCAGGATGCGATGGCCAATGACCAATTCACGCTCGGTCAACTTCAACGCGCCGAAGAACTCGGCGGCGGCGCGGACGGAGAGATGCGTCACCTCGGCGATCGACCGCTTGGCGATCTTGACCGAGAGACTCTCCGGCCTCAGCCTCGCCCCTTTGCAGACCTCACAGACTTCGAGGAGGGTGAAGTCTTCCTCCTCCTCGGAGCCAGGCACCATCGCATAGCCGATGCCGTCGCAGGCCGGACAGGCGCCGTGTGGGCTGTTGAAGGAGAAGACGCGGGGGGTCACTTCGGGATAACTCACGCCGCAGCGGATGCAGGCCAGTTTGTCGCTGTACAAATGCGTCTTGCCGTCTTCGGTCAGCACCGCGACCAGACCGCCGGCCAGTTTCAGCGACGTTTCCACGGAATCCGCCAAGCGGCGCATCAACGAATCGCCGGGTTTCATGACGAGCCGGTCGACGACGATGTCGATCTGATGCTTCTTTTGTTTGTCGAGGCTGATGTCGTCTCCAAGATCGACGAGCTTGTCGTCGATTCGCGCGCGCACATACCCGGCCCGACGCATCTCCAGAAGCTCTTTTCGATATTCACCCTTGCGACCGCGCACGATCGGCGCCAAGACTTGAAATTTCGTTCCCTCCGGCTGCGATGCGATGGCATCCACCATTTGCTGGACCGTCTGGGCGGTGATCTCTTCACCGCACTGGAAGCAGAACGGCCGCCCGACACGGGCGAACAAGAGCCGCAGATAGTCGTAGATCTCCGTGACCGTGCCGACCGTGGAACGTGGATTATGGCTGGTGCTCTTCTGCTCGATGGAAATCGCCGGCGAGAGCCCTTCGATCGAATCGACCTCCGGCTTGCCCATCTGTTCGAGGAACTGACGGGCGTAGGCGGACAACGATTCGACATACCGGCGCTGCCCTTCGGCATAGATGGTGTCGAAGGCGAGCGACGACTTGCCCGACCCGCTCAGGCCGGTGATGACGACGAGTTTGTCGCGCGGAATCTCGACATCGATATTCTTGAGGTTGTGTTCCCGCGCGCCCTTGATGACGATGGATTGGCCCATACGATCCTTTCCTGCCCACTCACTCGTCGGGGTGTGACCGATATCTGATTGCGGCGCGGGATTATACCATCCGCCCCGCGCTCCTTGACAAAGCGAGAAACGTGGTGCTACCCCAATCTCTTATGGTAGCGGAGAAGTCAGTAGCGCAGGGACAAGAGCTGCCGGAGGCCCGTTCCGTCTCGACCTGGAGCGGGTCTGCGCGCGAGCAGGCGGTCCAGCGGATGTTCACCGCCATTGCGGGAGTCTACGATCTCAACAACACGCTGCTGAGCTTCGGGCTCCATTATCGTTGGAAGAAACTGACCGCGTCGTTCGTGCCGCCGGTCGAACGAGGCACGGCCCTGGACGTGGGAGCAGGCACAGCCGACCTCGCGCTCCTCCTCGAACCGCGCATGGGAACAAAAGGAAGGGTGATCGCCTCCGACCTCAACCATGCGATGCTGGCCGAGGGATTGAAGAAAGTGACGGCCAAGGGCCTGGCAGGAAAGATCACCTGTTTGCAGGCGAATGCCGAACATTTGGGCTTTCCCGAGAGCACCTTCGATGCGGTCACAACCGGCTTCTGCATGAGAAACGTGGGCAACCTGGCTCAAGCCGTTGCGGAAATCAGGCGGGTCATGAAGCCAGGCGGCACGTTCGTGTGCCTGGAATTCTCACGTCCGGTCTTCGGCTGGCTACGGGCCCTCTATGATTGGTATTCCTTCAAGCTGCTGCCGTGGATCGGGACGAAAGTCGCCCGGGATACCACCGGCGTCTACGAGTATCTGCCGGCCTCGATCCGTACGTTTCCAGACCA
The DNA here is from genome assembly GCA_964590845.1 of uncultured Nitrospira sp. Taxonomy (GTDB): domain Bacteria; phylum Nitrospirota; class Nitrospiria; order Nitrospirales; family Nitrospiraceae; genus Nitrospira_C. The sequence goes on from CAZPYP010000108.1 coordinate 3,445, forward strand.
GGAACGCCTCTGCGCGGTTCTCCGTGAGGCCGGCTTCCGCCAGGTGTCGTACCGAAACTTGAGCGGCGGGATCGTGGCGATCCACGTGGC
>CAZPYP010000108.1:3634-6135 GCA_964590845.1 uncultured Nitrospira sp.
ATTCTCTATATTTTCCTCCCTTGCAAGAAGGTCTATCCCATCGGGATCACCTACTTGGCCGACTTCATCCATCGCCGGAAGCCGGAGGTCCGCCAACGCATTCTCGACTTGTCCTTGTTCCCCGTTTCGCAGCGCAGCCAAGCGATCCGCGACGCGGCGACGGAGTTTAGGCCAGACTTGGTGTGCTTCTCCTGGCGCGACATTCAGATCTTCTCGCCACATGAGGGCGATTCGTCCCTCGAGCATGCCTTCAACTTCTATTTCGCCAGTAACCCGATCAAGCGGGTCGTCGCGTCGTTCGCCGGACTGAAGCAGCTGTATCGGTATTACAGCCACATCTATACGATCCTTTCCTATCCCTGGCTGATCCGAAAGGAATTCCCCAAGGCGCAGATCATGATCGGGGGCGGCGCGTTTACCGCCTTTGCCGATCAGTTGATCGAAAAGCTGCCTGAAGGGACGATCGGTCTGCTGGGCGAAGGCGAGGATGCCATCCTCAAGGTCCTTGAGGGCCGGTCGATCGAAGATGAACGCTATATCATTAAGGAAGGAGGGCGGGTCAGAAAGGGCCAACAAAGCTCTCCCGCGCTGCTCGATGCCCCCACCGTCGATCTCCCTTATCTCACCTCGATCTTCCCGCAGTGGCGGGAATACATCGGCGAATCGATCGGAGTCCAGTCGAAGCGCGGCTGTCCTTACGACTGCGCGTTTTGCCTCTATCCCTACATTGAAGGAAAACGCGTCCGATACCGGCCCGCCGAGATGGTCGTGAAGGACATTTCCCAGCATTACCATCAATGGGGCGCCCGCCGGTTCTGGTTTACCGACGCCCAGTTCATTACGGGCAAGGAGGCCTATCCCCAATGCACAGAGATCATGGAGCGGATCATCAGCGAAAAGCTGGACATCGAATGGTCCGGCTACATCCGTACCTCCTTGATCACGCCCGAGTTTGCGAAGCTCATGGTCCGGTCCGGCGTCGGCGATCTGGAGGTGGCCATCACCTCGGGATCTCAGGAAGTCCTGAACAACCTCCACATGGGATTCAAGCTTGAACGTCTCTATGACGGCTGCCGCTATCTGGCGGAAGCCGGCTTCAAGGGTAAGGTGATCCTGAACTATTCACTCAACAGCCCCAAAGAGACTGAGGAGACCCTACTCCAAAGTGTCGAGTCCTATAAGATGGTGGCATCGATCCTGGGAGAGGAGCGGGTGTTTCCCCTGATGTTTTTCCTGGGGATCCAGCCCAATACCGATCTGGAGCAGCGGCTGCTTGAAGAGGGCTATCTCTCTGCCGGATACAATCCTTTGATGTTGACGCCGACCAGCATTAGAAAGCTCCTCTACAACCCGGCGCCCCTCAACAAGTTCATTGCCAAAGCCTGTCTCCGCGCCTGGGAAAAGAAGGAAGGCAGCAGGGATCCGAGGCGCTGGACCGGCTCGCTCTCACAGTCCGCCGGCGAGTCCGGCTCCTATGCGGACAAGAGCTTGAGCAAGGGGATCGAAGGCAACTCGGGACGCGATGCTCTACTGTCGCTGGAGGAGATTCTCCGTCCCCGACAATCGTCCGGAGTTTCAACCGCTTCCACCAACAAGTCGGCTGTCAACCCCGCCTCATAACGGATTCACCCCACCCGACTGGCTACCTTGCATTCCAGTTCTGGCCAGTGCTAATATTCGCCCTCTTTGAGACTGGGTCAGTACGTCAACCGGTTGGTTTTCCTGACTTTTAGACCGGTGTGCCCCTGGTCCCACGTGCGCCTGGAGGAGGCATCTCAGATGTACAAGACGATCTATATTCCGGTCGACAATTCCGACCACTCGAATACAGCCGTGGACGTCGGCGTTCACATGGCCAAAATGTTCGGCTCCAAGATCGTGGGCAGTCACGTCTATGCGGCCAAAATGCATGACAAACGCTTCAAGCAGATGGAGGCGGGCCTCCCGGAAGAGTATCACGATGAGAAGGAATTGGACCGGCAGCGGCAAATCCACGATTCGCTGATCACTCGCGGCCTCCAGATCATCACCGACTCCTATCTCGACTACGTCGACAAGAAATGCAACGAGGCGAACCTCCCGGTCGAGCGGCGGTCGCTCGAAGGGCGCAACTGGAAGGTGCTTGCCGAGGACATCAACACCAACGCCTACGATCTCGTGATCATGGGCGCCCTGGGCGTCGGCGCGGTCAAGGACAGCGTGATCGGGAGCAACACGGAGCGAGTCCTTCGTCGAGTCCGGAACTCCGACATGCTGATCATCAAGAATACTCAACCGATGACCGGCGGCAAAATCGTCGTCGCGGTCGATGGCAGCCCCTACTCCTTCGGCGGGTTGATGACCGGCCTCCAGCTCGGCAAGGCCCTGAATATGCCGGTCGAGGCCATCTCCGCCTTCGATCCGTATTTCCATTATGCCGCCTTCCACAGCATCTCCGGCGTGCTGAACGAAGAGGCCGGCAAGGTGTTCCGCTTCAAGGAACAGGAAAAGCTGCACGAAGA
>CAZPYP010000109.1:0-3013 GCA_964590845.1 uncultured Nitrospira sp.
TGCTTGTCACCGGTTTCTCGTACAATATTCGAGAAACCTCGGACAACAATCTGAATCACTTCTCGAGTTTTGCCCTCAAGAGTCAAGGTGTGCGCCGAACGGGCAGCGCGGCACTCGATCTCTGCTACGTCGCGGCCGGCCGCTTCGACGGATTCTGGGAAGTCAAACTCAGCCCCTGGGACATGGCGGCGGGAGCCGTCATCCTTCGAGAGGCCGGCGGGACTGTGACGGATTTCTCCGGTAGGCCCTTGTCGATCGATCAACCGGAACTCGTGGCGAGCAATGGCCGGATACACGACGCCATGCTGGCGGTGCTGCGAGAAGGGGCCGGCCCCGTACGCCGACGGGTATGAGTTCCCCGGTAACAAGCCGGATGGAGACGATGTACAGCACGATCGGCGATGGGATATGATTGGCTCGGACTTTATTCAGAAGGAGAACCGGGACATGGCCACTTCCACCCCTCCGTCGGGATCATCGAACGGCAACATCTCGCATCCAGCCGGCGCTCAGACGACCAACTGGGACGTCGAGCTGCTCCGCGTCCTCGTGAGTCGGAAAGGCACGGAGGTCGAAGCCCAATGGGCGATGCATCCGCAACTGAAACAGGATCTGTTGCCGCAAGAGTGGCAGGAAGTCTCCGAACTGATGGCTAAGGTCTCCGGTATCGTCGGACGTCGCTTCTCCCAAGTCCTCTCCCAGGCTGACCCCGAGCCGTCCAGTAACGCCTGACCGCACGATGCCAACGGGGTTGTGGCCGGTCTCGCTCGATTGACCGCTTCGGTTTTCACTTCGCAAAGGAGTCGTCATGGACAGCTATTATCACGCGCACGACCTCGGCAAGTTCGCCGACATGGGTAAGGGCAACAAGGCTCTGTGGGACAAGTTTATGGGCTACTACAGCGCGGTTTTTGGCGAAGGAGCGCTCACCGAGCGTGAGAAGGCGCTGATCGCGCTGGCCGTCGCCCACACCGTGCAATGTCCCTACTGCATCGATGCCTATACGCAGGCATCCCTTGAGAAGGGATCGAACGTCGAAGAAATGACGGAAGCCGTCCACGTCGCCTGCGCGATTCGCGGCGGCGCCTCGTTGGTACACGGCGTGCAGATGCGGAACGTGGCCGAGAAACTGTCGATGTAGGCGGGAGACTGCCGCCTTCCAGCTGGCGGCGACGAGGCAGGCTCAGAGGTACTGGTTCTCTGGAATCGCCAACGTAAAGTATTTGCCGCGCTCTTCGTACAGCACCCGCGCCGCCGTGAGATCTTGTAGGACGGGGGCGAGCGCCGCCTCGGAGCAGTCCGTCCGCCCCGACGCGAGCGAACGGATTTGATCCGCGCTCTTGGCCGCCTCATTGCAAATCTCGATCACAAGCGCTGCCAACCCGTCGTACCGCCGCCTGGTCGGCGCCTGGGGATTCCGTCCGTCGTACACCGTCACATAATTCAGCGCCTTCGAGTAGTAGAGGAACGGTCGGTCTTGGGAACGATGCAGGCGTTGCCAGCCTTCGATCGCTGCAACCAGTTCCTGGTAGACATGCGGGTCCACTGGCCAGTTCTCCAGTTCGTACTCGAAATCGTAGGCGATCTTGCCCAAGTCGACCTGGCGTCCGTCATACACGTACTCGTACGCCATTCCCGGTCCGGTGATGCGGACGCCGTATTCCTTGGGCCTCGTGAAATAGGGGCTGAACCGCTCCAACCAGAATTTCCCGGTCGCCTCCGGCGGTTGCAAGTGCAGCAGCGACGGAATCAGGTCGATCTGCCGCCGATAGTCGTCGTTGGTCTCCCCGGGAAAACCCAACAGCACGTTCCAAGACACCGCCACCCGGTAGTAGAAACTCCATTTGAGGCACAGGATGTTCTGCATCGGCGTGACGCCCTTGTCCATCGCCCGCAGTTGATTGAGACTGAGACTTTCCAGACCGGGCTGCATGCATTTGACGCCGCCGACCGCCAAGGTGCGGATCTGGCTTTTGTGCAGATTGCTCTTGGTTTCGACGAATACGTCCAAGTCGCAATGTTCCTCCGCGAACTTGCCGAACAGGGCGTCGACGTATTTCATCTCGATGATGTTGTCCACGAGGCGGAATCGCGCCGTATCGTACCGTTGGGAGAGATACGTCATTTCCTTCGCCGCCTGTTCCGGCGACTTGGACCGAAATTTCATGCTTTGCGCATTCAGCCCGCAAAAAGTGCAGTGGTGTTTTTCTCCCCACCAGCAGCCGCGTGACCCCTCATACAGCAGTACTCGGTCCAACCCCTGTGCCGCATCCCCCAGTTCGGCCAAGAGGTGGTAATAGTCGTCGTAGTCCGGGGGGCCGGTCTGAGAAAACTCCGCAAAGAGGTGCTGATTCGGCACCAGCTTCGCCTGACCATTTTCCCGATAGGTGACGCCGTGCAGCAGGGGACCGGGAGACCCTTCGAGCACCCGGCGGACCAGGGCGGGAAAGGTCTCCTCGCCCTCTCCGACTACAACATGGTCGATGAAGGAAAAGGCCCGGAAATACTCCATGCCCATCTCGCCGTCGTAGTTCGCGCCGCCGAAGACGATCGTAACATTCGGATAGAGATCCTTGATCAACTTGGCCATCGTGAGACTGGCCACATTCTGATCGAACGTGGAGGTGAACCCGACCAGTTGGTACTCTCCCCAGTTGATCGCGGTCAGCGCCGAGGTCAGAAACTGCGGGGCGATCCGATTGGCCAGTTCCTCGAAGTAGCCGATGGGCCTCCCGCTCTGCTGGGCGAGCTGTTCGAAAACCGGCTTGAACACACGGGGATACTCGGCCCGCTTCGGGTTGTCGCGGAACAACAGGTAGGAGAAGAGCCACTCGCCGAAGAGCGCGCGCTTCTCGCAAATCATTTCGTACAGCGGCACGCCGATCTGATGGGCAAAGCGGACGTTAAGATGATGACAGTCGACGGGGATGCCCTGCGACTTGAGGCGGGCGGACAACGTGCCCAACTGGATCGAGGGATACTTCGAATAGCTGAAGGGCATGTTGACGAGCGC
>CAZPYP010000109.1:3113-6093 GCA_964590845.1 uncultured Nitrospira sp.
TGCCCAACTGGATCGAGGGATACTTCGAATAGCTGAAGGGCATGTTGACGAGCGCGATCTGGGCCTGGTCACTCATCTCATGCCTCGTGACGTCATGGCGGGACAGGGGGAGCTAACTGGTGGCAGCCCGAAACGGTTCGAATTCACGATCCGCTTTGGCCGCAAGATAAAAGTCGCTTTCCGTCAGTCCGTTGATCTTGTGGGTCCAGATCTCGACTTTGCATTTACCCCAGGCCAGATAGAGATCGGGATGGTGCCCTTCGGTTTCGGCGATTGCCCCCACTCTGTTGACATATGCCAACGCCTGGGCGAAGTCCTTGAACGTGTAGAGTCGTTCCAAGTGACCCTGGGCATTCAAGGCCCACCCCCGACCGAGTTCCTTTAACAATGCCTGGGTTCGATCGCCGGGAAGCGGCGGCACCCCGCCACGGCAGGGGACGCACTTGTTGTCAGCCAGACCCATAACGGCCTCCGTAACGGGTTTTTGGGGACTATTCTAAAGGGGCCTGAACGGCATAAACAAGGTGAGAACGGGGCTATTCCGATTCGTCCTGGACCCCCCCGGACTTTGCGAGGTCGTCCATTCTGACCTTGTCCGGATTGAACTTCTGTGCGGCTTGCATCATGCGGGTGAGGGCTTCGTCAAACGAGAGGGAAGGGGCATCTTTGGGACGAAACCGGACGGGGTTGACGCGGGCGACCACGAAACTCTTCAAATAAGGACTCGTCAACCCTTTGGCCTTCAGCGCTTCCACCTGCTTGACGATCATATCGTCGAGCGCCAACACAGTCCGCGCCCGTTCACACCGCTCATCGATGGCCTTCCGCATCGGTTTCTTGAGAAATTCTTCGACGCGTTTGAGTACCGGATGGTAAGCACCTCCGCTGAATCGCGGCCGTTCTTCGTAGCAGAGTCCCAACGTGATCAACGCCGGTTCTTCAAATTCCAGCGCATAGGTCTCCTCTCCCGCTTCGTCGAGTTGCGCCAGTTCCTTGTACATCCGGATGACTTCCAACGCTTTCTCGCGGAGATTGTGCGCCTTCTCCGTATTCAACGCCAAGATCTGGTAGGCGGCCGTGGCTTCCGGGACGACGATCGCCACGATACTCTTCGCTCCCAGTGTTTTCATGGCTGAGAGCCGGTGGTTGCCGTTCGGCGTCCAATACTTCGCCGCGTGCTCCGGTTTTGGCAGCCGCACGGCGATGATCGGATCGAGAAACCGGCCGATTTTGCCGATGACCGCCTCGAGCTTTCTCACGTGTGTGTCGGAGAGGTTTCGCTGGTAAGGCGTCGGCTCGACCAGCTCAATCGGCAGTGCGGCCAACATCAACCACCGCCCGCCGTAGGGCTCACGATAGACGGACAGAACTTTGCCGCCGTCCTTATCGATGGCGTGATGCAGGGCCGCAACTTCGCCGGGTGGGGCCGCGGCTTGGAGATCCGTCGCGGCCAAACCAGTCGACGCACCCACCGGTTTCCTGCGCCGCCTGGTTCCGGAGACCCGAGAGGATTGTGCTTTTCGTTCAGCCATCGTGACGGACGAATGGTAGGGGATCGGAGCAGAAAAGGAAAGGGCGACCACTCAACTGGCAACAGAGCACGGGCGACCTTGCACTGTGGTGGGAGGTCGCCCGTGGGTGGCGCTTAGGACGCCGGTTCAGAATTTCGATTGTCGCGGCCCGCAAGGCCCACACGATGCTGGCATCGTTGGGTGTCCAGTCGGGGGAGACATCGTCGGTCCCAGGCGCTTGTGTTCCTCGTCTCGCCCGGCGCTCCACCTTAACGGGCTCGTTTCCGGTTGGCCTAAGGTGCCGCAGCGGCACAGCCCGTAGAGGACCTGGCTAAGACGACCGACGAGACACCCACCCTCGCATCGGTGGGCCTGACGGACCAGGTGGAGTGGCGTCGTCCATCACAACCCTCCTCTCTTGGTGAGTCACCGAGGGACCTGGATAACAGCCGCGCGGTCTGTTCGATCCCTCGAATCTCTGAATCAATGGGCCGCATTTTTTTCCTACGCCCATTAGACCAGCCTGTCAACGGGAAAACTTTGGACGCTTCGCGAATGCAAACGCATATTACGTACCTGATGTGCGGTTGATCTTGTCGGGGATGGAATGAGACGAGAATGGCTCGCTTCGCTTCACACAAGAAGGGGGAGGGCTTCGGGCCCTCCTCCTCTCACGCTACACCTTTTATTTATCCGGTTAGCGGTCCAGGCCTTGAGATTTTCGCTTTGCCTTTTCAATCGCTTCCGACATTTTTCCTTCCGCCTGGCTCTTATGTTCATTGGTCGTGTCTTCCATCTTCCGTTCGGCTTCGGATTTCGCTCTCGAGGCCCCCTGCTGCGCGGAAGAGACGGAGTCGTTTGCAGAACGTCTGGCGTTAGTCATCTCTTGATCGAGTTTTTGCTGCATATCCCCGGCCGAAGGGGCCTGCGCGAAGGCGATGGTGCCGACCCCGAGGACGATAGATGCGGTCAACAGGATCATTCTCTGTGTGTGGCTCATGCGCGATATCCTTTCTGTCATGAGGTGATGGCGAGGCTGGAGAATACCCTACTCAACATCCTCTACAGTTTCAAGAGGCTGGTCACGAGCTCACACAATCTTGAGTTTGGCAAAATCCACCCCATCCGGAGCCGGCGGGATGTTGAGCTTCATATCCAGGAGCACCTCGACGACACGGTCAGCGACCACAAGATTGCGGTACCATTTCCGGTTGGCCGGCACGATGTACCAAGGCGCTTGCTCGGTGCTCGTGGCGGCCATGACGTCCTCGAACGCTTTCATGTAGTCGTTCCAGAGTTTCCGCTCTTCGAGATCGCCGCTGTTCCATTTCCACCGTTTCTCGGGATCCTGAATCCGCGCTTCCAGCCGTTCTTTTTGTTCCTCTTTCGAGATATGTAAAAAGAACTTGAGGATGGCCGTTCCGTTTTCGACCAACAGCTCCTCGAATTCCTTGATCTGATCGAACCGC
>CAZPYP010000110.1:0-6006 GCA_964590845.1 uncultured Nitrospira sp.
GGCGGTTCCACGTGAACAGGGATTCGCTTCGTTTTCGCCTGTTGGACGATCTCGGTGAACTGGCGGTCCGTGCGCTGGACGAGCAGGCGTTGGAGTGGACGGGTCCCTGCCCGCAGGGCTTCCCGAATAGCGTGTAATCCGTACAGGATTTCGTGCTGTTCAGCGTTTCCAGCGGCTGGTGCCATCCGGCTTGTCCTCGATGGTGATGCCGAGCGCCGTCAACTCCGCGCGGATGGCGTCGGCTCCTTTGAAGTCTTTGCGCTTCTTGGCCTCCTGCCGCTCGACAAGCTTTAGTTCAATGTCCTGGTCAGACAACCGCGACGCTCCCGGCTCCGCCTTCGCGCCAAACTCCCAATGATCGAGTTGGAAGAGACCCAGCACAGCGCCGATCTCTCTGAACACCTCGCGGGCCCGCTGCCGGCCGGACGAGGACAGTCCGGCTCCCACGAGCTTGTTGACCTCGGTTCGAAATTTCTGCAACTCGGCCACTGCGACCGGCGTATTCAAATCGGCATCCATGGCTTTTCGGAACGCGTCGGTCGTCCGGCCCTCCGAGGCGGCAAGCGTCGAACCCTCGACCGCCCGAGCTTCGGGTTCGCGGAGCCTGGAGAACAGATCATAGAATCCATCCAGCGACAGCTTAGCTTCCGCAATTGCCTGATCTGAAAAATCGAGAGGCCCATGATAATGGGTGGACAGCAGAAAGAAACGCAGCACTTCACCCGTGACCATATCCGACCACTTGGATTTTTCAAAGATCTCACGAATGGTGAAAAAGTTTCCGAGCGATTTCGACATCTTCTCGTGATTCACCTGCACGAAGCCGTTATGAACCCAGTAGCGGGCGAATTCCTTTCCTGTCGCGCCGCAGGACTGCGCGATCTCGTTTTCATGATGCGGGAAAATGAGATCCATTCCGCCGCCATGAATATCGAACGTTTCGCCCAGATGTTTGATGGACATGGCGGAACATTCGATGTGCCACCCAGGACGGCCCGGCCCCCAGGGACTTGACCAGGAGGGTTCACCGGGCTTGCTGCTCTTCCAAAGCGCAAAATCCATGGGATGGCGCTTGCGTTCGTCCACTTCCACTCGCGCACCGGCTTGGAGATCGTCGAGTCGGCGTTTGGACAGCCGCCCATAGTCCGGATACTTGCCGACCTCAAAATAGACATCCCCGTTGACGCGGTAGGCCATCTGTTTCTCGATCAGCCGTTCGGTGATCGCCACGATGTCCGCCATGTGGTCCGTGGCTTTCGGCTCCTTCGTTGCGCGCCGGATACCGAGCCTGCCCATATCTTGGTAGTAGGCCTCGATGAACTCCGAGGTGATCGCCTCACACGAGACTCCACGTTCGTTCGCGCGCTTGATGATCTTGTCGTCGACATCCGTGAAGTTCTTGACGAAGTCGACCTGATACCCGCTGTACTCCAGGTACCGGCGGAGGACGTCGAACACGAGCGCGCTGCGGGCATGGCCGATGTGGCAGTAATCGTAGACGGTCACGCCGCAGACGTACATGCGCACGCGGCCCGGTTGGATCGGTTCGAACAGCTCTTGTCTGCCGGTCAGCGTGTTGTACAGCGCGAGCATGGCGACTACGGCTCTGAATTGATGGTTCGCCGAGGCCAGTGCGACCACAGGAAATATCCTGCGGCCGCGGCGAGCCCGAGACCGATCACGAGGTCGAATTGATGGAAATAGTCGCGCAAGTGTTGCCACTCTTCGCCCATCTTCACCCCGATGTAGGCCAACAAGTAGCACCAGGGAAGCGCACCAAGGAACGTGAAAAGGACGAAGCGGAGGAAGTTCATCCTGGCGATGCCCGCGGGCAATGAAATGAACGTCCGGACGACCGGGAGCATGCGGCTGAAGAACACCGCCGCTTCTCCGTACTGCATGAACCATCGATCCGCCCGATCAAGATCCTTGTGAGAAATGAGTACATAGGGGCCATACCGTTCCACGAATGGTCGCCCCCCCCAGACACCCGCGTAGTAGGCGACGATCGATCCGACGACGTTGCCGATTGCCCCGGCCAGCGTGACTCCCAGCATCGTGAATTGCCCGGTCGTGACCAGATAGCCGGAAAACGGCATGATGATTTCGCTCGGCAGGGGAATACAGGCGCTTTCGATCGCCATCGTCAGGAAGATGCCCCAGTATTCAAACCGAGAGATCATCGTGATCACGAATTGACTGAGGACAGTGATGATCCATTCGATGAAATTCGCCATGGCGATCAGCGTCCCGTCACGGCTCGTTTCGGCGACCCTTTGCGCTTATTGGACGACGGTCTCCGCAACCACGGTTCCCACTCGCGAAAGCGGTCGAGGGCGCCGTAGTGGGTGCTGTCGAGATGGATCGGCGTCAAGGACACCGCGCCCTCTTCGATCGCCTCATGGTCCGCGTCCTTGCTGCGGCTCCAGGACACGCGTGTGCCGGCGATCCAATAGTAGCGTCGTCCATGCGGGTCGACCTTTTCAATGATGGGATTCTCGAACCGGCGCCGGCTCAGGCAGGTGACACGGACCCCGGTGACGGACTGCGGAGGACGATTCGGCACGTTGAGATTGACGAGCGTCTCTTCCGGGAGACCTTCCTGTAGGATCAACCGGGCCACGCGCAGGGCGTACTGCGCGCTGGTCGCAAAATGAAACTGGTCACGCCCTTCCTGCGAAACGGCCATCGACGGTACGCCGAGAATCGTCCCTTCGACCGCCGCCGACACGGTTCCCGAATAAAGCACGTCGTCGCCGAGATTGACCCCCTTATTGATGCCGGAGACCAACAAGTGTGGTCGCTTGGGAAGAATGTTCAGCAAGGCCAGATTGACGCAGTCGACCGGCGTCCCATTGATGGCATAGACCCGCTTGCTCAGTTCATGGACGCGCAGCGGCTTATGCAGCGTCACCGCGTGAGCGACCGCGGTGCGTTCACGGTCCGGCGCGACCACCCAAACTTCCCCCAATTTCGCCAGCGCCTTGGCGAGCAGGGTCAGCCCGGGCGACAGAATGCCGTCGTCGTTGGTCACGAGAATGCGCACTGACGCAGGAGGCATAAAAAAGGCTGCCTAGGGCAGCCGAAACCATCCGATCACCGATGGGAAAGATTTACAACACAGCTTTGGTCGGGGCGAGCCGATTTGAACGGCCGACCACTCGCACCCCAAGCGAGTACGCTACCGGGCTGCGCCACGCCCCGACTGAAGCCGATGTCTACTGTACCTTCCCGCATTGTCTCCTTGCAGGGGTCACGATTGCAACCGGTTGATGTGGAGACAGCACGAGGTGATTACCCCGAGTGGGACTCGAGCATCTTTAAGATCGCCTGGAGGTTGCCCCGTAGCTTTTGCGCCAACTCTTTGGGCCTGAGGCGTTGAGAGGATACCCGCCCTCGTCTGGCCCAATAGCGCTTGACCCCTTCCAGCGTATGTCCTTCTTCGTACAGCATCCGCTTGATTTCGAGAACCGTCTCGATGTCTTTTCGCTCGTAGAGCCGTTGATTCCCCCGGCTTTTCTTCGGCTTAAGAAACGGAAACTGCGATTCCCAAAAACGCAAAACATAAGCCGGCAATTTGGTGACCTTGCTGACTTCCCCGATCTTATAAAAGACTTTGCTTCCCAGCCGGGGTTCATTCCCCATGACCGGTCCTCGTGGCGGGATGGTAAGGGTGAGTAAACGGTGCTACGAGTTGACGTACTTCTTGAATACCTGACTGGGACGGAACGTCACGACACGACGGGGGGTGATGCCGATTTCTTCGCCGGTCCGCGGATTGCGCCCCTTGCGTGCGCCCTTACTCCGTACGACAAAATTGCCGAACCCTGCGATTTTGACCGATTCCCCCTTTTGTAACACGGCCTTGAGCATGTTCAGCACGAGTTCGACGATGTCGGCGGCCTCATTCTTCGAAATGCCGACCTGCTTGTAGATCTCGTTTGCGATGTCTGCCTTTCTCATGCTTCCCCCCTACGCAATGCACTCAGGGCTGTCAGTCGCCTCAGGTGAGACGAAAGCCGGTTTCGCCATAAGTTACGTAAGGTTAGGGGGACTGTCAAGGAGAAATTCTTGGAGTCTGAACCTCCCGCTGCCGCTCTTCGGCCAGTAATTTGTACTCGATACTGTCCGCCAGGGCCTGCCAACTGGCTTCCATTATATTGTCGGACACACCGACCGTCCCCCATTTGTCCTTTTGATCGCCCGATTCGATCAGGACCCGCACCTTTGAGCCTGTTCCCCGCCCGGCCGACAGAACCCGGACCTTGTAGTCCAGCAACTTCACTTCTCGGAGCTGAGGATAGAACTTTTCCAAGGCCTTACGCAGGGCATGGTCCAGGGCATTTACCGGGCCGGACCCAACGGCCGCGGCATGTTCCACAGCATCACCCACCTTGACCATGACGGTCGCTTCGGACATGGAGGCTCCATGGTCCTGCTTTTTTTCGACGATCACCCGGAATCCCATCAGGTGGAAAGAGGGCTTATGAGTCCCCATCGCCTTCCGCATGAGCAATTCGAACGACCCTTCGGCCCCCTCGAACTGGTAGCCTTCGCTCTCCCGCTCCTTTAAAGTGGCCATCAGCTCCTGAACTTTGGCATGGTCCTTATCCAGCTTGATCCCGAAAGCCTCGACTTTGTCCAAGAGTCCGCTTCTCCCGGCGTAATCGGAAACGAGCATCCGCTGCCGGTTGCCGACGAGGGACGGAACGACATGCTCGTAGGTCGCCGGGTTCTTGAGAACCGCATGAATGTGGACTCCGCCCTTGTGCGCAAAAGCGGAGTCCCCCACATAGGGTTGGTGCTTGTTGGGCATCAGGTTGGCGATTTCGGTCACGAACCCGGAGACGTCTTTCAGATGGGTCAGCCGGTCGCCGAGCGCCGGACGTTTCATTTTTAGTTGGAGATTGGGAATGATCGAACAGAGGTTGGCGTTCCCGCACCGTTCGCCGATCCCATTGATGGTGCCCTGTACCTGGACTACCCCCATCTCGATGGCGACGAGCGAGTTGGCCACCGCCATTTCGCAGTCGTTATGGGCGTGGATCCCGAGCGGCACCGGACATTCGCGCTGCACGACATGACAGATCTCCTTGATTTCCCAGGGCATCGTGCCGCCGTTCGTATCGCAGAGAATCACCCGCTCCGCTCCCGCCGCGACAGCTCTCCGGATGGTCTCCAAAGCGTAGTCCGGATTCGTCTTGTATCCGTCGAAAAAATGCTCGGCATCGTAGAAGACACGCCGTCCTTTGGACCGCACATGCGTCAGCGAATCGCTGATGAGTTCCAAATTCGTCGACAGTGAGATTCCCAACGCGTCCGTGACGTGCAGGGACCAGGACTTCCCAAACAGCGTAATGATCTTCGTTTCAGCGTCCAGCAAGGCCTGCAGATTCGGATCCTTCTGGACGGGATTGCTGGCTTTCCGGGTGGACCCGAAAGCGACCACTGTGGCGTTCTTGAGGGGCGTTTCCTTGATCATCCGGAAGAATTCGATATCCTTGGGATTCGCGCCGGGCCAGCCGCCTTCGATAAATTGTACGCCCAGTTCGTCCAGCTGCTGCGCGACCCGGACCTTGTCTTCCGCCGAGAAACTCACATCTTCGGCCTGCGCCCCGTCGCGCAAGGTCGTGTCGTAGATTTCTAGGCGGAGGGATTTCGGCTTGCCCGACCCGGCCGTCTGCGGTTTGGCGGACGACGGGCGCTTAGAAGCTCGGGATGCGGAGGGTTTCTTCGCCATGGGAGAAAGGGTAACAGGAGCGAGGGCGGCCTGTCGAGACTCCTTTCGCGGAGCGATTACTTGCCGGCGCGGTCTCCAACGGAAGTCTGATCAAGCCCGAACGCGGCATGGAGGGCGCGCATCGCCAGTTCGAGATACTTCTCGTCCACCACGCAGGAGATCTTGATCTCGGACGTGCTGATCATCATGATGTTCACGCCTTCCCGAGACAACACCTCGAACATCTTCGCCGCCACACCGGAATGGGAACGCATGCCGACGCCGAC
>CAZPYP010000111.1:0-5863 GCA_964590845.1 uncultured Nitrospira sp.
ACGGCGACCAGGTGCGCCTTGTCCTTGATCCAGTCACCGAAGAGCCCGAGAATCACGAACGACACCAGGGGCAACAGCGGGATGAGTTCGTAGGTCATGCTCATGAGCGGGCCTGCTCCCTCACCATTTCAGCAACTGGAACTCGTCCACGTTGATCGTCGAACGAGAGCGCGACAGCGCAATGATGATGGCCAGGCCTACGGCGACCTCCGCGGCGGCGACGGTGAGGGCGAAGAAGACGAAGACTTGCCCCGCCACGTTTTGAAAGTACTGGGAGAACGCCACGAAGTTGATGTTGGTCGCGTTGAGCATCAATTCCACGGACAAGAGAATGACGATGATGTTGCGCCGAATCAGCACTCCGATCATTCCGGTCAAGAAGACCACCGCGCTGAGGATGAGATAAAACGACAGGGGGACGGTCATGGTTCCACGGACTCCGGCAGGTCGCGTTTCGCTAGAATGATCGCGCCGACCATGGCCACGAGCAGGATCAACGACGCCACCTCGAACGGAAAGAGGTACGTGGAATACAACACGTCGCCCAGCGATTCGGTGTTGCCTAGGCCGGTGACCGTCACCTCCCTGGAGGAAGAAGGCGAGACCGCGGGGCCGCGGCTTTTCAGCAGGGTCAAGACCGCCGCCTCGGCCAGCAGGAGGAAGCCGATCACGCCGGCCACCGGCCATTGTTGATGGTACCGTTCGTCCTCTTTGACGTTGAGCAGCATGACGACGAACAGATACAGCACGAGGATGGCCCCGGCGTAGACGATGATCTGCACGGCGGCCAGAAACTCCGCGTGGAGCGTCACGTAGAGTCCGGCGACATGAAAGAACATGATCAGCAGCGACAGGGCGCTATAGATGGGATTGCGCAGGGCGACGACCAAGATCGACGCGGCGGCGATGACGAGGGCGAAATAGGCGAAAAACAACTGTTCCATCTAAGCGGTTCCAGTCTGCCGCTGAAGCACCGGCGACTCAGCTGGGTTTCTGAGGCACATGGCCGAACGACACGTTGAAGAACGCCACGTTCGGATGCTGCAACTCCAGCCGCTTCTCGCGCACCGGAAACGACCGGTCGCCGATCGCGAGGAGTTGCTGCTTATTGAGATGCAACTGGCGTTTGTCGTACACGGCCCACTCGAATTCTTGCGTCATGCCGAGCGCATCGACCGGACAGGCGTCGACGCACATCCCGCAGAAGAGGCAGCGGGTCATGTCCATGTAATATTCTTTGGAATAGCGCTTCGTCGGCTCCCCCGGCACCTCGGCGCTCACGACCCGGATGACGCGCGAGGGGCAGGCGGCTTCGCAGAGGTCGCAGCCCACGCATTTTTCGGTGCCGTCGTCGTAGCGCAGGAGCGCCAGCATGCCCCTATAGTTGTCCGGGAGCGCCCGTTTCTCGTGCGGGTACTGCAGGGTGATCGGCTTGTACCGCAGCAGGTGCGACATCGTGGCCTTCATGCCCACGAGGATTTCGTAAAATATGATTGTTTTCAGCCAGGCTTTGAATGTCTGCATATCAGCTCTCAGCCATCAGTTCCCAGCCATCAGCTCTTCTACGCTGACTGCTGAACGCTGACAGCTTCTTGGGCTCATCCCCTCGGGAACAAGTAGGCGGCGATGGCTGTTACCACGATGTTGCCCAATGCGATCGGCAACATGACTTTCCAGCCGAACTTCATCAGCTGGTCGTAGCGCAACCGCGGCAATGTCGCCCGCAACCAGAAGAACAGGAACAGGAAGGCGTAGGCCTTCACGGTGAACCAGGCGATGTGTTCGGCCCAGGCGAACTGGCCTAGCCCGACATAGCCCAAGATGGTTCCCGGATACGGGGCATTCCATCCGCCCAGAAAGAGGGCGGCCGCCACACAGGAGACGAGAATCATGTTCGCGTATTCCGCGATGAAGAAGAACGCGAAGCGCATGCCGCTGTATTCGGTGAAGAACCCGGCCACAAGTTCGCTCTCCGCTTCCGGCAGGTCGAAGGGCACGCGGTTGGTTTCCGCCACGGCGGAAATTACGTACACCACGAAGGCGAAGATCTGCGGCATCGGCAACGCAAAAATGTACCAATGCCAGAATCCGCCGTGCAGACAGCCTTCGGCGGCTCCCAGGCATCCGCCCTGGGCTTCCGTGATTTTGACGAGGCTCAGCGAGCCGGCCAAGATGAGGACTCCCACGATCGCCAACCCGACGTTCAATTCGTAGCTGATGACCTGGGCCGCTGAGCGTAACCCGCCGAGCAGCGAGTACTTGCTGTTCGAGGCCCAGCCGCCGAGAATGATGCCGTAGGCGCCGATCGATGCGAAGGCGAGGATGTACAGAATGCCGATATTGATGTCGCTGATCACGAACGGTTCGACCGTGATGCCGAGGACCTCGAATTTGTGGCTCGGGCCGAAGGGGATGACCGCGAAGCCGATCATGGCCGGCACCATCGCCAGGAGCGGCGCAAGGGTAAACATGAACTTGTTCGCGCCGGCCGGCACGATGTCTTCCTTGAAAAACAGCTTTAGGCCGTCGGCGATCGGCTGTAGGACGCCGTAGGGGCCGACTTCCATCGGGCCCATGCGGTCCTGCATCCAGCCGAGGACTTTCCGCTCGGCCAGCGTCAGGATCATGACGGTGAGCATGACGACGCCCATGACCGCGGCGATCTGGGCAAGGGAGATGGCAAGGCGCACGCTGAGTTCAGTCACGATGTGGCTCCCGGATGACAAGTGAACGTCGCATCAACGGTGGTTCCTCACGACACTTTGACGATCGAAACAGCGGCTGTTCTGAACGAGGGCGCCTTCGTCTCGGGCGTCACCGTACAGTCCAACAAACGGCTCACGTCTCGGGCGAAGGAGTCGGTATACCAGACGGAGCCCTGTGGGACCCGCTCCACCAGCTTGACTGGGACGGTCATGTCTCCTCCGCCGTTGGACAGCGTCACACGGTCTCCGTCTTTCACGGCCAACCGCGCTCCATCCGCCGGATTGATCCGTGCCGCCCCGCCTGCTTCGATTTGCACCAGCCCTTTCGACCGGACCGACAGGGTTCCCGAATGGAACAGGCTCTGGACGAGCTGGAGTTGCCAGGTTCCTTCCGGCGGCTTCTTCCGGGGGGCCAGAGTATAGCGGTCTGCCAGGTCCTGACGATACCCCCCTGTCAGGTACCGCTCGACGGCACCCTGGTCGACTTTCTGGGGTGTAGGAGCAGGGCCCAGGGAGCCATATCCCGGGATGACGCTCCGGATTTCCTTCAATAGGTCTTTCTGGTCGGCATAGTCGAGGGACGCTCCCAGCAACACCGAGAGCGCGGAGAGGATTTCCCAATCGGGACGGCTTTCACCGGCCGGTTCGATCGCGGGCCGGACCGCTTGGACATGCCCTTCACTGTTGGTGAAGGTGCCGGCCTTCTCCATGGACGAGGCCGCCGGCAGCACCACGTGCGCCAGCGCCGCGGTGTCCGTCAAGAACAGTTCCTGGCACACCAGGAAGTCGAGCCGTTGCAATGCCTCTTTGGCCCTGAGACGGGCAGGCAGTGTGCCGACAGGATTTTCCCCGACCACGATAAGACTCTTGATGCCGCCGCTCCCGGCCCGTTCGATCATCTCGATCAGCGTGGCGCCGGCTGCCGTCGGGATGCCGCTCTTCCAAATCCGATCGAGCTTCGTCCTGGCCTCCTGATCGGAAAGGTCCCGGGCACCCGGCAGCAGGTCGGCCAGCGCACCCATCTCCACGGCGCCTTGATCGTTGTTCTCCTCCGCCAACGGCGCCAACCCGCAGCCTTGGCTGGTCAGTTTCCCGAGCAAGAGCAGCAGGTCGAGCAG
Source organism: uncultured Nitrospira sp. (assembly GCA_964590845.1). Classification (GTDB taxonomy): domain Bacteria; phylum Nitrospirota; class Nitrospiria; order Nitrospirales; family Nitrospiraceae; genus Nitrospira_C. The sequence continues at coordinate 3,824 of CAZPYP010000111.1, forward strand.
ATTCAGGCAGGTGCGGTAGCCGTCTTGGCTACGCAGCAGTTCCTGGCCGGCTAAGACGACGATGCGGCGTCCCTTGCTCAACCCCTGGGCCATGGCGGTCAGCGGTTGGCGATCGGCACCGGAGGCCGCAAGCTGTTCCCAAGGCAGAGCCTCCAGGGATTTGGTGATGGCGGTCAGAAAGTCGGGAGCTTGACGCTGCAAGCCGGGGTCGACGAAGCCGTTCTCCACGACAGCCTTGAGGAGCCCGAGAACCACGTCGCCGAACCGGTCCGGCGTCACACACACGTGCTCGCGCGACAAATTGGCGATATTACTGATCGTCCCAATGGCCGGCTGCATCGAGTCGATCGTGAACAACGCGGCGCCGCGCTTCTTGACGGCTTCCTTCACATGGAGGCCGGTGATCGGGTTCGCTTCGGTGACGTGGGTTCCGACCAACAACAGGGCATCGGCGGCGGCGACGTCTTCGAACGCCACCGTCCAGCGATGAGTGCCCTGCACGCGGCGCAGGGCCTGGACTCCGTTGACCTGCCCGTAGCGCGCGCTGCTGTCGAGGTTGTTGGTCCCGACCGCGAGCCGCATGAACTTCTGGAACAGATACAGCTCTTCGTTCGTGCAGCGGCTCGACGCCAACCCGCCGATGGCTTGTGCGCCGTGCGCCGCCTTGATGCGGGACAGCTCCGCCGCGGTGAATTCCAGCGCCTCTTCCCAGGTGGTTTCGACCAATTGTCCCGCCCGCCGGATGAGCGGCCTGGTCAGTCGTTGTGGATGGCTCGACGCATGGAATCCGAAGAACCCACGGGCGCACAGATCGCCGTTGTTGCGGCCCGCACCATGCGCGCTGTTCACTTCGATCAGCTGGTCGCCCTTCGTTTGGACGGTGATCTGGCAACCGTCCCCGCAGTATCCGCAGATCGTGTCGGCCCGCTTCAACATCCAGGGCCGATATTCGTACATCGAGAGCCGGCTCGTGATGGCGCCGACCGGGCAGATCTGCACGCAGCCGCCGCAGAATTCGCAATCCAACGGATGGGGGCCGAAGGATTTGATCTCCGTCAGCGTCCCACGGCCGACCGGAGCCAGGGCCTTGACGTCCATGATTTCGTCGCAATATCTGACGCAACGCAGGCATTGCACACAGCGGTTCATCTGCGTTTCGATCAAAGGGCTGAAATATTCTTTCTGGAAAATGCGTTTGGTTTCGGCGAACCGGCTGCCGGTGGCCGTGTACTGGTGGGAGAAATCTTGCAGGTCGCACCGGCCGCCCTGGTCGCAGACCGGGCAATCCAGCGGATGGTTCGCCAGGATGAACTCGAGGACCGACTTGTGCGCGTCGTTGACGACGGTGGTGGCCGTGCGGACGGACATGCCTTCCGCCGCGACCGTGCTGCAGGACGTCTGCAGCTTCGGCATTTTTTCCACCTCCACCAGGCACATGCGGCAGTTGGCGTCCGGCTTCAGCTTCGGGTGGTAGCAGAAATGCGGAATCATGACGCCCACGCGGCGGGCCGCTTCGATCACGAGCGTGCCCTTCGGCACCGTCACCGGGACGCCGTCGATGGTCAGTCTGACTGTTTCTGTCGACTCTGCCATAACGTTCTATAGACGCGGGGCCAGAGGCGAGGGGCTATTGGGCAATCCCTTCATGGCCGCTCGCCGCTAACCTCTCGCCCCTTGCCCTACCGATTGCGGCCGGATCAAATTCGCCGCCTCGGCTTCGTGGATCAGCGTCACGTACTCATGACGCCAATGTTTCAACGTGCTCATGATGGGAGCCACCTCCGCGTCACCAAAGGCGCAGACCGTGCGGCCGGCGATGTTCTTACACAGATCCGTGAGGGTTTCAAGATCCTGAGGCCGTCCCTGTTTGCCCACGATGCGACGCATGGTCTGCACCAGCCAGGAGCTGCCTTCGCGGCAGGGACTACACTTGCCGCAGGACTCGTGATAGAAAAATTCCATGAGGCGCAGCGCGGCCCACACCATGCTGGTGCCTTCTTCCATGACCGTGACGCCGCCGGAGCCCAGCATCGAGCCGGC
>CAZPYP010000112.1:0-1393 GCA_964590845.1 uncultured Nitrospira sp.
CGACCGATCAATTGGATCGGGTGTATGAAGCGATCGTGCATTGGGCTGACGTGATCTTAGTCTCCACGCCGATTCGCTGGGGCAACGCCAGCAGTCTTTATTTCAAGATGGTCGAGCGGATGAACTGCATCCAAAACCAAGAGACCATCGCGAACAAACATCTGCTCAAGAATAAGGTGGCGGCCTTCATCATTATGGGCGGGCAGGACAATGTGCAGGGGGTGGCCGGCCAGCTGATGACCTTTTGGGCGGAAGTCGGCTGCCAGTTTCCGCAGTTTCCTTTTATCGCCCATTCACGAGGCTGGAGCGCGGAAGACATGGAACGGAATATCTGCGAGGTGCAGAACAGCAGGGAACTGCGTGAGGGTGCCCAAGAACTTATCGCCCGCGCCGTGGACATGGCGAAGCTGATGGTTGGAGGGCAGATGCCCGATCGTCACTTGGCCGGCGGTGGCCGCAAGGCGCACAAACTCGACAGCGAACCGACGGGATAACCAGTGGCGCCCGAAGACCGATGAACGCGAGTATCCTTTCGCGGCTGATCCTGGCCCTGCTGATCCTGGGCGGCTGCATAGGCAAGCAGCCCCTACCGGCGGACTCCCCGACCGACGGCACCCGCATCGCGGATGAATATCCTGGGGACCAAGGAATCGGCCAGGATTCCCGCGTCCTGTTCGCGGAGGATTTCGACCAGGCCCCTCTCACCGACATCATGAGTCGATTCACGTTTCAGAAACATCCGGACAGTATGTCGCTCGTCAACGACCATCCTCCCTTCAGTTTGGGGCGATGGGCCCTACGCATCACGTCGATCGGAGAACAGCGCACCGGCGGCACACTCTACAAACGGCTGGACAAAAATTCTGATCGTCTCTATTTCCGCTACTACATCAAGTATCCCGCGGCAGGCACCTTTCACCACAGCTCTGCCTGGCTGGGAGGCTATCAGCCGCCGACCGACTGGCCACAAGGAAAGGCCGGATTGCTACCACGGGGAGATGACCGCTTTTCCATCGCAGTCGAGCCGGTGGATGCCCAGGATCGCATCGATTTTTACACCTATTGGATGGGGATGAAGGGAGGACCTACCGGCTACTGGGGCAACCATCTGATCCAAGACCCATCCGTCACGTTCACGCGCGACCGGTGGACCTGCGTCGAGATCATGGCCAAGATGAACGATCCGGTGACCGCCTCCAACGGTGAACTCGCGTTGTGGCTGGATGGGGTACCGGTGAAACAGGTTCGGATGTTCCAATGGCGAAACGACCCGGCACTCGCGCTCAATTGGTTCTGGCTTCAGCATTACGCCACGCAAGACCCCGCCGGGTTTATCGGACATGTTCTGTTCGACCATGTCGTCCTCGCCACCGACCGCGTCGGCTGCTTGGCG
>CAZPYP010000112.1:1493-5829 GCA_964590845.1 uncultured Nitrospira sp.
TGGCGCGGCATCCGCTTCTCGTTCAAAGGCGAGCTCAAACCATTTCTCATCTTGTCGCTCGAGCGGATGGCGCTCACCGCCGTGACGTTCGGACTGGCCTATGCCTATTATGAATGCGGAACACGCGGGTACTTGATCAACCACTGCCGGTTCGGCAAAGCGGCGCTGCAGTTCGACGGCAAGGCGAAGGACCTGTTTGTGATCTACGTGAAACACGGGCTCGCCGCGATGGGAGGCGTGATGCTTCTCCTCACGTTTGGATTCGGCGCGCAGACCTTCACCGGCGTTGAGGCCATGGGATTTGTATTCTTTATTCCGATCGCCGTACTGTATGGTCTCATCCTCCTCTCGATCGCGGTGAGGCGCCGCCGGTTCTACTGGGACCACACCACCTTCGCCGGGGCCAAGTTCAAGACCTCGGTAACGATGACAAACCTCTTCGGCCTCTATCTCTCGAACGGGCTGCTCCTGCTCTGCACGCTGGGCCTCGCCTTTCCCTGGGTGACGGTGCGATCGCGGCGGTACGACTGCGAGCACCTCACGTTGACCGGCGCGCTGGACCTGGACGCGATCGAGCAGGACGCGCAGACGGCAACCGCCGTGGGCGAAGAACTCAGCGGGTTTCTGGACGTCGATGCGATGCCGGGCTGATGTATGACTGACGGTTCGCGCTCCGAGAGCTCATCCCCTTCGTGGCCCGGCCACTATTACGATGGCCGGAGTTCGGCCCGCCAGTCCGTTACAGCGACGCTATCCGACCGGGGCGTGACGATCCAACGGCAGGACGGCACGACGCTGTTGTGGCCCTACGGCGATATCCGACAGACGCAGGGTGAACATGCCGGAGAACCTCTTCGGTTCGAGCGCGGCTCACCGCTGTCCGAAGCCCTTGTGGTCGACGAGCCCTCTTTTCTTCCCGCGTTCCGTCCGTTCGTCGAGGGACGTTATCGGCACTTCCGTTTTCCAGTCCCCGTCAACCGACGGGTCAGCCTGTTGGGAGCCGCCTTCTTGGCGTCCATCGCCGCGGTGGGCGCGATCGTGCTCTGGGGGATTCCTGCTCTGGCCGATCTCGTCACGCCGCTGGTGCCGATCTCCTGGGAGGTTGCGCTCGGTGAGGCCGCACTCGGTCAAATGGTCACGGACGACCAGCGCTGCACAAACCCAGCGCTCAAAAAACAGCTCGATCTTTTGATGGCACGCCTCGTCGATCCGTCCAAGACGCCCTATGACCTCCATCTCACCGTCGTCGACTCAACCGTCTTCAACGCCTACGCGTTGCCTGGCGGCGAGATCGTGATTTTTCGGCCACTGTTGCAAGCCACGAAGAACCCGGAAGAATTGGCGGGAGTTCTGGCCCATGAGGCGCAACATATTCTGCTGCGGCATACGACCAAGTCGTTGCTCCGGGACCTCTCGCTGGCGGCGCTGATCGGCGCGGCATTCGGCGACGTCACGGGGATCGGGGCTTTGGCCATTCAAGCGGCTCGCACGTTCTCGACGCTGAGTTACAGCCGCGACATGGAAGAACAGGCGGACCTCGAAGGTGTGCGCTTGTTGCAGCAGGCCCGCTTCAATCCAGCCGGCATGATTCACTTCTTCGAAACGCTCAAGAGTCAGGAAGGACCGGTCGAGATCCCCGGCTACCTCTCCACTCATCCGCAAACCGACGCGCGTATCGCCAAACTCAGGACGCTGCTCCGTCAAGCGCCCGACGCGCCCCCTGCCGTTCCCGACGAGGAGTGGCGGAAGACGACGGCACTCTGCCGCAGCGGGCAGACGTAAAGGACAGCGCTCGTGGAGTTTCTCGGCACCATGCTGTTCGAACTCCTGTGGGGGCTGTTCGAGCTCCTGGGTGAAGCGCTGCTGCAAACGTTGGGAGAGATGATTGCCGAGCTCATCGGTCACAGCCTGCGTGACACCTTTCGCCGCCCAAAACCGGTTACGCCCTGGCTGGCCACGCTCGGGTATGTGGCGTGGGGTGCCCTAGCCGGCGCCATCAGCCTGTGGCTCTTCCCTGAACACTTCATCCAGTCGCCGGCCCTCCGGCTGGTGAATGTGCTCTCGATACCGCTCATTTCCGGTTATGTGATGGCGAAGGTCGGCGCGTGGCGACGTTGGCGAGAACAGGGACTGATCCGGCTCGACTCCTTCCTCTATGGCTTCGCCTTTGCCTTCGGCATGGCGCTCGTGCGATATATCTGGGCCAGATAATCGCTTTCCCAGAGCACCGGCATGACGTTCGGCCTTTGGTTGTCACTTCTTCTCTTGATGCTGGTCGTCCGACCAGCCCATGCAGCGGACCCTTGTCTGGACTGTCTGAAAGCGGCGGAGGACGAGTGGCGGGCCTGCCTGCAACAAGCCATCAGCGTCGAGGACAAGATGGCCTGCGAGGACAGGCAAGAGGAACAGGCGAGGCGCTGCGATCAGGAAACCTGCCGGCTGGAAAGAGAAGAGACGGACAAGAAGAGCCAGGACCTCCCTCAGAAGGCTCCGTAATCCTTCCGCCTCACTTCGAAATGGCAGCCGAGACAATGCGTATCCCATTGTACAGTGGGCGGCAATACAGTACCCTCGCTCCCGGTACCGTCTTGCAACAGCGCCTCAACGGACTGCATGATCTACCTGCACAAGATTCTGCCGGCACTCTTCCTCCCGATCGGGATGCTGGCGGTCTTGTTTCTAATTGCAGCCCTCACCAAGAAACGTGCGGTCGCGGTTGTCGGCCTGCTGCTGTTGCTCGGGCTGAGCATGCCGCTGACATCGAACGTGCTGCTTCGAGCGGCCGAGCGTTTTGAGGCTCGTCCGGCGACTGCCACGATGCCGACGGGCGATGCGATCGTCGTTCTCAGCGGAATGCTGACTTCCTCCCCTCTGGACGGTGGCACCGCGATATCGGAATGGGACGATCCCGATCGGTTTTTTGCCGGCGTTGAACTGTTCATGGCCGGCAAGGCTCCGCTTCTGATCTTCACCGGCGGCACGCTGCCTTGGCTGCCGGACTCCCCGCCGGAAGGCCATGTCCTCCGGCCCTACGCCCAGCGACTCGGTGTGCCTTCGGATCGAATCGTCGTGACTCCCGACGTCCAGAATACCGAAGAGGAAGCCCGCGAGGTCAGCCGCTACCTCGGAAGCCAGAAGCGCGTCATTCTCGTGACCTCGGCATTCCATATGGCGAGAGCACAGCGACTGTTCACGGCCTACGGACTGGACGTCCTTCCGTTCCCGGTAGACTTCCATGCTGGCTCCAGGAATACGTTTACCGTTCTCGACGTCATTCCAAGCGCCTCGGGCCTGCTCAAGTCGGAGATCGCCTTACGAGAGTTCATGGGACGAGCCTTTTACGAAGTGAAGCTGGCTCTCCGTCCCTCGCAAAGCTGACGAGTCACTCCTTGTTGACTTGTCACGCCGACCGGCTTCAGACTGACGGCCTATGAAGATTGGTACGCTGGCCCTCCTGCTGACTCTCACGCTCGGCTGTGCGGGGAGAGAGCCGCAGCAGACATTGCCCACGGTTTCCTCCGTCGACCTGACCCGTTACACCGGAACCTGGTACGAAATTGCGCGGCTGCCGATGTGGTTCCAGCGCCACTGCCTTGACTCCCAAGCCATCTACACGTTGCGCCCCGACGGCGCCGTCGGGGTCCATAACGAATGTGTGACCAAGAGCGGCAAGGTCGAGCAGGCCGATGGCGTCGCGACCGTGGTCGACCGGAACACGAACGCCAGGCTCACCGTCGTCTTCGACAACTTTTTCGCGAAGTTGTTCGGCTCTTCGCGGGAGGGAAACTATTGGATCGTGGATCTCGACCCGGAGTACCAGACCTCGATGGTCGGCACTCCGGATCGACGCTACCTGTGGATCCTGTCGCGTGCGCCGCGCCTGGACGACGACGCCTACCGGCAATTGGTATCGAAGGCGAACGCGCTCGGCTTTCCCGTCTCTGACTTGATTAAAACCAGTCGCCGGCCATCATGAAAACATTCGGCCTGGCTCTGCTCAGCGCCATAGCCGGTTACATCGCCGGGTTCCTCGCAGGCTTGGGCGCCGTCGAAGCCTTCTCCTCCAACAGCCACGATCGGTCGATGGAGGCGGCGATGACCGGCGCGTTCGTCGTCGGCCCGCTGATGGCGGTGCTTTCGGTGGTTGTGATATTGATAGTGCGAGCCCGACGCTCTCAAGACAAAAAGGACATCACACCATGAATGCACGTTCCCTGCTTGCGGTTGTCGCTCTGCTGCTTGCCCTCGCACCCATCGGTCTCTTTCCATCGTCGCTTCATGCCGCCCGCGGAGCCGGTGGGGGGAAGACGGAAGTGCTGCCGCTTCAGAAAACCGC
>CAZPYP010000113.1:0-5480 GCA_964590845.1 uncultured Nitrospira sp.
CTGCGCTCGCGCACTTTGTGATGGAGCCGCTCGTACCCCCAATTTTGGCACATCTTGGCATGGACAAAATATTGATTGATGGCGGTGAGATCCGCCGTGAGAATCTTATTGAGGATGTTGACGACGCCTTCTTTGGCTTTCATAGGCTCCCCTTTCTTCAGGTCAACGAGGCCCTCACGTTAGGGGCTCACCAGGAGGCGGACTGTATATTCATTTTTCATTATCGATGTCGGCAGGGCCGTTCGTCAACTCTCCCGGTGATTGGCAGGATGACGTAGCAATACCGGGCTGAAAACTATTCTCAGTTTCGAGAGAGCGGAATGCGGTCGGAACGGAAGGAGATGATCAACCGGCTTCGCGGTAGCCGCAATCTTCATTGCGGCATTGCACGCTGCGACCGGCCTGCTTGCTGACTTTCTCAACGAGGAACGGCGCACTGCAGGTCGGACAGGCCTTGTTGATGGGACGGTCCCAGAGGGCATATTCACACTTCGGATAGTTGCCGCAGGCAAAGAACGACCGGCCCTTACGTGTGCGTTTCTGGACGAGATCGCCACCGCAGCCCGGCTGCGGACACTTGACGCCCAATGCCAACGGTTTGGTGGTCTTGCACTGCGGATAGGCGGAGCAGGCGATGAACTTGCCGAACCGGCCGGTTTTGACGACCATCGGGCTCCCGCACTTCTCGCACACCTGATCGGTCGTGATTTCTTGCTTGGGTATGACCTTGATCGTGCCGTCCGGCAGTTTTTCAAAGTTCTGCGTGTTCTTGCATGGTGGATCGTCTTTGTAGCCGGGGCACGCCAGGAACTTGCCATTCCGCCCCCATTTGATTTCCATCATTCGGCCGCACTTCTCGCAGGGGATGTCGGTCGGCGGCTCGACCGTGTCCTTCGGGCCGGGGATTGTCTTGGCCTTTTCAAGATCGGCGGTAAACGGATTGTAAAAATCGCGGACCGCATCGACCCACGGTTTGTTTCCTTCTTCTACTTCGTCAAGTTCCGCTTCCAGCTGCGACGTGAAATCGACGTTCACGACGTCGGGAAATCCCTTCAGCAGAAAATCATTGACCGTACGGCCGGTTTCGGTCGGCACGAACCGCCCTTCGGTTTTTTCGACATACTTACGGTCCTGAATGGTCGAGATGATGGTGGCGTAGGTGGACGGCCGGCCGATGCCTTTTTCTTCCAGTTCCTTGATCAGCAGCGCCTCGTTGTACCGAGGCGGAGGCTGCGTGAAGTGTTGTTTCCCCGTAATGCCTGGCACGGTCTGTTCGGCCTGCTCAACCAGACGCAGACGCTCACCCTCCGCAAGTGAGGGCAACTGGCGCTCGGAACCGTCGTCGACTTCTTCCTCTTGCTTGGGCTTCTGCGCCGCAAGCTCTTTGTCGATCCCTTCCATGTAGACGATCGTATGGCCTGGAAATTTGACGATCGTGCCGCTGGAGCGGAACAGATACCGATCTTTGGTCTCTAACGGCGTGGTCTCCACACGTGTGACATCCAAAATCGCCGGCACCATCTGCGAAGCGATGAAGCGATTCCAGATCAGTTTGTAGAGGTTGTATTGATCCTCTTCCAGGTACTGCTTGATCGATTCGGGATCTCGGCCGGCTGCGGTCGGACGGATCGCTTCGTGCGCTTCCTGCGCGGCCTTCGATGTCTTGTAGACGTTGGGGGTCGACGGCAAATACTCTGCGCCATACCGTTCTTGAATGACTTGCCGAGCCTCGGCCGTCGCTTCTTGAGAGATGCGCGGAGAGTCCGTTCTCATATAAGTGATGAGACCGGTGGCTCCTTCGGTCCCGATATCAATGCCTTCGTACAGTTGCTGGGCCAGGGTCATCGTCTTCTTGGGGGAGAAGTGCAATTTACGAGCGGCTTCTTGCTGCAATCGGCTGGTGATGAACGGAGCGACAGGATTCCGCTTCTTTTCCTTCCGTTCGATGGCCGTGACCGTGAAGGGTTTTCCCTGAACGGCCGCGACGATCTTGTTCGCCTGCTCGGCATTCCCGATCGACGCGTCCTCTCCATTGATACTGTGCAACTTGGCTTCGAACGGCGGAGGATTGGTGCCGGCGAGCAACGCCGTAATCGACCAATACTCTTCGGTCCTGAACGCTTCGCGCTCGGCTTCCCGTTCGCACATGAGACGGACGGCGACGGACTGCACGCGTCCCATCGACAGTCCCCGACGGACCTTGTTCCACAGTAGCTGGCTGCCTTGATACCCGACGATGCGGTCCAACACCCGCCGCGCCTGCTGGGCGTTCACGAGCTTCATGTCGATCTGTTCTGGCGCTTGCAACGCCTGCTTGATCGCGCGCTCGGTGATTTCATTGAACCGCACACGGAACAGTTTGCCGTCGCTCTTCTTTTTCGATTTGCCTTTGAGTTCCTCGGACAAGTGCCAGGCGATCGCCTCCCCTTCACGGTCAGGGTCCGGAGCCAGGAAGACTTTATCAGCCTCTTCGGCCTTCTTCTTGATATCGGCGAGGACTTTGGACTTGCCTTTGATGGTGACGTACTGCGGCTTGAAGTTGTGCTCGAGATCGACACCCAACTTGCTCGTGGGCAAATCCTTGACGTGCCCCACTGACGCCATGACGGTGTAGCCGCGCCCCAAATACTTCGTGATGGTCTTCGCCTTGGTGGGAGACTCGACGATGATCAGTGACTTCGCCATGCAAACTCCAGTGGACGACCGACGTACCGTAACATCAGTATCAAAATTTTCCCGCCAACGCAACTCATGACGACAATTGCTCTGCCCTCACACGCGCGAATACCGCTGCCCGGGCGACTGCCGGATGAGACGTTTCAACTCGAGCGAGAGCAGCGCGGCCATCACCGACGCAACCGGAAGCTTCGTCGCTTCCACGACATTGTCGATGGTGCTGGGCTCCTCGGACAATGCGTTCGCCACCGCGCGTTCCTGATCGCTGAGCGGCTCGGGAGAGGGCGCCGACGGCGCAATGCGCGTGAGTCGCGCACGCAGCCAGGGATCGAGCTGCGGCTCCAACACATCCAGGACGTCTTGCGCGCTCTCGACCAACGTGGCGCCTTCTTTGAGTAAGGCATTGGTGCCGCGGCTGGTGCCCGACTTGACGAATCCCGGCAACGCGAATACCTCCCGCCCCTGGTCGGCCGCCAGCCGGGCCGTAATCAGTGACCCGCTGTTGATCGCAGCTTCGGTGACGATGACACCGAGCGACAGCCCGCTGATGATCCGGTTGCGACGAGGGAAATGGCCGCTGTGCGGAGGTGACCCCAGCGGCAGTTCGGACAGCACCGCGCCGTGGAGGTCGATTTCGCGGCGGAGTCGGTCATGTTCCGGTGGATAGGTCAGATCCACTCCGCATCCCAGCACCGCAATTGTCCGTCCGCCGCCGGCAATCGCGCCGCGATGTGCGGCGGCGTCGACGCCGCGGGCCAAACCGCTGACGACCGTGCAGCCGGCTTGCGCCAATTCTCTGGCAAACTCTTCGGTCACCGCCCGGCCGGCTTCCGTGCCTCGGCGCGATCCCACCACCGCCACGGCGAGCTGATCGCCTTCGAGCAAGGTCCCTGATGTGTACAACAGAGGAGGAGGGTCTGGAATCATGCGCAGGCGCGCCGGATAATCCGAATCCAGGATCGTTCGCACGTGAATGGAAGCCCGCTGCAGCGCCGCCAGTTCTTGATCGATTTTCCGACGAGCCTCGTGATCCGGACCTTTACGGATGGCGTCGGCAAGGGCGGCACTGCAGCCGTTGGCAATCAGATCCGCGCGCGAGGCCTGCAACACCCCCTGAGGCGTTCCCCAGGCCTGCACCAGGTTTAGCAGCGTGTGATCCCCCACGCGATCAATGGCTCTCAGGAGTAACCAGGACTCAAGGGAGGAGGGCGAGGTGGACGAAGCAGAGGCGACCGGGATCTCGAGATCCGCTCCCGTGCTCCGCTCCTTCACGAGACGCCCATGAGGCTAGAGGACGGCCAGGTCGTATTGTTCGAGATGCAATTGCTCATCGGGCATGACGATCACTTTTGCCGCGAACTCCCGTTCGAGCGCCTCAACCCCCTGCCGTTCTTCATCCTGCAGCAACCCGGCGACGGACGGATGGGCGCCGACGATGATCCGCTGCGGATCGTTTCCGCCGCCGATCTTGCGAATCTCGCGGAAGATCTCGTAGGCCACCGTCGTCGGCGACTTGGTATAGCCGCGGCCTTCGCAGTATCGGCAGGGCTCGGAGAGTGAGCGGAGCAGGTCCTCACGGACCCGCTCGCGCGAAATCTCGATCAGGCCGAGATCGGAAATCCTCGAGATCCTCGTCCTTGCCTTGTCTGAGGCCATCGCATCGACCAACGCATGATAGACCTTGTCCCGGTTCTTCTCCCGCTCCATGTCGATGAAATCCACGATGATGATCCCGCCGATGCCGCGCAGTTTCACCTGGTAGGCGACTTCCTTCGCCGCCTCGAGATTGTTGCGAAGAATGGTCTCTTCCTGATCGCGCTTGCCGACGAAGCGGCCCGTATTCACATCGATCACCGTCATGGCTTCGGTATGATCGATGACCAAATACCCGCCTGATTTCAGCCACACTTTTCGGCTCAGCGCACGAGCCATTTCCTGTTCGACGCCCAGATGGTCGAACAACGACTCATCCTTGTCATAAAAATGGATGCGGGCGGTCTGCTCCGGCGAAAACCGCTGCACGAAGTCACGAACCGCCTCGTACTCCTCCCGCGAATCGATCCAGAGCCGGTCGACTCTCTTGCCGAACAAATCGCGGACGACGCGGAAGCTGAGGCTCAAGTCCGTGTGCAACAGGGCTGGCGCCGGCCCTTGGTCGCGTTTCTCGCGAATGTCCTGCCAAAGCACGTGCAAAAAATCGACGTCCGAACGAAGCTCGTCCTCTTTCACCCCTTCGCTGACCGTGCGGACGATGTAGCCGCAGCCGGGATGACGCACCCGTTTCATGATGTCCTTGAGCCGGCTCCGTTCTTCATCACGTGCGATGCGACGCGACACCCCGATGTGCTCGACGTTCGGCATGAAGACCAGATAACGGCCGGGCAGCGAGACGTAGCTCGTGACGCGGGGGCCTTTCGTGCCGATCGGCCCCTTCGAAATCTGCACCATCAACTCCTGTCCCTCGGTGAGCAGTTGTTCGATGGGTTTGGAGCTTTCCCGTTTTGGACGGAGATCGTCGCTGTCCTTATCATCCTCTTCTCCGTCCATCAAGGTGTCGCCAGGTTCGGCGTCCATGGACAGATCAGAGACATGCATGAACGCGGCCTTGTCCAAGCCGATATCGACGAAGGCCGCCTGCATCCCCGGCAGAACCTTCGCCACTTTTCCTTTATAGATGTTGCCGACGAAATCCTTGTGCTTCGCACGGTCTCCAAACAAGTCGGTGACGACGCCGTTGTCCAATACCGCGACGCGGGTTTCTTCCCGCGCAACCGTGATCGCAATTTCCACTCCCATACCCGACT
>CAZPYP010000114.1:0-5480 GCA_964590845.1 uncultured Nitrospira sp.
CGGTGCTCGCGTTTCTTCGCAAAGGACGGGAAGCCCGAGAGCAAGTCCTCTGCGTTTGTAACTTCACCCCGGTCCCGCGGTACGATTATCGCATCGGGGCGCCAGCTACGGGGTATTATCGGGAACTACTCAACAGCGACGCGTTTCTCTATGGTGGGAGCAACATCGGGAATGCTGGAGGCCTGCAGGCGGAGGCGATTCCGGCGCATGGATTCAACGCCTCCCTGAAGCTCACCCTGCCACCGCTCGGGGTGCTCTTCTTGAAGAAGGAATCCGATTGGTAGGCGAGCTACTTGGGGGAAGCGCCGGGGCGCACGTCGACCACTTTCACGTCAAAGTAAAGCGTCTTGCCGGCAAGCGGGTGGTTGAAATCCAAGACAACCGTCTCGTCTTTCACCTCGACTACTCTTGGGAACATCGATTCCCCATCGGGGCCTTTGGCTTCGAGTTGCGTGCCGACCTTGTGGGCCGCCTCCGGAATGAGGCTCTTTTTGACTTCCTGGACGGCTTTCGGATTGACCTCTCCATAGCCGTCTGCCGGTTTCACGACGACCCGCTTCTTGTCCCCTTTGGCCGCCCCTTCGAGCGAACGCTCCAGCCCCGGAACAATTTCATGGGCGCCTTGCCGGTAGGTCATGGGATCCTTGCCGACGTTGGACTCCAGCACCGTGCGGTCCTCAAGCGACAACGTGTATTCCAATGAGACCTGGACGCCGTCCTTCACCGTCGTCCTTGCTGCTCGATCGGCGGCAGAGGCCTCCGAAGCACCCAGACAATCAGCCAAGACGAGTACCAGCCAGACGGCACGGCGAGCATGAACCGGCCTCATCATGCAACCTCCTAGTCGTGAACGAGGATTACCAGGACCTGAAAGGACCGCAGTCGAGATGGAGGAAGTCCGCGCGGGGATAGTAGCCGACACCGCCGTACTGCAGCTTGAGGGCGGCGTGCCGAAGCGTGCGTGGATGGACTCCGGGAATGAAGAAGTCCAACGCCTGCCCTTCTACGTGATAACTGTGCTGAGCGGCCCGCCGCATTTTTTTCACCAGCAACGCGTTGTAGGCGGGGGACCGATAGCCGGAAATCACATGGATCTCCCCGTCGGTGCCTGCAGTTTTCTGCACTAGGTTCACGTGTTCGAGCAGTCGAGGATCGATGGCCGCCACTTCGGCGGTGTGATGGCAACGCAGGATATGATTGATGTCGTCGAGCGCCGTGAGATCGTATTGGCCTTGATCGTTCCGGTAGCGCACCCGCAGGCGTTCATCCGTATGGACGTTGTAAAACGACAGCTCGCCATCCGGCAGATCTCGCGTTTGCGCCAGCGACAGAGCGGGAACCAACGCGCGACCGCTGAGCACCAGCAGGCCCACGACGGAGGTTTTGAGCAAAGTTCGGCGGGTCCAAGACCAATCGGACTGCATGGGGAATCTCCGGTCGAACGAGGTGAGACGACAACCTACGCAGATGTTCGACTTGTATCAAAGCGGAAGGACTCGGTCAACAAGATTTTTTCCTACGACACCCGCTGCTCACCTCTGGAACTCCAAGTCGCTGTCGATAAACGCATCTTCGCTAGACAGGTGGCGTCGATGCAGGTATCCTGCACAGCAGATTGAAGGAGCGGTTTCATACTATGGCCACCATACTCGTAATCGACGACGAAGATTCTATCCGGCATCTCTTGAAAGAAGTGCTGGAGAAGTCCCAGCACCAGGTCATTGAAGCGCGGGACGGCCGGGAAGGACTCACGGCCTATCAAAACAATCGAGTCGATCTGGTGATCATGGACATTCTCATGCCCGGCACCGACGGCCTGGAAGCCACCCTGCAACTGACCCGCGAGTACGTGGATGCAAAGATCATCGCTATGACGGGCGCTCAGGGAGACCGGAATTTCTTGGACGTCGCCAAGCTGTTCGGCGCCAGACGGGTCTTCGAGAAGCCCTTCGACATGAACAAGCTGGTCGCCGCCGTTAAAGAAGAACTCGCGCGCTAACCGGCGTTCACCGCCCTCTCCGCCGGCTGGAAGTCAGCCACCGCTCCTCCGCATGATACGCTCGGCTTACTGGGAAAAAATCTCTCTGGCCGGATGGGTACTCCTGATCCTTGCGATCGGTATGCTGCCTCTCAAAAATTTCGTCGGGCATTCGCATTGGGAATACATCAAGTGGATTCCCACCAGTAAAGATCTGAGTTCGCCGGCTTATCTCTTCGACCTCGGCTTCGACCTGATTGCGAATACTCTCTTATTCCTTCCGCTCGGTTATCTCCTCAGCCGACGGCAGCCTTTGCCCAACGCAGCTCACCGTCTGCTGTGGGTCGCTGCCGTCGGCGGGCTGATATCTCTGAGCATAGAATGGTACCAAGTGTACTGCCACAACCGAGTCCCCTCCGTCTTCGATCTCATGACCAATACGGTCGGAGCGGTGCTCGGCGCGTATCTAGATATGAAAACCCCGTGGCCGGCTGTCATTACTCCCAGCCTACCGGATCATACCCCCGCTCCTTCAAACAACGAGTGACGAACTGCTTATAGGCAGTACTGGGCGGCGATCGCCGAAACAGGCCCCGCAGGAATCCGCCGGTCGCGCCGCTCGCTGCGCCGACCATAGCGCCTCGTCCAGGATGCCCGACGACCGCCCCGCCGACGGCTCCCGCAGCCGAACCGATAGCACCTCCCGCTGCCGTGTTGCCGGCCACCTGTCCGCCTTTTCCTTGACCGGAACTTGCCCCTGCTTCCTTCGCCATGTGACTGCATTCGTCGATGTCCCGCTCGGCTGTTTCTTGACCGACCTCGTTATAGTGGGCGTTTGGGTAGAGAATCGGCTTCGGCGCACAGGCAGATAGTAGACACAACGCCAGGAGGACACCCGCCATCCTCTGCATGATCCACGATCCTCGATCAACGACCGCAGGCTTGTCGGCTCCCTTGTTCACCGCCCGCCGGTCAGTTCTTTCCGGACAAGCCCTCGCATCATGACCGGATCGTTGTAGCCGACCTCGCTGAGGGCATCCATTAGATGAAGTCCTTTTGTCGCCACGAGTTCCTTCGCCTTGCCGTAGTTTTTCGCGCTGAACCGGGCGACAGCCGGCTGGCCATTTACGATTTGACACGCCAGCACCTCGCCATCGACTTCTAGCGTTCCCCCCTGCTCGACCAGCGTCTTGGCTTGCGCGCTGGAAATCCCATGGAGCTGGGCAAACTCGTCCAATCCTCCCGTTTCGACTAACCGGCCATCGGGCATGATGCAGAGCCGTTTGAAATGAGGGGACCAGTCCTTTCTAAAGTCGATGTACTTGATATCGCCGCCTTTGGACACCGAGCGATCCAGCGTGCGGAAATCTAACCCGAGATTTTTCTGGGCGAGTTTGACCTTCAGCTCCTCGGGCAAGGTTCGGTAGAACACCTCCTTGGCCGCCTCCATGAGATTCGTCGAGCGCGAACGGGCGACCTGCTCAGCCTCCGCGAATTGCATGAGGTCCAGGACGAAGGTTTGCTTGGGTATAACGTCGCCTTGCTCCAAGATGCAGGCGAACAGTCCCCTCGTCACCAACCCCCCGACCTGGGGATAAACGTAGGTTCCGCCTTCGGCGAGCAACTTGTTCATCGTCTCCATCGGCACGTCATAACTCTCGGCCAGGATCTTGGCATGTATAGGAAGATCCTCGGTTAACGTCATGGCGCAGGCCGTCACGTTCCCCGGCGCGTCCGCTTCAGAATAGTCTTCGATGATGTTGTAGAGCACCGTGGGTTTCGGCTTTTCGAGTCTCTTCTTAATCTTAAACATACGGTTGATGCTCCAACTCGTTGATTATAATGTCGGACGCCCGAGATGAAAGTAGGGCGGCAACGTCATGAGCCGATGATCTTCAACCGGCCCACCGATGGTGAAATGGTACAGCGACTGGAGCCTCAGACCTTTAACCGCCACGATCTCATGCACCGGATCGTCGAAGAAGCAACCGATTCCTGTCGCGCGGACACCCGCCGCCTCTGCTTCGAGATACAGGACCTGGCCCAATAGACCCGCTTCCCAAAACATGCGTGGATACCACCAGGCCCCCCGCTCGCGCAAGGGACCTTCGAACTCGGCCAGCATCCCGAAAGAAAACGCGCTGTCGCCGGCAATCTCTTGGTGACAGCTCACCTGCATGGCCAATCGTCTAGCATCCCCTTCGAGCAGCCAGTACAGATAGAGCCCATCTGGACAACCGGGGGCAGGACTCCAGGTCAACTCCTGGTTCATGGACTCTTGGAGCATCGCCAGCTTGTCGAGGTCTCGAACTAGAAAGTAGAGCCCGGGGGTCAATCCTTCGACTCGGTGGACGAATAACATCAAATGAATGCCTGGCGTATAGGGCCAGAGATCCCAGGGAACGGGTCGTTTCAGCAGAGACTGATCGGATGAGGGCATGACACGTTCCAGCATCGCAAAAAAGGCCGAGCGGGATAGGGACGTCTTCCCATCGAAAGAGACGGCACTGCGGCGTTGACGGATGATCTGGCCGGCTGCAACCCCGTCGGTGACCGGCAAGTGGGCTGCCGGGGCATGGAAGGATAGGTGGAGCGTCCTGTCCTCAACCGTCGTCTTCCATGAGGCTTCGGCGGCTTCGTCGATCAGGTCCCAGTCGACCGCGTGCTCCCGGCTCAGTCGGTTGGCCTTTCCAAACCACGTGACCTCCGAAATGTTTTCAAGGGCGGCCGGATCGATCGACAACGGCATTCGATCTTTTCCGCCCCACGCATCATGTCCCAAATCCCACTTTCCCGGCCAAATCGCGGCCAGACAATCCGGGTGTTCCGGTTCAACCTCAGCGAAGTCGTTCCGATTTGTGCCCAACAACCGCGCCAATGTGTTTTGCTCGGAGCCGTCCAACAAGACCATCTTCCATCCCAGCGTGGCGGCGGCGACGCGGGCAGTACCCAGTGCATGCCCCACGTCATGATTGCAGTATCGAAAGGCACGCTCACCATATTTCCAGGCTTCTCGCCAATGGACGGAAGTCAATCCGAAAAGAAAGGCCCCGGCAGGAAACGGCGCCAACAGACGTGCGGCAGCGTCGGCGGGATACTCGGCGCGTTGTTCCAAGCCATGCGCCTTCGGGGCATAGTGGTACAACCCCGGCTTGAGGTCGAGCCTTTCCAACCGTGGAAGCAGCACGTAGCCTTCCGTCGGATGGAGGTTGCCGGATGAAGGATTGGCCCTGAGCGCCCACTCGGATTCTCCTGCCCGCTTCCAAGCCGACAAAGCCAGGGCATATTCGAAAAATCGCGAGAGCGTCCGCAGCGTGACCGGCTGAACCGGCACTGCCCGGGGATCATAGAGGGATGCGTAAGACGGCGACACGGGTGGTTCGTCGGCTTTCAATAAGGGCAGTGCGATCAGCGGTGCGCCGTCGAATCGCCTGAATGGATCAGGCTGATTGGCCCAATCCAAGTACCCTGGAGAATGGGCATAGCGATTGAAGTGGTGTTT
>CAZPYP010000115.1:0-5438 GCA_964590845.1 uncultured Nitrospira sp.
AGATCACGGCTCGGGCGATGACGTTTTCCAACTCGCGGATGTTCCCCGGCCAGGGGTACCGCGTCAGCTTCTCCATGGCCGCCTGATTGAACATCATGCCGGGGCGCTTGGCCTCCCGGGCATGCCGGTTCAAGAAGAAGCGAGCGAGCGCGGGTATGTCGGTCGGGCGCTCGCGGAGCGGCGGCAGCGTCAGCGTGATGACATTCAATCGGAAGAACAGGTCCTCCCGGAACTCGCCGGCTTTGACGGCCTGTCTCAGATCCTTGTTGGTGGCGGCGATCACGCGGACGTTGATCGACACGAGTTTGGTCCCGCCCACACGATGGAATTCGCGGTCCTGCAGGACACGCAAGAGTTTGCCCTGGAGCGGCAGCGACATATCGCCGATCTCGTCGAGAAACACCGTGCCGCCCTCGGCCATTTCGAGTTTGCCCTTCTGCAGACGGTCGGCGCCGGTGAAGGCGCCGCGCTCGTGGCCGAAGAGTTCGTTTTCGAGCAGGGTCTCGGTCAGCGCCACGCAATTGATGACGACGAGCGGATGCGCATGGCGCGGGCTCCACTGGTGGATGGAGCGGGCGAACAACTCCTTCCCCGTGCCGCTCTCTCCCAGCAGCAGCACCCCGACGTCCGACTTGGCCGCGCGTTGGGCGTCTTCCATGACCGTCCGGATGTTCGGACTCGTGCCGACGATGGAGGCGTAGCGGCTGTCCACCTCCGAGCGCAAACAAGCCACCTGGCGTTTGAGCGAATCCCGCTCCAACGCCTTGCGGATGACGAGCAGCAGGTGATCCTTGTCGAGGGGCTTGGTGAGAAAGTCGTAGGCGCCGTCTTTCATCGCTTCGACGGCGGCTTCAATCGATCCGTGGGCGGTCATGACGATGACGGGCAGATCTTCGGAGGGCCGGACGGCGGGGAGCCGCTTGAGCACTTCCAGGCCCGTCATGCGGGGCATGTCCAGGTCCAGCAGCATGAGGTTGGGCGCCTCTTGCTCGACCAGTTCCAGCGCCTGGACTCCGTCGCGGGCGATGACGGTGCCGTACTCGCAGGCCTGCAGCCGATCCTCGAGCATCATCGCGATGTCCGGATCGTCGTCGACGATGAGGATCTTGGCTTTCATAGCGCTCCCGCGGAGGCAAGCGGTCTGAGGCCAGGGGCTAGCGGATTTCCCTCGCCCCTTGCCCCGCCCCTCTAACCTTCCATGACGTTGATCACCAGTCCCGTCAGCGGCTTCGGATAAAAATACGTCGACTTGTGCGGCATCCGTTCACCGGCCGTCGCCACAGCTTGCACTTCGCTGACCTTCGTGGCGTTCAACAACAACGCTCCGGTTCCCGTCCCGTTCGCCGCCCAATCGAGCGCTTCATGGTCGTCCTTGGTGTAGACGATCGATTCCTGTTCCTGTTGAGTGGCGCACAACACCGGCACGACCAACTGCTGCAGCAGCGAAACATCGAGCTTCGTCCGCGGGGAGGCGCTGGCCGGCGGCTGGTGCGCCGGTTTCAACGAGAGGGTGACGTAGCGGTCTTCGCCCTTGAGCGCGAGGCCGAAGGTCGGAGTGGTCCGCCCGTTGGTGCGCATGGCCTGGATGAACTGCTCCCGTACGACCGCCTGGTTTTGGGCCGTGAAGGGGAACTCCTTGAGGTCGAATTGTTTGCCGAGCAGCGTCTTGACCTTGTCGAAAGACGGCAACGGCGTCGTTGTGACGCGGTGGGTCGGCAGCACGGTGAGGCCTGGGTCCTCCAACGGAGCAAGCAACATCAGCACGGCATCGTAGGGTTGAAGGCCAGCCGGCGAGCCGGCCTGTTCCCGGCGAAGGCGCTGGTAGTTTAACGCGGTCTCGTAGCGATGATGGCCGTCGGCAATGAAGAGCGGTTTGCTCTGCATGCTCTCCACCACTTGCTTCAGCACGGCCGGATCGCTCACGGACCAGAGGCGTTGGCGGCAGCCGGCATCGTCCTGGAAGTCGATACGCGGCTGCTGGCCCTTCACGGCGTTTTCCAATGAACCGAGGATGGCGTTTTGCGGATCGGAATACAGGAGCCAAATCGGGCTGAGGTTCGCCTTGCAAGCCTGCAGGAGATTCAGCCGGTCGGTTTTCGCCGCCGAGCGAGTGTTTTCGTGCGGGTAGATATGGCCGGAGTCCAACGATTCCAGCTTCGTCGTCACGAGGAATCCCCGAAGTGTCTTCTTCGGGGCTCGCGCGTCGGCGCCGGGGGGCGCATACTCGATCGTGTGATAGTAGACCGTCGGTTGAGCGTCGCGTTTCAAGGCTCCCTGTTTCAGCCAATCCTGCAGCGTGGCGGCGGCGCGGCTATAGCGATTGTTGGTCGCGTTGTCGCCGGGCTGGTCGATGCCCAACTCGAGCCGGATGATGTTCTGAGGGTGGCGATCATGCAGGGCTTTCTGGCCTGCCGCATCGATGATGTCGTAGGGCGGTGCCGCCACGTCGCGGACGGAGCCGACGGTTGCGGGATCGTACAGCGTGCCTCGAAAAGGAATGATCTGTGCCATGCGTAGTTCCGTTCTCCCTAAACAGGGTAAAAAATACGATATCGGTTGAGAGGTTGGTCCGGTCTCCTCACGTTGCCCATCCCCCGGCTGGCGCCGAGAAATCGTGAGCAGAACGGTTACCGGTCGCGGGTGACCATGTAATCGGCAGCCACCGAGAGGGCTCGTCTGGCTGTGCTGTCTTCGAACTGATTCAAATCCCGTTTGGCCGCGGCGATGTAGGCCTGCGCCCGGTCCAGCGCGTAGGCGATAGACCCATAGTCTTCCATCAGCTTGATCAGGCGGCTCAAATCCGCATCGGTCAGCGTACGGGTTTCCATCCGGTCCTTGATCATCTGCCGGTCCTGCTCGGGACAATGGTGCAACAGATGGAGGAGCGGCAGCGTCGCCTTGCCTTGGCGCAGGTCCTGTCCCAGCGTCTTGCCCAGCGATTCGCCGTTGGCCGTGTAGTCCAAGGTGTCGTCGGCCACTTGAAAGGCGATGCCGAGGTACTGGCCGAAGCGGAACAGCGCGTCCTGCTGGGCGTCCGTGGCGTCCGCCAAAATGGCGCCCATCCGGCAGGCCGCGGCGATGAGCCCGGCTGTCTTGTGTTCGACGATCTTGATGTAGTCGATCTCCGGCATGTCGGGGTTGCCGTTATAATAGAGCTGCAACACCTCGCCTTCCGCCATCTTCTTGCAGGCGTCGGCCAGCACTTCATTGATGCCTTGGCTGCGGAACTCGACCACCTGGCACATGGCCTTGGAATAGAGGTAGTCCCCCACGAGGATACTGATCTGATTGCCCCAGACTCTTCGAGCGGTTCGGCGGCCCCGGCGGATGTCCGCATCGTCCACCACGTCGTCGTGGAGGAGGGTGGCCGTATGGATGAATTCCACTAAGCTCCCGAGTTGATGATGTTCGATCCCGGAATAGCCGCAGAGCCGGGCCGACAGGAGGAGGAGAAGGGGTCTGATGCGTTTGCCGCCGCTGTTCAGGATGTGGGCGGCGACGGTATTGACGAGCGTGACGCTCGAGTTGAGGTTCTTCTTAACCTGTTCTTCGACCCCGTCCAACTCCAGACGGTAGGCGTCCCAGACGTCCGCCATCGTGTGAATGGTTGAAATCACGGGACCTTGTGGCATGCGGCGGATGGTAGGGCAGAGGGGGAAACAAAGTCAAGGGAAAGGCAGGGGATTCCGCCCTCCGGTCGGCTTGACAGGGAGTCAAACCTTCTATTATTGTGAGCGACGATTTTTCGAACGGATATCGCCTCACGAGTAGCGGGATTCTACGTTCCTGGTTCCTCTCGGTAAGGGTCTCCGTCCAGCAGGAATAACCTGCCTTTCTCACGAGATACGCATGATGGAACTTCCAGGGCTTCCACCGAAGCAAGGGCTCTACGACCCTGAACAGGAAAAAGATTCCTGCGGCATCGGGTTCGTCGTCAACATCAAGGGCCAGAAGTCTCACGACATCGTCCGCAAGGGCCTCCAAGTCCTCGAGAACCTCACCCATCGCGGGGCGCAGGGCTGCGACCCCTGCACGGGCGACGGCGCAGGCGTTCTTCTTCAAGTCCCACACGACTTTTTGAAGCGGGCGGCAAGCGATGCCGGTGTCTCGTTGCCAAACGCCGGCGAGTACGGCGTCGGACAACTGTTCCTGCCGCCGAATGCCGAAGCGCGCCGGCAATGTGAGAAGCTGTTCGCCCGGGTGATCGAGGAAGAAGGCGCGCGTCTGCTCGGCTGGCGCGACGTGCCGGTCAAGAGCGACGCCATCGGTGTGCAGGCCCGCAAGACCGAGCCCTTCATGCGCCAGGTCTTTATCGCCCGGGACGTGCTGAACGAATTGCAGTTCGAGCGCAAGCTGTACGTCATCCGCAAGCGGGTTGAGAAGGTCATCAAGGAGTCGGCCATCCAAGGCCGGGAGCATTGTTACATCGCGAGCCTGTCGGCCAATACGATCGTCTACAAAGGCTTGCTGCTCCCGCATCAGATGTCGGCCTACTACCAGGACCTGACGGACGCTACGATGGTCAGCGCGCTGGCGCTGGTCCATTCACGGTTCAGCACCAATACGTTTCCGACCTGGCCGCTCGCCCATCCCTATCGCTACGTGTGCCACAATGGCGAGATCAACACGCTCAAGGGCAACGTCAATTGGATGAAGGCGCGCCAAGGCCGGCTCCATTCCGAGCTGTTCGGCAAGGACATGGAGAAACTGTTCCCGATCGTCTCCGAAAATCAGAGCGACTCGGCCTGCCTGGACAACGCGCTCGAGTTCCTCCTGTTGGGCGGCCGTTCGCTGTCCCATAGCATGATGATGCTGATTCCCGAACCCTGGGTGGCGAATCCGCAGATGGATCTGGACCGCCGCGGGTTCTACCAATATCACGCCGCGATGATGGAGCCCTGGGACGGCCCCGCCGCCGTCTGCTTCACCGACGGCAAGATGATCGGCGCGACGTTGGACCGCAACGGGCTCCGTCCCTGCCGCTACCAGGTGACCACCGACGGGATGGTCGTGCTCGCGTCGGAAGCCGGCGTGCTGCCGGCGGAGGCGAAAGACATCCGCATGAAGGGCCGGCTCCAGCCGGGCCGCATGTTCCTGGTCGATACGGTGCAGGGCCGCATCATCGACGATGAAGAAATCAAAGCCGACATCGTCGGCCGCAAACCCTACCGCAGCTGGGTCACGCAGTATGGCGTCTCGCTCGACGAGTTGCCGGACCCGTTGAACGTGCCGCAGCCGGATCATCCGACGATCCGCCAGCGTCAGCAGGCCTTCGGGTACACGGTCGAAGAACTCAAGATGGTCATCACGCCGATGATCGTGACGGGCGAAGAGGCCGTCTCCTCGATGGGGACCGATACGCCGCTCGCGGTGTTGTCGGACCGGCCGCAGCTCCTGTTCAAGTATTTCAAGCAGCTCTTCGCGCAGGTGACGAACCC
>CAZPYP010000116.1:0-4508 GCA_964590845.1 uncultured Nitrospira sp.
TCACCGGTAGTATTGGGCCTGCGTTGTAAACAGCTTCGCGTACAGCCCCTGACACCGCATCAACTCGTCGTGCGACCCTTCTTCAACGATGCAGCCGCCTTCGACGACGAAGATCCGGTCGGCCATCTTGACCGTCGACAGCCGATGACTGATCAGGAGCGCCGTTCGACCGCGGGACAGCTCATGAAACCGTTCGAAGAGTTCCGCCTCGGCCTTGGCATCCATGGCGCTGGTGGGCTCGTCGAGTATCAGGATTTGCGAGTCTCTGAGGATCGCTCTCGCCAGGGCAACCTTCTGCCATTCCCCGATGCTCAACTCATGCCCACCTTCGAAGAATTTCCCGAGCAAGGCCTCATACCCGTTCGGCAGCCGCTCGATCGTTTCATCCACGCCGGCTTGCCTCGCGGCCCCTCTCACCGCGACATCCGACGGGTCGGCGACCGGCGCGCCCAGCGCGATGTTCTCCTTGGCGGGCAACTGATATTTGACGAAATCCTGGAAGATGCCGCTCACCGCGCCACGCACATCCGCCAAGCGATACTCTCGAAGATCGACTCCGTCGATCATGATTCGACCGCTGGAGGGGTCGTAGAGGCGGCACAGGAGCTTGACCAAGGTGGTCTTTCCCGCCCCGTTTGCGCCGACGAAGGCGACGTGTTCGCCGGGGCGAATCGTACAGGTGAAATCCCGGAGCGCAATCCGCCCGTCCTGCGGGTATTGGAAAGTGACGCGCTCAAACGAAATCCCCTGGCGCATCGACCTCGGGAACGGTCTCGGAGCGGCAGCCTCCTTCAGGCGCGACGGGACGGCCAGGAACTCGTCGAGCGACGTCAGAAACAGATTGCTCTCATAGAGGTTGGACAGGCTGAGGCCCAATCCCTCCAGAAAGCCCGACGCCCGCTGCACTGCCTGGAAGTACATGACCAAATCGCCAAGAGTCAGTTGTCCGTTGAACGTCTGAACGGCGACGAAGCCGTAGAGACCGAATACTCCGGCCACCCCGGCAACCTGGGCGGCCAGCCCGGCAAGGGTCCATCGGCGCTCCAATTTGATGCGTTCGTTTCTGAGGACCGCACGCGACTCCTGAAACCATCTCTCCAGCCGAGGGCCGAGGTCGAACAGCCTGACTTCTTTCGCCGCAGTGGGTTGGGTCAGCAGCCAGTTGGTATACCAGGCCCGGCGCTGCAGCGGAGTGCGCTCGCGCTCCCAGGCATAAAGTCGGTTCGATTGCAGGACTCGCACGACGAAGTAGGGTGCTGCCGTGAGGAGCAGGATGGGAACGACCGACCAGTGTAACCACCAGAGAATGCCAGCCATGGCCACGAGAGAAATGGCGTCTTGGCCGAACTGCAATACCGAGTAGAGAACGGCCGTGGGCCGATAGGGCGCTTCCTGCTGTGCACGGTGCAACGTGTCCTGATACCGCGCGTCCTCGTAGTAGTCGAGATCGACCTGGACGGATTTGCGTTGAAGCAAGGCATGCATGTGGTCCGTCACCACCTGCCCGTGAATCCTTGATACCAGCGTGGACAAGGCCGTCAGCATGCTGTTTAAGGCTGCAACGGCGGCCAACCACCCCAGGGCGACCGCGATAGGCGTCAGCGAACGCTCCGCCGAGGGGAGCCGCATTCCTTCGGCCACGGCGTCGATCAGCAGTTTGGTCTGGTAGAGGATGACCAGCGGCAATATCCCCTGGACGATCCGGATACCCATGCTGGCCAAGGCCAGTCGAGGATCGCTCTCCCAGACGAACGTGAGCGCTCGACGGAGGGTGGAGAGGAACGTAAATACCCGTTCGGCCTGCCGTTTCATCGATCCTGCCCCCAAGACAGTGCCGCTGTCGGTCCATCCGTTCTCTGCCGATCGCCATCCACCGCTTCAGGAAAGGTGAACGTCACGGCGAACGAATTCCAGTGCAGCGTCGGCTCATGAAACGGGCGGCCTTGCAGGGTCAGCCACGCGTGGCCATCCAAACGGTTTCCCATTTTCCTGACTCCGCAATGGAAACACACCGGAAATCCTCGCAGCCTGGCGAACCGGTAGAGCACCAAGGAACGTGGAAAGCAGTTGCCTTTGGCGTTGTAGGGAAACAGCGAGAGCCACCGATCGACGTAGTACGCGATATCGTAGAGGTCGAGCGGAAGCGGGCGGCTATAGCGCTTCGATGGCGTAAGGGACTGCAAGACCTCTGGCAGGCATTTCCATCGGAGCAGCAGCCGCACCCACAAGAGGGTGAAGGCGGCGCGCAAGACGGCGGAGTATGTGTCGAGCAGTCTCATGACGGCATCGCGTTCGGCCTGTCGGAGCGCCGGCCGCTCACCGCTTCGCCCGTTCCAAGAGCGGCGTAATCACGTTAGGCAAATCGAGCACGTCTCGTCCGAAATGCAACCGGTAACAATCGACTTGCTGCACGAGCTTCGACAGGACCTGAAACTGTCGGCTGGCGACGATGCGATCGTACACCAGCAAGGTCTGCGGAAGGAGCACCTCCAGGGCCCGGCTTTTCGGGAGGACCTCCAGGTGGCTTCGCGGACTGTCCACCACGTTGGGAAAGAGCACGATGGCCGGACGGCATCGTTCACCGACCCTGGTCGAGAAGACGTCTTCGGCCGCAAACAGACGTTTACCGATACCAGGACGAAACACCTCCGCGGGAGCCGCCTGCAACTCCGGGAAGAACGCCGCCGTCTTGTCGGTGACCTTGATGCTCATAGGAAACGGCAATACGTCCACATGCGCACCCATGTCCTGAATCAGAGGGTGATCGTCGGAGAGATAACGGTACCCGGCCCGGAGCAGGGAGACGAACGACGTGGTCTTGCCCCGACCGCTGTTTCCCGGGATCAAAACCCCGAGACCGTGCATTTCCAACGCCGTGGCGTGAATGGTATAGAGGCCTCGGCAACGAAGGAGTTCGATCAGCGCCGTATGGAACAGGTACTCGATCAAGTTGGTCGTCAGCACGTCTGATTGAATGACATGGCCTGTGGCCCGTCCGAGCTCTGGCTCGATGAGTAGGAGGCCGACATGCTGGAAGTCCACGATCAGACGATCGCCATCTTTCCAGACATCGAAGGGTAATCCGGTCGCGGGACGCTCTAGGGTGGCGGCCCCGGTGCCGGAAGCCATCTTGATCGCTTCAGGACGAACCGCGACCGGAATATCGCATCGGCTGTCGACCGTGCAGAACGTGACAGAAAGATCACCGACTATATTCGCAGGGGTTTGCCGGAAATGTTCGAGTAAGTGGTCGATCGGCTGAGCCAGGTGAGCGGGCGCCTTGACCCGAACGCCGGTGCCGTAGAGCCCATAGCACTGTTCGGTCATGGATGCATCCATCAGGTGAGTCATCATGTCCCCCTCATGCGAAATCGAGTAGAACGGTCCCAAACGAGAGTTCCGGTGATGTGATCCCGTGACCGCCTCAAGCACCGGCGCAATGCAGCGCTATTGTGGAAGAACGATAGCCCGAGTCTGAAAGACTGCCTAGTTCCCCAAAAGGCTGGGCTCGATGCCCTACCTTGGTAGGGAGCGATAAGATGTCCGATTCTTTCTGTGAGGGTTGGGGTCCGGGCAGGCGAATAAGAAAAAGCAAATTGTGGAGCGGCCGTCCTCTCGGGAACGGCCGCCCCAAGGGACTAATTTAGTCGCACTCCCGACAGATCACCTGGCCAGAGGCCACCGCTGTAATGTCGCGCAGAGTCTCGTGCTTCACGACCTCGGGCTGGACATACTGCTCTTTCTGCTTCTCCATCACTCATCACCCCCTTCCTAGCTCGACTGAGGCCAAAAGTAGCCGACGGCGGAGATCCATGGGAAGTCCCCGTTGGAGGGGGACCACCACTAGCCTTCAGACTGGGACTGAAGAATCGGGGGACGATGCCGGCGCAGCAGCTAAGAAGAGGGTCCGAAGAGCCCGAGTTGAAGTTCCTCAGCTCTGGTGAAGGAGATAGGATACTTCTCGGTGAAGCAGGCGTTGCAGTACTGAGCAGGAGAACCGGGAGCGGCTTTCAGCATACCGTCGAGGCTCAAATAGGCCAAGCTGTCGGCGGTGATGTACTTGCGGATTTCTTCTGTGGAGTGACTGGAGGCGATCAGTTCCTTCTTGGTTGGCGTATCGATGCCGTAGAAGCAAGGCGAGATGATCGGCGGCGAACTGATCCGCATGTGCACTTCCTTGGCGCCGGCCTGGCGGATCATCTTCACGATCTTGCGGCTGGTCGTCCCCCGGACCAACGAATCGTCGACCACGACGACGCGTTTGCCTTCCAGGACTTCGGGCACGGCGTTTAATTTCACTTTGACGCCGAAGTGCCGGATCGACTGCTCCGGCTCGATGAACGTCCGGCCCACATAGTGGTTGCGGATCAATCCCGTCTCGAAGCGGATGCCGCCGCCCTCCGCATAGCCCAACGCAGCCGGCACACCGGAATCGGGTACGGGGATGACGATGTCGGCCGGCACCCAGGATTCCTGGGCCAATTGTCTGCCTAAGGCTTTGCGGATCG
>CAZPYP010000117.1:0-4044 GCA_964590845.1 uncultured Nitrospira sp.
CTCAGCCACGTCGGTTACGAATTCAGCTTGATCGGCAAGGACCAGTCCGTCGGCGATCCCGATCGCTTACGCGTGCCTTTGGAAGAAGGCACGACGGTCATCGCGGCCCATGCTTGTAGTTATGGATTGATTCTCTACGAGAAGTTCCTCCCGACGCTCCGGCACCTCGCCAAGACGTACCCAAATTTCTACTCGGATATCTCCGCCCTCACCCTGCCGAACCGCCTGCGGATGCTGCTCCACCTTCGCCGTTATCCGGAGATCCATGAGCGGCTCTTATTCGGCACCGACTACCCCTTGTCCGTCTTTCACCTCGCCGCATGGGGACGTGTCGCCTTCGGCACGTTGCGCAAGATGATCAAGACCAAGAACCGGTTCGACCGGCAGGTCGAAGTGTGCAGCGGGTTGAACTTGGGATTTCGCTCGCTCGGAGACATCATCACTCGCCCCCAATAGGCCGAACGCGCTGGCTCTATGGACCGAGATCACATCCTCTCTCAGCTCCGCGAAAGGATTCTCGCCTTCGCGACATCACGAGTCTCGAAGGACCATGCGGAGGACCTGACGCAGGAGGTCCTCGTGCTCTTGCACGACAAGTATTCCCACGTCGCCGACCTGACCCAACTGGTGCCGCTCGCCTTTCAGGTCCTGCGCTTCAAGATGCTCGATGCACACCGCAAAGCTTTCCGCCGGGGCGAGTATAATCAAGAATCGGTCGAGGACCTGCCGCTGGCCGATCCCGGCGACGACCCGGCAACGCAGCTGGATCAAAAACAGCGTGTCGACCGCCTGCTCACCGCCATCACGAAACTCGGCGAGCGCTGCCGCGATCTGTTCAAATGGAAGCTGGAGGGCAAGAGCTTTCCGGAAATTCAGCGGATCATGGGTCAGGCTTCGATCAACACGATTTACACCTGGGACCTGCGATGCCGAAAACAACTGCTCGGGCTGATGGGCGGCTCATGGGACTAACGTCAAAATGTTCAGTGTTCAATGTTGAATGGTCAATGAATCTCCAAGGACTCGTGCGCTTCACGAGATACGCTTCACGATTCATGGTGTTCACATGAGCGAGCATGAACTCGAAAAACTGCTCGGCGGGTTCGCGGCAGACACGCTGACGGACGAGGAACGCCGACAGCTCTACGGAGCCGCGCTGCAGGACCAACAACTGTTCAATGCGCTGGCTGACGAGCAGGCCTTGAAGGAACTGCTTACCGATCCGGTCGTGCGCCAACGCCTGCTCCGGGCGCTGAACGAGGCCGGGACAGCCGGAGCCGGCTCGTCGGCTTCTTGGCTCGACTGGTTCCGCCGCCCCGCTAACCTTGCCCTCGCCGGAGGCCTCGCCAGCGCCGTTTTTGCCGTGGTGCTTGGGACGAAGCTGTATCAAGACAGTCTCGAAGGAGCGTCCCGCACCACCGCGACGGAAGACGCCGCGCCGCCGACGGTGCCGGCGCCAATCCCGTCCGCTCCTCAACCGGAAGTACCGCCAGCGACCGCACCGCCGGTGAAGCCGAAACAACAGTTGCAAGCGCCGGCCGCGCCCCCTGCCCGCGACTTCGCGACCGACAAGCTCAGCAAGCGCGAGCAATCCTCCGCGCTCAAGCACTTCGAGGAGCAGCGGAGTTCAGACGCCTTACGATCCACCCCCTTGTCCCCGCTCGAATCGGATCGGTCGACGACCTCGACGGATTCTCCGATTGATCGGGCGCCTCAAGCCATGAACGATCAGCCGGTCGCGATCGAAGGCAAAGCCACTCCACCGGTGGCTTCCGCCCCGCAGGTACCAGCGGAGTCGACTTCCTCGCCGGCCGCCGCACCGCCGGCTGGAGCGCCGACCACAAGGCCAGGGGCTCGATCGTTGTTTTATGGAGAGCGCGCGGTGAACGACTCCGGCCTGGCAGCTCAAGAACACGAGCGCGCGATGCGGCCATTGGCCAAGAGTATGCCTCAGTTAGGCCGATTGGAGCGCAAGAAGGAGTCGGCGGATCGCATGGAATCGACAGCGGGTGGAACTGCGACACTTCAACCCTTAGGCCTTCGCTATGCGTTGGTCACCCGAGGGGCTGATGGCGTCGAGCAACCGCTCATCGACAAGGCCAGGGGCCTCAAGGCTGGCTCGGTCCGATTGGTCGTGGAGACGAACCAGGACAGCTTCCTGCAAGTCTGGAACGTCGGAGACGCCGCCGATCCTCAGCTGCTCCATCCCGGCAAGGACAGCGGTAGGATTTCGGTCAAGGTCGCCGCTGGGCAACGGTTGGAAGTTCCGCTGCCTCGGGACGCCACCGCCCTCTCCCTGCGTTTGGCCCGCGCACCGTTCGGCCCGATCACGAAACAGGAAGCGCTGCTACTTGACCGCCCATCTCCCAGCCAGATCCAGGAATCAGTGCCATCAGAGCCCGCCACCTACGTCGTCAACCAGGACCTCTCGCCCAGTGCCCAACTGGCGATCGAAATTCGCCTCGACAAATAGCGTCGTGTTACGACCCCTACGGATAGAACCGGGCAATCGACAAGCCTGCGATCGCCGCCACGCCGCCGATCACGCACAGCACAAACCCGATCGCCCCGGACAGGAACCACGGCAGGATAGGACGGAATTCGTCGGTCGTGAGTCGAGAATGCAAGTCGGCGGGGCGCCGCCACCAGCCTTTCGGCGGGGTCATACGCCGAGCCAAGGCTCGGTAGAGCGCCACGTGGTACCAGAGTCCGGTGGGAAGGCCGATGAGGAGGCCTGCCGCCAAGACCCAGAGCCCGAATTCGACCATGATTCCAGGCGTCACGACGAGCGTGAGGTAGCCCAGCAGGACGAACAGGATCAAACCCGTCAGCACGAGAAGAAGTTCGAGCATGGATGACTCCGCCAAGCACGAACGGAGGGCGACGCCGAGCGGCTGCCTAAGAGGCCGGCGATCCGTTGGCGGCCCGCTTCGGCAGCAGCCAAAGCAGCAAGAACAATCCGACGGCGGCGGAGACGGCCGAACCGGTCAGGATTCCCACCTTGGCAGACAACAGCAGACGATCGTTCAACGCCAGCGCCGCGATGAACAGCGACATGGTGAAGCCGATGCCGGCCAGAACGCCGCCGCCCAAGAGAATCTTCCACGTCAGCCCTTCCGACAGTCTGGCCAACTTCAGCCTGACGGACAGCCAACTGAACAAAAGAATACCGATCGGCTTGCCGAAAAACAGCCCCACCACGACGGCCAGAGCGACGGATTCTGTGAACGCGCTTGGCTCGAGCGGTACTCCGGCATTCGCCAACGCAAACAGCGGCAGGATCACAAAACTGACCCAGGGATGCAAGGTCGTTTCCAATCGTTCCACTGGAGAGGTGGTTTCCCGCGCCGCTCTCTGCATCGACTGCAGCAAGCTCTGCCGCTTGTGCGAATCGAACCAGGACTGGCCTTCGAGAAACTTCCCGAGTTGACTCACATACTGGTTCAGCAGCGTCAGGCTCACCCAAGGTTTGGCCGGAGTCAAGAGCCCGATGATCACCCCGGCGATCGTGGCATGGACGCCCGACTGGTGAAATCCGAACCACACGCCCACACCGAGCACGATATAGATGGGCACGCTGCGGACCCCCACGCGCTGAAGCAGAATCACGAACGCGATGCCGAGAAGGCCCCAGCCCAGCGCCGACCACTGCAATGCCCCGCTGTAGCCGACCGCGATCACCAGAATCGCGCCGATGTCGTCGGCGATGGCCAGCGAGAGGAGCAACACACGCAAACTACGGGGGACTCGGGAACCCAGCAGCGTCAAGCAGCCGACGACAAACGCGATGTCCGTCGCCATCGGGATGCCCCAACCTCGTTGCCCCGCTTGCCCCCACTGCAAGGTGAGATAGAGCATCGCCGGCGCAACCATGCCTCCGACGGCTGCGGCGATCGGCAGGGCGGCGACGCGCATATCTTGCAGTTCGCCCAGGACCAACTCGCGTTTGATCTCCAGCCCGACGAGGAAAAAGAAAATCACCATCAGGCCGTCGTTGATCCAATGCTTCAACGAATGATGGAGTTCGAAGCCGCCGACCGCCAC
>CAZPYP010000118.1:0-3999 GCA_964590845.1 uncultured Nitrospira sp.
GCGCTGACCGTCACATTGGGCTTCGCCGTCGTGCTCATCTATTTGGTGCTGGCCGCCCAGTTCCAGAGCTTCCGCGACCCGTTGATCGTCTTGTTGGGTTCAGTGCCGCTCGCAATCTCCGGCGCGCTGATCTTTAGTTTCTTAGATTTCACGACCATCAACATTTACTCGCAAGTCGGCCTGATCACGCTGGTGGGATTGATCGCAAAAAACGGCATCCTGATCGTGGAATTCGCCAACAAACTGCAGGCGAGCGGCCTCTCACGGATCGCGGCGGTGCGTGAAGCGGCCTTGACCAGGCTGCGGCCGGTGCTGATGACCTCCGCCGCCACCGTGTTCGGACACCTTCCCTTGGTGCTGGCCTCTGGGCCGGGAGCCGCGGCCCGCAACAGTATTGGGACGGTATTGGTCTCAGGAATGACAGTCGGCACGATCTTCACGCTGTTCGTTGTCCCCGTTTTTTACTCGCTGATCGCTGCGCAACACCAGCCGGATCTTGCGCCTGAAGCGATCGCCCTCGATGCCGAAGATGAAGAGCTGCTTACGGTGGGTGCACGAAGCTGAAGGAAGGTTCGATAGATACGTGCCATGCTGAAGATCACTTCAAAGAAGAATCGAAATTCGGTGCGGCTCACACTGGAGGGAAGTCTGACCGGGCCATGGGTCGGTGAACTCGAGCATGAATGGCGAACAATCCAGCCGACTGGAGCAGTCCCTGTCGCCGTGGATCTCACGAACGTCACCTTTGTGGGAGAGGACGGCAAACTTCTATTGAAGCAGATGTGGCGAGAAGGCGCACAATTGATTGCAACAGGGTGTTGTATCGGTCACCTTGTGGAAGAAATCACTCGGTCACAACCGAATATGTCTTTCATCCGATGCGGAACGAAATGAGCGGAGTCGCCATGCACATACTTGGTCTCTTCATAGGGTCTTTCTTCATGGCTGCCTGCGCCGTGGGACCGGACTATACCCGGCCTGACCTGTCGTCACCGGCGTCGTTCAGGATGGCCGGCACCGAGGCGGAAGGCGAGTCCTTCGCGAATTTGCCCTGGTGGGAGCTGCTTCAGGATCAGGCGCTTCACAATTTGATCCAGACGGCTCTCCGGGAGAACAAGGATCTCAAACGCGCGGTCGCCTCGGTCGAAGAATTCCAAGCCCGGCTCTTCGTCGCCAGGATGGACTTTGCTCCAAAAGCCGACATCACAGGCAATGCCCCGATCATGGGACGGAAAGCGCAATTTCTGTTTCCCGGCTTCCCGAATGCGTTCAATTATTATCTCCAAGGCAATCTCGCCTGGGAACTCGACATCTGGGGGCGCATCCGGCGGTCCAACGAAGCGGCGCGCGGCGATCTTCTGGCACGAGAAGAAGCCAGACGAGCCGTAATCTTGCAGCTCGTCAGCGGTGTTGCGGAAGCCTACTTCGACCTCTTGCAGTTCGATCGGCAACTGGAGATCGGGAGACGCACGCTCCAAACATGGCAGGAATCGGTCAGGATCGCGCAGGCGCGTCTACGGGAAGGCGTCATCGCCAAGCTCGACCTGGATCAATTCATGTCCGAGCGAGCCAATGCGGTGGCGCGGGTCGCCGAGCTGGAACGACAGATGGTGCAGAAAGAAAACCAGCTCAGCGTGCTGGTGGGACACAGCTCCGGTCAGATCCCCCGCGGACGCTCGTTGACGGAGCAGGTCCTGCCTCCCGCCGTTCCGGTCGGACTTCCGTCGGAGTTGCTGCAGCGCAGGCCGGATCTCGTACAGGCCGAACAAGAGCTGGCGGCCGTGACGGCCCGTATCGGCGCCGCCAAGGCGGACCGGTTTCCCAAACTCACCATCACCGGCATTTTAGGTGTCGCCAGTCCGCAGTTCTCCCGACTGATCGCGAACGAGACGGCGTTCGGCGTGGCCGGTCCCAGCTTGGCCGGCCCCCTGCTCAACGCCCAAGCACTCGGGTTCCAGCAGGACGCCGTCGAAGCGCAAGCCCGGCAAGCATTGGCCCAGTATGAACAGTCGATTTTGGTCGCGTTCAGAGAAGTGGAGAATGCCTTGGTCGCGGTGAGGACCGCCCGAGAGCAGCGGGATGCGCAGGCCGAGCAAGTGGAGTCTCTCCAGTCCGCCCATCGCCAAGCGACGCTTCGATACAAGAGCGGACTCGCCAATTATCTGGACGTGTTGATCGCCCAACGTAGTTTGTTCGAGGCCGAACTGTCGTTGACGAGCACCCATCGGCTCCATCTCGTCTCGGTGGTGCAACTCTATAAGGCCTTGGGCGGAGGCTGGTCGCCCAAAGATTCCGCTCAACAGATGCCGACGGCCAAAGTCGTCGAAGCCGGGAAGGGCTGAGGGAACGTCGAAAGACATCGCCGACGTAGCGGCCTTCGTCGGCGGCGAGACAGTTCAAATGGAGGTGCTGCGTGACGACTCAGACGAATCTCATTCTCGTGACCGGAGCGACAGGACAGCAAGGAAGTGCAGTGGCCAACGCACTGCTCAAAAAAGGGAAGAACGTTCGTGTCATGACGAGGAATCCGGA
The DNA here is from genome assembly GCA_964590845.1 of uncultured Nitrospira sp. Taxonomy (GTDB): domain Bacteria; phylum Nitrospirota; class Nitrospiria; order Nitrospirales; family Nitrospiraceae; genus Nitrospira_C. Next base: position 2,533 of record CAZPYP010000118.1, read on the forward strand.
GAAGGCGGCCGCACTCGCGAAAGCCGGAGCCGAGGTGGTCAAAGGGAACCTGACTCATCAGGGTGACCTGCAGGCGGCACTGCGCGGAGTGCAAGGGGTCTTCGCCATGTCAACTCCATTCGAGGCCGGGACGGACGAGGAGGTGCGCCAAGGGGTGATGTTGGCGGATGCGGCGAAACAAGCCGGGGTCTCGCACTATGTCTATACTTCCGTGGGCAGCGCCCATCGTCATACAGGAATTCCGCACTTCGAAAGCAAATGGAAAGTCGAGCAACATATCGAGAAGATCGGACTGCCCGCGACTATTCTGCGCCCCGTCTTTTTCATGGAGAACTTTACCACTTTTTCGAAACCCTCCCCTGATGGCGTCCTCACCATGCCAATGCGGCCTGATAGAACGCTTGCGATGGTGGCGGTGAGAGATATCGGCGCATTCGGTGCGGCGGCATTCGTCCGTCCCAATGATTTTCTCGGACAGGCTATCGACTTAGCCGGAGATGAGTTGACGATCCCTGAGACAGCGACGATCCTGACCAAAGCGACGGGACGACCGATCCGATTCCAAGAGTTTCCTTTGGATCGAGTCGAAGCCGCCATGGGACACGATATTGCCACGATGTTTCGTTGGTTCAACGAGGTCGGGTACACCATCAACATTCCCGCATTGATGCAGAAGTTCGGGATTCCGTTGATGACCTTTCAGGAATGGAGCAGAACGATCGATTGGTCGAAAACCTAGTTTCGCGCTATCCAACGCAATCACCCATTGTGCAGATGCGGGGCAATGTAGAATCGGCGAAGTTCTTCGCGGAGATTTTCCGACTTTTGAGAAACGCCGATACCACAAACTCCTGCCATGGCGTCAAAGCAGATCCATTTTGAGGACAACTCGAATTTTCGTGACCGTATGAAGGAAGGACCACGCATGAAGACTCACGACCATCTGCTTTCTCCAGTGCGTGTTGGTCCTTACACCCTGCGCAATCGTTTGGTGATGGCGCCGATGACGCGGAATCGCGCCGGTCATGGCAACGTGCCGCAACCCATGAATGTTCTTTACTATGCTCAACGTTCTTCGGCCGGCCTCATCGTGACCGAAGGAACACAGGTATCTCCGCAAGGTGTGGGCTATCCTTATACCCCGGTATTCACAACGCAGAGCAAGTACAAGGCTGGCGGTTGATCACAGAAGAAGTGCATCGAAACGGCGGCCACATTTTCCTGCAGCTATGGCATGTCGGGCGGATTTCACATCCATCACTGCAACCGAATGGTGCATTTGTACCGCCCACGATTTCTTGGACACCGTTGTAGCTGTATTTGACCCGACCTGTGGGTCGCATCGCTCGGCCATCGTCGCTCCTCAGCCAAGTGTGTGCGTCATCTTTCGGGGACCATTGCACAAGCGGCCGCCAAGTCTCAACGATCAACATTGTCACGCGGCCTCCGATGGTGCGAGGAGATCTC
>CAZPYP010000119.1:0-3295 GCA_964590845.1 uncultured Nitrospira sp.
CCGACGAGCGCGTCGAACTCTTCGCCGCTGATACCCATACCGGCATGGGCGCTCCTCATGTCACGCCCGCCGTAGGTGCAGGGCCCTCCGGAGGCCTGGCAGATCTGATCGACGAGCTGGCTCTTCAGGCGCGGAATATTCGCGTTGGCGAACTTCCCGTTGATGCGTGTGTCGGCCGCCACGCGCCCCACGAAGTCGTCCACCACTGCGGTGATGGCCGGCTTGCCGCCGAGCCGATCGTAGAGCGATGGACTCGCCATCATCTTACCGCTGGTGGATTCCGTGGTGTTGCAACCGGCGAGTGTGAGCAGCAGTCCGCTCACGACGAAACAGGATGCAATCTGATGTCTCATGGCCCTTCCCTCCTGTGAGTGTGGTGTGAGTGGCATGGATGAATCGTATGCTCTTGTTGACACTGGCTACGGCAGGAGGAAGCGTTTTGGATTGGTGGAACCTAGGAGAAGAAGCTAGGTAGAGAAAAAAGCCATGATCCATACATCCAACTCAGGCCTTCCACTCGTAGAGAACTGGGCCGCCGGCTTGTCGCCCCTCTGTAGGCCTGTCCCCCGAGGCCTTCACATGAGCAGGGGGGCCTAACGTCCTCATATCTCAGCGTTCTCCTATCGCTGTCCCGATTCCCCTACAGGGATCGAGCCTGCGTGTCATCGGTGAGACACCCTAGGCAGGACTTGCCAAGCGACTGATTTCGCGGGCAGATCGCCTGTTCCGTGAATGGTACGAGTCGTGAAGTAGACAGGCACTGTTCACCGTCAGCGGTCTTTTTACCAAGGAGGTGTGCCATGAAGATGTTCATGAGTATCGTAGCGATCGCCGCGATGATTGGATTCGGTGCGGCCACGATGCCGACGGATGCCGGCGCGCAAATTCCGCCGCCCATGCCATCACCGACCGACGACAAGGACAAGAAGCCCAGTTCACCGCGAGCGGGCGACGATCAACAGGACAGCAAGAAGAAAGACGAACGAGGCGGCCGTTAGCGACCGTCGCGCTTCGACGGTGGGACATGGGAACGGCCATGTCCCGCCGTTTCCGTTACGGGGTGCCCGGCCTTGCGGAGCCAGAGCCGGCCGTAGACCATGACGTTAGTGAACAGCACGACGGTGCCCAGCAGAAGCTGAGTCCCGCGAGTCAACCCGTCTGGGTAGAGCAGACGCAGCAGATACTGTTGGAGAAAGTCCTCCTCGTAGCCGGTCCCTCCGGCTTTCAAGCGCAGCCAGTTTTCCAATGGCGTCAGCGGGCAAAACCAGCCGGTACACTCCACCAGCGCCCCCCACAGCGCTGCCGGCAGGTGGAGCCATAACGCCCGCGGCCACCTCAGCACCAAGAGTCCACCAAACAAGACGAAGGCGACGAACGCTGCGTGCAGAACAACGACCAAATCTGCAAGCAGGCTGTACGCCATTAGAACAGCCGTGGAGCGCGAGGGTCTGACGGCGGTGGGTAGATAATGCGGTCCGGCTCCACCACGGCAAAGGACGTCAGTTCGTGGCCATCGGCTTTGGCTGACGACATAATGTGTTTGACGCTCCAGCCGCGAGACACCAGCGCATCGGCGATCATAGACCGGTGGCAACGCCAGGGCACGGCTTCTGCGCACATGATGGCTGAGTGTTGCTTCCGGCTCTCTGCCGTAAGATTCTCCAGCGCTTCCAAAAAGTGATCGGTCTGCATGTAGTCGGCATATCCGCGGAAGCTCGCGTTGCGCCAGCCGGTGTTGATCGAATCCTTCTCAGCCTTTCGCAATCCTCCAAGTCCGCCTGAATGCTGATAGCAAATGGCCGCCTTCGCCAGGCTGTCGGCCAGTGCTTCAGTATTGAACTGAGGATTGTGGCGCGAGCGTGGCACCGTGCGGACGTCGACTACCCGTTGAATCCTATGCGCCTTCAGGAGTTCGACAAACTCCTCGATCGGCCTTGTCGAGTGGCCGATGGTCCAGATAGTTCTCAGAGCCATGGCGACATTGTGGCATAGGAGCAGGAAGGGTTCTATTGGCAGGACTCTACTCCGGCGGGAGTTTTGCCGGGTCCACTTCGAGCAGGCGGTGGCGGCCGTTCTGTACATGCTCCACTTTGTAGAGCCGGTCGCCGACTTGAAACGTGCCGTTGACGAGTTGCCCGCTCACGATAAGAGACCAGGTCGCGCGGGCCGTCTGCTTGAGCGTGCCTTTGACCGTCGAGAGGTCGCTTAATCGTGAGACGGTCGAGGAGATGTCGATCTCATACGTGCGGCCGTCGAACAGCTCGATGGCCAGCGGCCTGTGTGGCCTGGATGCCGCGTCTTTCACCATTGCCAGCGCGAGCGGGTCGAAAGCGATTTCCCGCTCGCGGATGACCCAAGGTTTCTTATTGGGCAGCGGGGCTTGTCCCTGCTGCAGTGGGGCGGTCTGCCACAAGAGGGCGACGGCCTTCGTATCTTCGGCTCGCCCTGCATTCGGTGGAGCGAGCCAAGCCAGCGCCAAGCACAACACTGCAAGGCCAAGCTTGGTCATCTCTTGGTCTCGGCGATGGAGGTTTCGGCCCATTCGGTCAGCCGCTCCGAGTCTTCGAGAACCTCGGGTGGGACTTCGTAATAGGTCCGCAACGTCATCTTCGGCGTGACGCGAAAAGGTTTCATCCCTTCCTTCTTGTATTCGGCGGCGGTCACCGGCGTGACCTTGAAGTACAGCCGATCCTTGTGGACGATGCCGAAGAATGTCTTGCGGACAGAGATCCCATATCCGCCGAACATCGCGCGGCAGGTAAGTCCGCGGAGATCCGCCAGCTGGTCCAGCACGAAGTCCTTGAATCCGCTCTCCCGCTTGGCCATGGCGCCATCATTGCGGCTTGCGGCCTGCGACCATGCGGACGGCGAGGGGAAAGGTGATTCGATCGCCACGTTTAAATTGCGAGGCGGCCTGGATAATGAGCCGTTTCACCTCCTGCTTCTGCGCGTCAGACAGCTTGGCCATAATATTCTGCACCGGCGCGGCGATTTCCATCAGGCTCTGATAGTACTCGTCGCTCGATGCATAGGACCATTCGCCAAGAAATTCGTGGTCCGTCACATCGATGAGGCCCGCCTGCTGGAACAGCCCGGCGAGCTCGCCAGGCTTGGCGAGACGAAAGATGCCTGGGGCGGTCGGGTCAGGCGGCGGCAATTCGATGACCTGCTTGATCGTCGTCATCGCGAGCCCAAGCGACGGATTCTTCTCCGGCGCCGACCAGACTGCTGTTGCCACCCAGGCGCCAGGCCTCAGCACACGGGCAATTTCGCCCGCCGCTTTCGGAATCTCCGG